>JBBQDU010000204.1:0-4378 GCA_038320055.1 Gemmatimonadales bacterium | reverse complement strand
TTCCGTGAGTCGTGCCACTGGTATTCCGATTACGGTAATCGTCGCCAGGTTCAGCATCGTCCGGCCACCCGGCCGCAGATAGAGGTACTGCTCCATATAGACCGCCGGTTTGCGCAACAGGTAGCGCAAATGAAATCGGTTACCGGTCACTTCCGCAGACACTGGACCGCCCGCATCGGTAAGCGTGCCGGTGTAGGTGCCCTGACCGCGTTTCGCTAGCCGCCACGTCCGCTTCTCCACCGCACCGTCCTCGAATGTGACGACTTGGTCGAGCCGGAAGCTACCGTCGGCTGCAGTGTACCCATGGCCTTCGACGTGGAGCAGTCGCCGTCGGCCGGTGATCAACTCGAGCGTACCCTTACCCTGGGTGTGGCCAGCGAAAAAACCTCGAATCCCAGACTCGGGCTTTCCGCGGTAACGGGGTGAGATGAGAATGGGGGAAGACCGAGACAGCCTGCTGTGCCGGCCAGTGCGACCCCGGCCAATACACGATACGCGATTCGAAAGCTCACGTCAGGCTGCCAGGGTCGGAATCAGGCGGTCTCCAGTAAGTCACGGTCGGGAATATAGCGCCAGCAACGGATGCGGCCGTCCTTCCGCCGCTCGCGCCGCACCGACCTCTGGCACCCCGCTTCGCCCGCCCCTATCCTTGAACGTTCGCGCCCCCATTCCGCACGCCACGGATCAAACGCGAGGCCCGTCGGAAATCCCCGCCCTCGCCGTCCCAGTCTGGCAGAAACCCCCCGCGCCCCTCATCTTCCGCTGACCTTCATCCTCTCGCTCCTGGTCGACCATCCCCGCGAGGAGCGACACCCCGACGCCTCCCTCATCGCCCGACACATCCGGCCCCTTCGCGGCCGCCCTGGCCGATCGCTATCGCCTCGAGCGCGAGCTCGGACGCGGCGGCATGGCCACCGTCTACCTCGCCCACGATCTCCGGCACGACCGGCCCGTCGCCCTCAAGGTTCTGCGCCCGGAGCTCGCCGCCTCGCTCGGACCGGACCGCTTCCTCCAGGAAATCCGGATCGCCGCCCGCCTGCAGCATCCGCACATCCTCCCCGTGCACGACTCGGGCGAGGCCGCGGGCCGCCTGTGGTACACGATGCCGTACGTGGCGGGCGAATCCCTCCGGCACCGGATGGCCCGCGAGGGCCAGCTTGCGCTCGACCTGGCGGTCCGGATCGCCACGCAGGTGCTGGGCGCCCTGGGTCACGCCCACGCGCACGGCGTCATCCACCGCGACATCAAGCCGGAAAACATCCTGCTCCAGGGAGACGAGGCGATGGTGGCGGACTTCGGGGTGGCGCGCGCCATCACCGCCGCCGGCCACGATCGGCTGACCGAGACCGGGCTCGCCCTCGGCACCCCCGCCTACATGAGCCCGGAGCAGGCCACCGGCGCCCGGGAGCTGGACGGCCGCAGCGACCTGTACGCCCTCGGCTGCGTGCTGTACGAGATGCTCGCGGGCCAGCCGCCGTTCGTCGGAGTCACCGCCCAGCAGCTCCTCGCGCGCCACGCGATGGATCCGGTGCCGCCGCTCCGCACCGTCCGCGCCGCCGTGCCGGAAGGCGTGGAGCGGAGCGTGATGCGGGCCCTCGCCAAGGTCCCGGCCGACCGCTTCCGCACGGCCGCCGCCTTTGCCGAGGCGCTGGCCGCGCCGCGCGACATGGCCGTCACCTCGGCCTCGTCGTCACCCTCGATCCCCTCGCCCCGCGCGCGGCGCCGGACGGTGGTGTTCGCGGCCGCGGGGCTCGGGCTCGCCGCGGGGGCGATCGCGCTCGCCGCGGTCTACCTCGGGCGGTCGCGCCCCGACCCCGCGCTCGACCCGAACCTCGTGGCCGTCGTCCCATTCCGCGTCGGTGGCGCGGCGCCGGCGCTGGGCTACCTGCGCGAAGGCATGCTCGACCTGGTGGCCGCCAGGCTGACCGGCGAGGGCGGCACGCGGGCGGCGGATCCGGGTTCGGTGATGGCCGCGTGGCGGCGGGCCACGGGGGCCGGGGCGGACGACCTCCCTGAGCGCGACGCGCTCGGGCTGGCCCGGCGGCTCGGCGCCGGCCAGCTCCTGGTCGGCGGGGTCGTCGGCACGCCCGAGCATGTGGCCCTCACCGCTTCGCTGCTTCCGGTCGGAGCCGGGAGGCCGCGGGCCGACGCGAAGGTCGAAGGCGCCACGGACAGCCTGCCCCAACTGGTGGACCGGCTGATCGCCCAGCTCATCACGGAGGGAACGGGAGCGCCGCACGGGCTCAACGGCCTCGCCAACACGCCGCTCCCCGCTCTGCGGCTCTACCTCGAGGCCCGGGCGGCGGTGCGGCGCGCCGACTATGGCGACGCGGTGGTCCGCTTCGGGCAGGCGCTCGACCTGGACTCGACCTTCGCGCTGGCGGGTATGGGCCTCGCGAGCGCGGCCGGGTGGACCACGGCCGCGGGAGCGGCCCGGCGCGGACTCGAGCGCGCCTGGACCGGCCGCGAGCGGTTGAGCCCGCGCGATAGGGCCCTGGTGATTGCTGGAGTGGGCCCGGCGTATCCCGCCACGTCCACGGGGCTGCAGTACCTCGACGCGTGGGAGCGGGCCGTGGACCTCGCCCCTGACCAGCCCGACCGCTGGTACGAGCTGGGCGACGAGTACTTCCACGAAGGTCCCTACCTGCAGATTCCGTCGGCCCGGCGGCGGGCAGCGGAGGCCTTCCGCCGGTCGGCGGCGCTGGACTCGGGCACCGCGCCGCTGGGCCACCTGATCGAGATCGCGATGCTGAACGACGACACCGCGGCGGTGCGGCGTCTGGGCGCCCTGTACCTGGCCCACGACTCGCTCGGCGATCTGCGAGGCTTCTACCGCTGGCGAATCGCCGAGGGCCTGCACGACGACCGGGCGCTGGTGGCACTCCGCGCCGAGTACGGGCGGATGCCGCTCCTGAGCCTGTGGCGGATCATGAATCACGCGGTGCTCGACGGCCGCCGGCTGGAGGACGCGGAGTCGGCCGCCGTCGCCATCCGCGCCAACGCGGGACGAAGCTCCGACTGGCAGCGGAGCAAGACCTACCTGCACGCGTTCGAGGTGAACCGCGGGCATCCGTCGGCGGCGCTGGCGGACACGGCAGCGGCGGACGAGGCCGAGTACGGCCCGCACGCGGCGTTGTACGAGCGCGTCCTCGATGCCTTGTATGGCGACGGGGACAGCGTGAACGGCGGCCAGGCGGCGCGCGAGCTGGCGCGGGCGGCGGGACGTCCGGTATCGGGAGGAAGCGACGCGCGGGCCGTCGCGCAGACCGATCTCTGCGTGGCGACGCTGTGGCGGCTGAGCCATGGCGAACAGGGCGGCGCCGCGCAGGCCATCGCCCGACTCCGGGGCCGGGCAGCCGGCGACTCGCCGCAGTCCCTCACCACCAACACCGTGTGCGCCGCGCTGCTCGAGGCGAAGTTCGCGGCCGCTACGGGCGCGGCCGGCGCGAGCGCCGCATTGGACCGGCTGGACTCCCTCATGCGGAGCGGGCCCGGCGGACAGCGCAACGGGCCCGCCGGGGCGTTCACGCTCAGCCCGGCGTACGTCCGGTCCATGATCGGGATCAGCCCCTGCGGCTTCGAGGACTTCGCGAACCTGGAGGTGGCCCGCCTGCGCGAGCGCCAGGGCAACCTCCGCTCGGCGCTGGCGGCGGTCCGGCGGCGACCGTACGCCTACCACCTCACCGACTACCTGGCCCCGCACCTGCGCGAGGAGGGCCGCCTGGCGGCCCTCACCGGAGATAGTGCGGGCGCGGTCCGGGCCTACCGGCACTACCTGGCCCTGCGCTCGGATCCGGAGCCGGCGCTGCGGCCGGCGGTCGAGGCGGTACGCGCGGAGCTGGCGACGCTGGCCGGAACCCCGCCGTGGTAGGGGGACTTCAGGCGGAGGACGACGACGCCGAGGGACGTTGGAGGGATGGAGCTGAGACCGGTCCTAGTTAGGCCGCACGACTACTACCCAGGAAAGGTTGTCTCAGAATGACCATGGACCGGGCTGTGCTATCCAATCTCATGACCATCGCTCAACTCGGGCCACCCTTGCGTGACCTTGGGCTACTTGCTGGTGAGGGCATCGTCCTACGCCTTCGCCATGCCTTTCTGTCTGAGGCTCACCAAGTTCCTGGCTATTGTTTTTGACGTACTTACGAGCGAGGGCGAACCTGTCGGCACGGCTTCAGTCCTGATCACGAGAGATCTGGATGCGATTAGGGAGACGGGTCACTTGGGTACTGAGGTGCTTCCGGAGTTTCGCAGACAGGGCTATGCGGCCAGGATAGCCCGCATTGTGTTTCCGATGTTGAAGGATCACGGTATAGGCTCCTACTTGGACAACAACTGCAACTTCCTTAAACACAACGCTTCAATGTAGCGATGCTAC
>JBBQDU010000203.1:0-4434 GCA_038320055.1 Gemmatimonadales bacterium | reverse complement strand
GGCCGAGGCGCCGCGCACGGGGACGCCGCGGGAAGCGTAGCCGTCCAGGCGCGAAATGCACCCCGCCGGGGAGTCTCGGGGGCTCGCGACGGCCTCGGCGAGCACGCTGTCGAGCGCGTCGTCGAGCGGGACCCGGAGCGCGGGCTGCCGGCGCACGGTCTCCAGGATGTGTCGGGCCGCGTCGGCGGCGGAGAGTGGAGCGGTGGCGGGCGGCGCGCTCACGAGTCGATCGCCAGGGCGTGCTCGAGCGTCAGGGTGGCCAGGAGCTGCAGCCACATGGTGTCCTGGAAGTGCACGGTCCGGCACGGCGACTGGAAGCTGAGATCGTCGGTCACGATCGCCACCCAATGGTTGGTCTCCGGCGAGGCCGGGTCGTAGATCGGGGTGTCGGCGACGGCGGGACGGAAGACCTCGATCTTGGGGATCGGCGCGTGCTTGTACCCCTCGGCCAGCACGATATCGGCGCCGGCGAGGTAGCGCCGCGCAAGCGCCACCGGATCGTACTCGTCGGGAGTGCGCTCGAACAGCACGCGGAGGTCGGGCGCGGCGATGAGTACGCGCTCGGCGCGCCCCTCGTGAAAGTGGCGATAGCTGTCGGAGCCGGGCCGGTCGACGTCGGCGGGGTGATGGCCGTGCTTGATGGTCATGACGCGCTGGCCGCGCCGGGCCAGCTCGCCGGCCAGCGCCACGGTCAGCGTGGTCTTTCCGGCGTTCTTTCGGCCGATGATCGAGAGGATGCGTGCTGACGCCACAACCCGTCCGCGCGTTCGAGATCGTCCGCGGTGTTCACGTTGAAGAAGAGCAGCGCCGGATCGCCGAAGCGCCGGACCTCGGACAGAGGGAGGATACCGACAGTGATGCGCGGGTGGAAGCCGATGGCGCGGAGGTCGCCGGCGTCGAGGGTGGCGGCGATGGCGTCCCGGCAGGCGGGGCCGTAGGCGGCGCAGAGGGGCTCGACCCCCCGCCGGCCGTCGCTCTCGGCGAGCATCGCGTCGTGCGCGTCGAGGCCGGCCGCGAGCGCCCGGACGAGCGGCACCGACACGAACGGCATGTCCCAGGCGACGCAGACGACGGGCGCCGGCGCCTCCACCACCGCCGTGTAGATCCCACCGAGGGCGCCGAGTCCGGGCCGCACGTCGGGTACCACGCGGAGGTCGGCACGCCAGGCGGTGGCATCGGAGGCATTGGCAACGAGAAGGGGCGGCTCGCCGAGCGCGTCGGTCAGCGTGTGCACGAGACGGTCGAGGATGCGCTCGCCGCCGATGGTCTCGAGTCCCTTGGGACGCCCGCCGAAGCGGGTGGCCCCACCGCCCGCGAGGATGGCGCCGCGGGCCTGGAGGCCGCTCAGTACCGTCTCCCGCGCTGGCGTTCGAGGATGACGTCGAAGCCGACGTTCAGGCTGAAGAGGTGCTTGTAGGCGGTCTCGTTGGGGGGCACCTGCCCTCGGGTCGACGACGGTCCCGTCACCCGCTGGATGCCGACGATGTTGTCCCGGATCTCCCAGCGGAGCTGGTAGCCCCGTCCCGCCGCGATCGTGGTGCCGACGCCGAGGCCGAAGGCGGGGCGGAGACGGGTGCCCTTGTTCTCGTCGTCGTAGATGACCAGCTCGGCCTGGCGCGCCTCGCCGACCAGGAGCAAAGGGCTCTGGTTGTTGATGAGCAAGCCTACGCTCACCCGCGCAAACGGCGAGATGAACTCGTCGCTCGCGATGCGGTAGATCGCACCCACCGAGGTGGCCACGGCAGCCGCCGAGCGTTCCTTCTGCTCGATCGACTGGCAGCGCGAAACGTTCAAGGCGGATTGCGCGGGCTCCTGCAGCCGGCAGGAGTCGTCGTAGCCGAGGCCGAGGAGAAATGCCTCCGCCGTGAGACCGACGTGCCTGGTCTGGTAGTAGGTCGCCGAAAAGCCGGCACCGAGCGATCGCTTGGTGCTGCGGTTGAGGATGTAGGTGTCCACCAGCGGATTCTCGCCGTCGGACAGATCCGCCACCGGCTGATTGACCGACCAGAGGCCGACCCCGCCGAGGTACGCGCCCGAGACGGTGAAGATGAGCGTCGGGCGGTCGCGGGTACGCTGCGCGGCCAGGGGCGTCCCGTGCGCCGCGAGGAGCGCGATGGCGGCGGCGGCCACTTCTCTCAGTCGCATCAGGCCCCCAGGAATTGGTGATCGACCGCCAGACAGCGGTCCATCACAACGGCGATCCCTTCGGCTTCCAGCCGCCGGGCGGTCGGCTCGTCGTGGATGCCCATCTGCATCCAGACGAGGCGCGGTCGCACCGCGAGCAGATCGTCGAGCAGGGCCGGGACGAACTCCGGCCGGCGAAAGATGTTCACGATGTCGATCTGGCCGCCGGCCGCCGCGGCTTGGAGCGTCGGTTGCACCGGCTCGCCCAGAATAGTCGTGCCGTCCGGGCGGACGGGAATGATCGTATACCCCGCGCGCTGGAGATACTGGGCTACGCCATGGCTCGGACGCTCGGGCCGCTGGCTGAGCCCCACCACCGCGATGCGCCGCGCCGTCCGGAGGATCTCCTCGACCCGCCCCGCGTCATCCTGCATGGGCGGTCCCGGCGCCGTGGCGCTGCGGCGTACCACTGACGGCCCGGCCCACCAGCACCATCCCGCTTCGCCGCGCGATCTCGACGGCCAGCGTCGAGGGCACCGACGGTGTCGCCACCCAGCTCAGCCCCGCGCGCGCCGCCTTGAAGGCGAGCTCCGCTGAGATCCGGCCCGTGACCAGCAGCCCGAGCCCCTCGATCCGCCGGCCGGCCAGGAACGCCCCACCGATGGACTTGTCCACCGCGTTATGCCGGCCGATGTCCTCGGCGTGGCTGAGGAGCGCGGTTTCGGCCCCGGCCGGGAGCGCCGCCGGATCGACCAGGGCGGCGGCATGGATGCCACCGGTGTCCTTGTACCGACTGCCCCGGGCGAACAGGGCCTTGAAGAGCGCGCGCAGGTGCTCGGGGTCGGGCGGCGCGCCCCGGGGCGGGCGGGACTCGACGGTGGACGGCTCCGCTAGAAACGTGGAGACGGCGCCGCAGCCGGACGCCAACACAGGCTTCCGCCCTTCGGCCTGCACCGCGGCGAGGCGTTCGGCGGGCACCTCGGCCCAGAAGCCCAGGTCGGTCGCGCACGGGCGGAGGTGCACTTCGTCGAGCCGGTCGATGTAGCCTTCGCCGTGGAGCCAGCCGATGGCCAGCTCTTCGAGCAGGTCGGGGGTGCACATCCAAGTGACGACCGGGCGGCCGTTCACCTCCAGCCAGACGGGCACTTCCTCGACGACGGCAAGCTCCGACATCCGCCCGCTGCGCTTCGCGGGGCGTATCAGGTCAGGGGAGTCCGGTGCAGTCGGCATAAAGCGTCGGGTCCTCCATGATGCGTACCCGCTCGAGCACGACGCCCGCGGGGAGACGGGTCGCGACGCGGGGAAAGACGTGGGCGGCTACCGCTTCACAGGTCGGCAGGATCCCCCCGTAGGCGAACGCCGGGACGTCCAGGTTGAGATGCCGGCCATCGAAGGGCATCACCACCTCGTCGTGGAGGATCCGGTCGAGCTCGCCCAGATCCATCACCATTCCCCGCGATGGGCCGATCGGGCCGCCGACGGTCACCATGCATTGATAATCATGTGCGTGGCCCGGTGGGTCGGTGAGCGGGCCGAACGCCTCCCGGTTCCTGGCCTCGGACCAGTCGGGCCGGAAGAAGCGGTGCAACGCCCGGAATGTGACAACGCGCGACAGGGAGAGCGGCATCGCTCAGGGCGAGAACGCGTAGCCCAGGCCCACCGAGAGCCACGAGCTGGTGGTCCACTCGTTGACGCGGCCATCGGAAATGACCGCGTTCGAATTGGCGGGCGGGTCGCCGGGCTCGAGCCTCGGCTCGTCCTGGAAGGTCGAGGGATACTTGAGCTTGAGGAACACGGCACGGGCCTCGCCGCGAAGCGAGAGCCGGTCGGTGAGCACGATGCGCACTCCGGCATACGGCGCCAGGTAGATCTTCTTGCCGAGCTCGAACCGGCTGGTGTCCGCCGCCGTGCCGCTCGGAAAGGTGAGCCCCACGGCCGAGCCGAGGAACGGCGCCAGCCGGTGCCAGCTCTTGCCGCCCGTGAGGTTGAGCTGCAGCGACAGCTCCGCGAAGGTCACGGTCTGGTCCACCGGCCCCGAGACGCGGTTGGCCAGCTCCACGAACGGATCCACGATCAGCCGCTGCAGGTTCGCGCGTGCGAAGCCGATGCCGGCCTGGACCGCCGAGCCCGTGCGGATGTCGTAGTGGATGCCGTAGACTCGGCCGTCGTGCGGCCCGATCTCGAACCGGCCGCCACTCCCGCCGAACTGGCCGAAGGTACCGGTGACGGTGTGGCCTTTCCGGATGTCCCGATAGGGCGAGGCGTCCGGCCGGTGGCCGACCTGGGCGAGCGCGGGGCTCGAGAGGGTGG
>JBBQDU010000202.1:0-4484 GCA_038320055.1 Gemmatimonadales bacterium | reverse complement strand
TCAACGGGAAGGCGGGGAAGTAGCTGGGGGTGAGCAGGCCGCAGGCTCAGCGTGACCCCTTACCTCGGGAACGGGGCGGCGACTCGAAGCGCCAGGGCCCGGCCCAGGCGGCGGAAGTCCGGGAGGTTGCGCGTGATCAGCGTCGCCCCGAGGCGCGCGCACTGCGCGGCCAGCAGGGCATCGTTCCAGAAACATCTGCTCTTGGTCACGGCGTCGCCCCCCAGCCGGGTGACGGTCATCGCCGCTGCCGTCCAGTCCTCGGCCGACGGTGCCAACGGCGGCACGCCGGCCCCCAGCGCGTCGGTAACCGCGGCGTGACGGCTCACGTCCGCCACCCCCAGCAGGACCTCGGCGGCCACGACCGCGCTCACCAGAAGCGGGCCGTGCTCGAGGATGAACGCCTCGAAGCGCTCGCGGTCGGCCGGATCGTTGGCGGCGCCGATGTAGACGTTCGTGTCGGCCACGAACAGATCGGGCACCGATCAGTCCGCGATCCGGGCCGGGTCGATCGGTCCGAGCGACGCCAGGCGCCGCAGGCCGGTGATCTGCTCACCGCGCCGGACCACGGTCTCCAGCGCCTGCGTGACCGTGTCCGTCTCCGTGCGGGCCCCGAGGGCCTGGCGGGCCCGATCGAGCAGCGCCTGGTCCAGCAGCAGCGTTTTCTTCCGGCCTTCGGTCCGGCGGGGCGCTTTCCGGGGAATGGCTCTCCGCGGCACGAGTTTCTCCCAAGCTGTATGGTATGTATAAAATAGCTGTATGATACGGCCTTGGCTACGAGGGCCATCGGCGCCCGGCATGATCCGCCGCGGCGTCCGCGACGGCTCGGCCCTCAACCGGAAAGCCCCGCGCGGACCAGGAGCCCCGAAAACCATGGCTCGCCGCGTACCGGATCGAGCAGCGGCTCGAAGGCGAGAAAGAGGATGCGGCCCGAGCGATGCTCGAGCGCGAGCTCCAGGGACCGCCTTACTTCGGCATAGTCCCGCAATCCCATGTGAATGCCGACTTCATGGTGCGGAGAGACGTATCGCTTTGCGGCCATCGCCCGCAGCTCGTCCAGGATGCTCTTGGCTTCCGCCCGGCGCCCAGCCGTCGCCAGGAGTCGGCCAAGACATTCCAGGAGCCCCGGATGCCGGCCGATTCTCGCGATGCTCTTCTCCGCGAGATCCAGGGCTTCGGCGGTCTGGCCCGAGGCCGTGAGCCCTCGAAGCAGCCAGACATACGCGCGCGGGTTGTCGGGGTCCATCTCGAGGAACGTCCGGTGCCGGATGATGGCTTCCGTGTACCGCCGGGTGTAGTAGTAGGCGATCCCGACGAGCGTGACGATGTGGAGCGCCATCGGATCCAGCTCGGCGGCCCGGTGGATACGAGCGAGCGCCTCCTGCGGGCGCTGCGTCAGCAGCAGGACCGCGTACCAGGCGTGCGCCAGGGAGTAGGTCTGACGCAGGTCGATCGCGCGGGTGAAGCAGGCCTCCGCGAGCTTCCAATCGTAGTCATAGAGCAAGGCGACCATCCCGCGCGTCAGGTGGCCTTCGGGCAGCGTCGGATCGAGCCGGAGCGCTTCCTCCGCGGCCGCCTTCGCGCGGGGCATGGCATTCGCGGGCGACAAGTCCCCGAATTCCTCGAACCCGCGGAGCGCCCAGCATTCCGCCAGGGCGGCATGGGCCAGGGCGTAGGCGGGGTCGCGCTCCACCGCCTGCTCGAGATACTCCATGCCGGCCGTCATCCCCTCGACGCTGCGCTTGAGCGCGAAGAAGCGCCCCCGCAGGTACAGCGTGTAGGCCTCCAGTGAAGGCGTGTCGGGCCGCACCACCGGTGCCGGCGGCAGGCTCGCCTGCGGCAGCGGCAGCGCCGTCACGATCGCCTGCGCCAGCTCCTGCTGCAGCACGAAGACATCGTCGAGCGTACGCTCGTACGTGCCTGACCAGAGCTGGTAGCCGCCGCCGGCATCCACGAGCTGGGCGGTGAGGCGGATGCGGCTGCCGACTTTTCGGACGCTGCCTTCCACCAGTGTGGCCACCCGCAGACGCTCGCCGATCTGCCGGGCATCGAGATCCTTCCCTTTGAACGCGAACGCCGAGGTCCGCGAGGCCACGCGCAGCCCCGCGACGCGGCTCAGCGCCGTGGTGAGCTCCTCCGTCATGCCGTCGCTGAAATACTCGTTCTCGCGGTCGGGGCTCATGTTGACGAACGGCAGCACGGCGATGGAGGGACCGCCTGCGGGGTCGATGCCGGATGCGCCGCACGACCGGATCCGGGCCGCCGCTTCGGCGACCGCCGGATCGGCGTCGGCCTCGAGCTCCTCACGGATCAACTGTTCGTGCGTTCGGGCGAACTGGAGCGCGGCGGCGCGATCGCCGGCGGCCGCGGAGGCCTCCATGTAGGCCACGGCGAACCTGCTGTTGAAAGGGTCCGAGGCCGCGAGATGCCGCCACCAGTCCGCCGAGAGGGCCAGGTCGCCTCGCCGAGCCGCGGCGCCCGCGAGGGCCTCGAGGACCGCGAGCCGCCGGCGGCGGTACTCCTCGCGTTGCTTCTCCACCCACCGTTCGAACTCGGGTGACTGGTCCAGGAAGAAGCCGTCGAGAAAGGGGCCGCCGTATGCCGCGTTGGCACCCACGAAATCTCCTCGCTCGATGGCGCCGCCGAACTCCTCCAGGTCGCTGGTGATAACCGCCGGATTGAGGCGGAGCTCGGAGGACCCCAGGAACAGGGCATCCGCGCGGAGGTCCCGCCGAAGCAGATAGAGCAGCTGTGTGAGGCGGTGCGCGGCTCTGCCGGCATCGCCTTCGGGCCAGAGGTAGGCCTGGATCCGCTCACGGCTCGTGCCGGCAGGCCCGGCGCAGGCGAGCAGGCTCAGGAGGGCGAGGCAGCGCCGCTGCGCGGCCGCGGGGCCAAGGTGATTGCCGGCGCTGTCGACCGAGGGGGCGCCGAGCAGGCGGAGTCGAAGCGTGGGCGCCATGTGACACCCGAATGAGCGCGAGGTGATCTCCGTGTGCGGTGCGAGCCTTATAGTAGCCCCGTGTCGAGCAGGTGCAAGCAGGCCAACACGCTCCACGGAGGCTTCCCCATGCGAGTTTCAGGTATCGTACCCGTGCCATTCCTGTTGCTGATGGTCGCGGCGTGCAGCGACCAGACGTCCACGGCCCCTTCCGCAGAGGCGAGCTCCGGGGCAGGGCCTGAGTTCTCCGAGCAGGTGCCGATGAAAGGCAGCTACGAGGGCACCGGAGTTTTCACTGCGCCACCGGCGTCCTGCGCGGCGTTCTACTCGGTCTTCAACGGTACCGGTCAGGAGTCCCACACCGGCCGGTATGCCTTGCACCACACCACCTGCACCGTCCCGATCGACGCCACGCACTCATCCTTTACGGGCGAGTTCACCAAGACGGCCGCCAATGGCGATCTGATCTTCGGGACCTTCGAAGGCAGCGTTCAGCTCACCCAGGCCCCGGGTTCGGGGTCGCCGATCGGCGTCTTTGCCATCGTCGGCACCATCACCTTTACCGGCGGTACGGGCCGCTTCGACGGCGCCACTGGAAGCCAGCGCATGGTAGGGACCCAGTGGACCGACTTCTCCCGCGACGGATTCCCGAGCCGCATGGTCCTGCAGTTCGACGGCACCATCTCGTCCGTGGGGTCGCGATGACCACGCGCACCTTGACCAGCTCGACCGCGGCTACCACCCATCGGCGGGTCAGCACCCGACGAGAGCTGGGTACGATGATCGCTCGACTGCGGGATCGTTCCACCGCATTCGCCCGTCTTTCGCTCGGCGACCGGATCGCGCTCGCGCGCGGCATGCAGGCCGGGTTTCTCCGGGTCGCCAGGGACAGCGTCCAGGCAGCCTGCGCCGCCAAGGGGATCAGGCCGGGCACACCGCAGGAAGGGGAGGAATGGGCGACCGGACCCTGGTGCGTGGTTCGGCAGCTCCGGCTCGTGATCGAGTCGCTGGATGCCATCGAGCGCACGGGCACCACACCGGTCGGTCCGCTCGGCCGTACCGCCGATGGCCGGCTCAGTGTCCGGGTGTTTCCGGCCGGCCGGGTGGACGCAGTCCTGTTCTCGGGCATCACCGCGGAGGTCCACCTCGAGGCCGGCTGGGAAGAGGGGCGGCTGCTCGACGCGCGGGCCGGCTTCTACCGGCATCCGCATCACGACGGGAGGGTGGCGCTGGTGCTCGGTGCCGGGAACCTCGCCGGCATCGCACCCATGGACGTGGTCACCAAGATGTTCAACGAGGGCATGGTCTGCCTGCTCAAGCTGAATCCCGTGAACGATTACCTGGGCCCTTTCATCGAAGACGCCTTCGGTGAAGTGGTACGCCGGGGCTTCCTCGCGGTGGCCTACGGTGGCGCGGAAGAGGGCGTGTACCTGGCGCATCACGAGGATGTTCACGAGGTCCATCTCACCGGGTCGGAGGCGACTTACGAGGCGCTGGTGTGGGGACCTCCGGGGCCCGAGCGCGAGTCGCGCAAGGCGCGCCATGCCCC
>JBBQDU010000201.1:0-4485 GCA_038320055.1 Gemmatimonadales bacterium | reverse complement strand
CCCGGCGGAGCAGGCGCGCGAGCATCGGGTCGAGCTGGATGAGCTTCCGAACCGTGGGTCCGGGCGCCGTGCGGCGATAGGCGGGCACGTCGCGAATCCGGTGCACGCGGTAGGGAGGATCGTCCAGCGCCTGCCCCAGATGGTAAGTCACCACGTGCACCGAGTGGCCTCGGCGCGCCACCGCGTCGGCGATGCGCTCGATCCGGATGGGCGTCCCGCGCGGCCACGGGAACGGGCACGCGGCCACCACGGCGACGCGGAGCGGCTCACTCATCCCGAATCGCCAGCGCGGCCTCGAGCTGCTCCTCGGCCTCCAGGGCCAGGCGCTCGTGCTGCGCCAGACCCCGGTAGGCGTCGCCGACGAGCCACACGGCGACGAACGTCTGGGACGCGACGGTGACCCATGCCGCGCCGAGGGCGCCCCAGCGCGGGATCGCCACCGTGTTGAGCGCCACGTTGAGGGCGACGCCGAGCGCCATGACGAGCACCGCCCGTTTCTCGTGCAGCGTCGAGGACGCGAGGAACATCCCGACCGTCGCCACGTAGAGCCCCGGGACGCTCAGGTACAGCACCCGGAGCACGTCGGCCGATCCGTCGTACGTCCGGGTGTAGACGATCCGGACGATCGGCACCGCCAGCAGGGCGACGAACCCCCACGCCGCGAGGCCGACGACGGCCGTCCCCGCGAAC
Organism: Gemmatimonadales bacterium; assembly: GCA_038320055.1. Taxonomy (GTDB): domain Bacteria; phylum Gemmatimonadota; class Gemmatimonadetes; order Gemmatimonadales; family GWC2-71-9; genus CAVVWJ01. The sequence goes on along the minus strand of JBBQDU010000201.1, from coordinate 3,795 downwards.
ATCCGGTGCATCAGCCGGCGCAGGTCGTCCCACTGCTGCCGCGACGCCAATGCCGCACACACCGGGAACAGGATCAGCGTCAGCGGCCGCACCATGAACTGCGACGCCTCCAGCAGCTTGGCCGCGGCCTCGTAGCGCGCCACCTCCTCGTAGGGCTTGAGATAGCCGAGCATCAGCGTGTCGGCCGCGAAGTGCACGAGCCCCGCGACCGAGAGGGCGAAGAGCCAGATGGAGCCGCCGAAGACGCGCTTCATGAGGCGCCACCGGGTGCGGAGCCGGATCGGCCCTACCTGGCGCCGCGCGATGAGGGCCGCCGCGCCCAGGAGCACCGCGCCGCTCGCCACGTGCGAGCCCGCCATCCAGGCCAGCCCCGCCCCGGTCCACGCGCCGACGGCCACCGCCGCGACGAGAAACATGAGCTTGGCGCTGTACGCCACGACGGTGTCCTCGACGCGGTGCAGGCCGAGGAAGACCGACGAGTACGTGCGGTAGGCGTCCTTGAGCGCGTGGTAGACGGCGATCGCCGCGACGACCGCCACGGCGTCGGGCTTGGTGATCGCCGCCCACGCCGGCAGCAGGACGAGGTACGCCGCGAGGAGCGGCAGGCGGGCCGACAGCACCGCCTCGAGCCGGCGCCTGGCGCCGCCGGGGGCGGCCGCCACCTGCCGCGCGAGGTCGGTGCTGGCGCCCAGGTCGGTCACCAGGACGGCCACGCCGCAGAGCGTGAGCGCGAACATCAGCTTGCCGTAATCCGCCTGCGACAGCCGCCGCGCCATCATCGCGAGCACCGCGAAGCCGAGCAGCTTGAAGGCGAGCTGGGAGGCGAAGCCGATCACCAGGCCGCGGCGGGTCCGGCCGGTGGTCACGGCGGCCGGGGATCCAGCCGCGCGGCGAGGCCGTCCAGCATCTCGACCTGCAGTCGCTGCGTCTCCAGCAGCCGCTGCCACTGGTGCACGATCAGGTGGTCCAGCTTCTCGTGCAGCAGCCGCACCTCCAGCTCCGCCTTGAGGTTCACCTGGTAGTCGTGCTCGGCTCGGAGCCGGTCCTTCACCTCGCGGCGGTTCTGGCTCATCATGATGATCGGGGCCTGGATCGCGGCCAGACACGAGAGCACGAGGTTGAGCAGGATGAACGGGTAGGGATCGAAGGGCTTCCGCGTGAGGACGACGACGTTGATCGCCATCCAGCACGCGATCACGAGGAAGAAGATGGTGATGAAGGTCCAGCTCCCGCCAAACGTCGCCACGCGGTCGGCGAGCCGGTCGCCGCGGGAGAGGCGCTCCTCGACCTCCTGCTCGAGGTTCCGCGCCACCAGCTCGCCCTTCCGGATCCGCTCGAGCACCTCGCGGTCGAGCGTGGTCAGCTCGCCTCGCTCTTCCTCCAGGACGTCCTCGAGGTGGGCCAGCTGGTAGCGCCGGAGGTCGGAGCTGCAGACGGCTTGCGCGGTCGTCCAGCCCGGGTGGTCGCGGGCGATGCGTTCGGCGATCGCGGGGCGGACGAGCTGGCCGGGCACGAGGTCGTGCGCGAGGCGGTGCGCGCCGCAGACGGGGCAGCTCGCGAAGGCGTCCGCGGCGGGGCTCGGCGGGCCGGCGGTCACATCGCCCGGTACTTGGGGCCGCTCCCGCCCTCGCGCGGGGTCCACCGCGGGCCCAGCACGTCGGTGGCCTTGCAGTCGACGCAGTTGGGCGCGTTGACGCGGAGCTCGTCGCCCACGCGCTCGTAGACGCCCGCGGGGCAGACGTGCGCGTAGAAGTCGGCGACCTCGCCCGTCACGTCCTTCCCCACGATGAGGTGCGACGGAATCGTGTCGCGCGTCGCGTTGCCCGACTTGAAGACCGCGTCGAGCTTGCCGAAGGTGAGCGTGCCGTCCGGCGTGAACGGCTCGGCGGGCGACGTCTCTCGCGGAGTCCGCGCGTCCTCCGCCATGGCGATCCGGCCGCCGGGAAAGCGGCCGCCGGTCAGCGTCATGAGCCCCGCCTTCACCCCGCCCACGTAGAGGCCGTCCTTGAAGGCGAGCCGCATGTTCCGCGTGCGGCGCATGTCGGCCACGATGTAGCTGGCGTCGATCATCCGGTCGTACGCCGAGAGGGCGGTCGCCGTGACGTCGCCGCTCTTGAGCGCCGCGAACGCGGTGCGCGCCGCGTACATCCCCGACTGCATGGCGTAGTGGATCCCCTTGAGCGACGGCACGTCCACGAAGCCGACGGTGTCGCCGACGAACAGTACGCCGTCGCCGCTCCGGCGCTCGGGCAGCGCGTAGAAGCCGCCCTCGGGGATCGTCTTGGCGCCCCACTCGAGCAGCTGTCCGCCCTCGAGGTGCTCGCGAAACCGCGGGTGGAGCTTGAGCCGCTGCAGCAGCTCGTGGACGTCGAGATTGGCGTCGTGATAGTCGAGCCCGACGACCAGGCCGAGCGCCACCTGCGTGGGGCCGAGCGGATACAGGAAGCTGCCGCCGAACGCGTCGGCCGGGAGCGGCCAGCCGAGCGTGTGGATCACGGTCTCGAGCGGACGCTTCACCTCCCACACCTCCTTCACGCCGAGCGCGAAGAGCTGCGGGTTGGGCGAGCCGACGTTCCGCCACGCGCGCCATCCCTGCGCCAGCGCGCCCCGCGTGCCCTCGGCGACGACGGTGACCCGCGCGGTGAGGTCGGTCGGCTCGGTGAAGCCGCTGCCCGGCGTCCCGTCGCGGTCGAGGCCCGACGGGGTGGTGCGGACGCCGCGGACGGTGTCGCCATCCACCAGCAGCCCGTCGGCCGGGAACCCCGCGAACAGGTTGACGCCGAGCCCCTCGGCGCGCTCGCCGAGCCAGCGGACGATCTCGCAGAGCGAGGCCGTGTAGTAGCCGGTGTTGTGCATCGTGGGCGGCGTCGGGATGCGCTGCGCGCGACTGCCGGTCATGAAGTAGACGGCTTCGGCGGGCACGGACTGGCGGAAGGGAAACTCCGACGGCTGCAGCTCGGGGAACAGCTCCTGGAACGCGCGCGGATTGACGACCGAGCCGGACAGGCTGTGCTCGCCCAGGCTCTCCGCCTTCTCGAGCACGCCGATCTCGAGGTCGCGCATGCCGCCGCCGCTCTCCTGGTCGCGCTTCACCAGCCGCGCCAGCTCGATGGCGCAGGCCAGTCCCGCGGGGCCCGCGCCGACGATCAGCACGTCCATCTCGATCGCTTCGGCACCCGGCGGGTCGCGGAGGATGAGGCGGTCGAGCGGGAGCGGGGGCTGGTGGCGGATCGGGAGGATGGTGCTCACGACGGCTCCTGGAGGCGGGGGTGCGGTGGTGGCGAATAATACACGGGGCTCACGGCACTTCGCCCCCGGTTACATTCGCACCATGGACCTTCACAAGGCCGCGCGCGATCCGTGGGTCTGGGGGCAGTTCGTCCTCATCGGCCTGGTGGCACTCCTGGCGCCGCTGCCGCCCCGCTTCGTCAACATGGGCGATTTGGACTACACGTTCAACCGGATCGATCTCGACTGGATTCGGTGGCTCGGCGGCGTGCTGGCGGCGGGCGGCGTGGTGCTCGCCGTGTGGGGCATGCGGTCGCTGGGCCCGAGCCTCACGCCCGGCACCGAGCCGCTGCCGGACGCGCCGCTCGTGACAGGCGGAGCGTACGCCTATGTGCGGCATCCGATCTATGGTGGCGTGGTGCTCATGCTCGCGGGGTACACGCTGGCGTGGAGCAACTGGATGCTCGCGCTGATCCTCGGCTTCGCGGCGCTGCAGTTCTTCGAGGCGAAGGCGAGGGCGGAGGAGCGGTGGCTGATGGAGCGGTACCCGGAGTATCAGCGGTACGC
>JBBQDU010000200.1:0-4494 GCA_038320055.1 Gemmatimonadales bacterium | reverse complement strand
CGGCGTGCGGAATCCGAGCTGAACGACCTGCTCGGCGGCGACGGCGTCTTTCCGCCGAATCCGCCGGTGGACGAGGGAACCTTCGCCGGCGGGCGGGCGCGGCTGACGCACACGGGCGGTCTTCGCTGGAGCGTCACCGCCGACGTGCTCGGCGGCGGGGGCAGCCAGACGGGCCGCCTCTACGGCGATCTCAAGAAAGACGTGGGCGACCGGGTGGGCGCCACCTTTCGCCTCAAGGCGGGGATCGCCACGAGCCCGACGTTCGCGCAGTCGGAGTTCCGGCTCGGCGGCCTCGCCACGGTGCGTGGGTTCGAGTACGGCGAGCGGCGCGGGCAGGCGTTCTGGGCCGCGCAACTCGACCTGACGCCCTTCGGCGGCCGTCTCCGACCGGTGGCGTTCGTCGATGTGGGCCAGGCCGACCGCCCGGGCGATCTCTTCGGGAGCACGGCCCTCGCGGGTGCTGGGGTCGGGCTCTCGCTGTTCCGCGGGGCGCTCAGGTTCGACCTGAGCCATCCGCTCACCCCCGATACGGGAGCCAAGGTGCGCTTCGACCTCGTGGTGCAGGCGGTGCGGTGAGGGCGGCGACAGCGGCGGTGTGTGGCGCAGCGTGGCTTGCAGCCGCTTGCCACGGCGATGCCGCCAAGGCGCCGAGCGGCGCCCGGCTCGCGGTGCGCTGGACGGGTTCGGACACGTCGGCGTTCGACGCGCCCGCCACCGCCGAGCGCTGCGATTCGAGCACGATGCTTCAGATCGTGGCGATCGCGGGTGACACCGGTATCGGCATCGCGCTGTACCCGAGCGACAGCAACCTCGCCGCCGTCTATACCGTCCGGCCGCCGAGCCTGGCGGACAGCGCGCCGCCCGCCGCCGCGGTGGGCCTTCGGTGGTTCTCGCAAACCTCGGTGCAGGGATATCAGGCAGACAGCGGGCAGGTGTCGGTGACGCGCGCCCCGAACGGCGCGCTCTCCGGCCGGTTCAAGGCGACGGCGCGGGCGATCACGGGCACCGGCCGCCTCACGCTCGCGGGCTCGTTCGACGATTTGCGCGCGCGGCGCGCGGCCCGCGGCTGCGGCACCGGGGCGGCCCCGCGCCCGGCGGCGCCCGACGACTCCGAGGAGTCCGATGAGGGTGTAGATTGAGCGCATGGAGAGCACCTACTTCCGTCGCGGCTTCGGCCTCAAGGCCGAGATCGAGGGCCAGCTCACGGCCGACTATCACAGCTCGGTCGTCGAGGCCCTTCGGGCCGGGCAATACCGGCTGGATGTCGGCGCACTCAGCTTCCGCCTGGCGCGCGAGTTCGGCTTCTGCTACGGCGTAGACCGCGCGGTGGACTACGCCTACGAAACCCGGCTCAAGTTTCCCGATCGCCGGCTGTATCTCGTCGGGGAGATCATCCACAACCCGCACGTGAACGAGTAGCTCCGGGCCATGGGGGTGCGGTTCCTCACCCGGGACGACGAGGGCGGCTTCGATTTCTCGTCGATCGGGTCGGAAGATGTCGTCATCCTCCCGGCGTTCGGCGTCACCATGAGCGATTTCGAGCATCTTCGCGGCATCGGCTGTGTGCTGGTGGACACGACCTGCGGGTCGGTCCTCAACGTGTGGAAGCGGGTGGACAGCTATGCCCGCGACGGCCATACGGCGGTCATCCACGGCAAGCACTACCACGAGGAGACGAAGGCCACGGCCAGCCAGGTCATGAAGTACCCGGGCGGCCGGTATCTGGTGGTGCTCAACATGGCCGAAGCGCGGATCGTCTGCGACTTCATCGAACAGGGCGGGGACGTGGCGGCGCTCGCGGCGCGGTTCGCAAAGGCCGTGTCGCCGGGCTTCGACTTTACGCGGGATCTCGAACGGGTGGGGATCGCCAACCAGACGACGATGCTCTCGGGCGAGTCGCTGGCGATCGCGGAGGAATTCCGCCGGAGCATGGAGCGGCGCTACGGCGCCGAGGCGCTGGGCGCGCACTTCCGCTCGTTCGACACGATCTGCTCGGCGACGCAGGAGCGGCAGGACGCGGTCGTCGCCCTGCTCGATGACCCGCTGGACGTGATGGTGGTGGTGGGCGGCTACAACTCCAGCAACACCTGCCACCTCGCGGCGCTGGTGCAGTCGAAGGGCGTCCGCACATTTCACATCGAGGACGCCGACGGGGTGGACCCGGCCACGGGCGCCATTCGGCATCAGCCGATCGGCGCCAAGCAGGAGATCACGACCGCCGACTGGCTCGGCGGTGGCCGAATCGTCGGGATCACGGCCGGCGCCTCCACGCCGAACAACAAGGTCGGCGAGACGATCGCCCGGATCTGCGCCCTCAGCGGCCTGACCGAGGAGCTGCGCGCCCGGACGGGGTGAGCGCCGCCGCATGTCCTTCCTGGACCTCAGCCACACCATCGAGCACGGCATGACGACGTACCCCGGGCTGCCGGGGCCGATCATCTGCGATTTTCTCAGCCGGGAAGCGTCGCGGGGCCGCTACGCGCCGGGGGTCGAATTCCACATCGGGAAGATCGAGATGGTGGCGAACACGGGCACCTATCTCGACTCGCCGTTCCACCGGTATGCGGACGGGAAGGATCTGGCGCAGCTCCCGCTCGAGTCGCTGGCCGGACTCGAGGCCGTGGTGGTGCGCGGCCCGGCCGCCGGCCGGGCGATCGGCCCGGAGGCGTTCGCAGGGCGGGACGTCGGCCGCAAGGCGGTGCTCGTCCGCACGGGGTGGGATGTGCACTGGGGCACCCCGACCTACCTGGACGGCAATCCGTTCCTGACCGGCGAGGCGGCCGAGCTGCTGGTGTCGGAGGGCGCGGCGCTGGTGGGCATCGACTCGCTCAACATCGACGACACGAAGGACCTGGCCCGCCCGGTCCACTCGATCCTGCTCGGGACCGGGATTCCGATCGTCGAACATCTCCGCGGGCTGGGGCCGCTGCCCGAGACCGGCTTTCGTTTCACGGCGGTGCCCGCCAAGGTGGCCGGATTCGGCACCTGGCCGGTGCGCGCCTTCGCCACGCTGTAGGGGCGCGCCTCCGCGTCACGCCGCGCCGCACCCCCAGTCTCAGCCCCAGCCTCAGGACTCGCCCGACGTGCCGGGTGCCTGGCTGTCCCGTTCCAGGTGCACGTCCGCGAACGACGCCGGATCCTCGATCGGCTCGAGGTGCGTGAAGACGCTGCTGTTGGGCACGGCGGCGCGCACCTCCTCCTCGATGGCCTCCAGCAGATCGTGGCCCCGCTGAACGGACCAGTTGCCCGGCACCAGCACATGGAAATCGACGAAGCGCCAGGCGCCGGCCTGCCGGGTGCGGAGGGCGTGGAACCGCACGCCCGACTTGGCGTGGCGGGCCATGATCGCCGTGATGTTCCGGTGCAGGTCCTCCGGGATGACGGTGTCCAGGAGCCCCATGAGCGAGCGCCGCAGGATGCTCACCCCCGTGCGGACGATGTTGAGTGCGACGACGATGGCGATGATCGGGTCGAGCCGCTGCCAGCCGGTCGCCGACGCGGCGATCACGCCGAGAATGACGCCCGCGGAGGTCCAGACGTCGGTCATCAGGTGATGGGCGTCCGCCTCGAGCGTGATCGACTGGTACCGCCGCCCGGCGCCGAGGAGGACGCGCGCCACGAGCAGGTTGATCACGGAGGCGGCGGCCGAGATGCCGACGCCCAGCGCGATCTGCTCGATCGGCTGCGGGGCAAGCAGCCGGTGCACCGAGGTCCAGACGATGCTCGCCGCGGCGAGCATGATGAGGGCGCCCTCGAAGCCGCTGGAGAAATATTCGGCCTTGCTGTGCCCGTAGCGATGGTCCTCGTCCTCCGGCCGCGCCGCCGCCGAAAGCGCCACGAGCGCGACGATGGCGGCCGCCAGGTTGACGAGCGACTCGAGCGCGTCGGAGAGAAGGCCGACCGAGCCGGTGATGAGGTACGCGCCGCCCTTGAGCCCGATCGTGGCGAGGGCGGCGAGGATCGAGATGATCGCGTAGCGCCGGAGCGACGCGCGTCCCCGCATCGTCACGCGGCGGCGGGGGGCAGCATCCGGAGCACCTCGGCGATCGTGAGCGGGGCGCTGCCTTCGGCGCGGTTGTTGACGAGGAGGTAGGCGGGAATCCGGGTGCGCACCGCGAGGTCGATCAGGCGCAGCAGGTCGCGGCGGAGCGGCGGCGACGGATCCTGGATCCGGTCGTACGGCGCGAAGGCGTCCACCGCCTCGTCGTAGGTCCGGCCCGGCTGCAGGAGCGCCCGAGCCACGACGAAGGTGCCCGAGAGCGCGCCGGGCAGGTCCAACTGATCACCGATCGAGGGCATGCGGGTCCAGGAGTTGAAGACGTGGGCCACGCCGTGCTCGCGCAGCACGGCGAAGTACTTCGGCGTCAGGAACTCCTCGTTCCGGATCTCCACGGCGTACATCCCCTCGCGCGGGAGCGCCGAGAAGAACTCGTCGAGCCGGTCGGCGAACCGCTCCGGTGTCACACCGCTCCCCCGGCCGATGGCCTGGAACTC
>JBBQDU010000199.1:0-4553 GCA_038320055.1 Gemmatimonadales bacterium | reverse complement strand
CTCATCCTCACCCGGGTCGTGAGCGCGGCGGACCGCGGGGCGCTCCAGCGGCGGATCGCCGAGCGGGCGGCGAACGTGACCAGCGTGGATCTCTCGTCGTTGCAGCAGACGCTCGAGCGACTGATCGGGCGCGTGGTGCTCGCCATCCGGTTCATGGCGCTGTTCACGCTTGCCACCGGAACGCTGGTGCTCGTGGGCGCGCTCGCCACCAGCCGGTTCCAGCGAATTCGCGAAGGCGCGCTGCTCCGGACGCTCGGCGCGACGCGGGGCCAGCTCTTCCGGATCGTCCTCAGCGAGTATCTGTCGCTCGGCGTGCTCTCGGCCACGGTGGCGCTGGCGCTGGCCGGCGTGGCCGGGTGGGCGCTGGCGCGCTACGTGTTCGACGGCCGCTTCGCGCTGCCGGTGGTGCCCTTCGCGGGGTTGGGGGCGGCGGTGGTGGGGCTGACGGTGGCGGTGGGTCTGGCCAACAGCCGGGAGGTGCTCCGCCGGCCGCCGCTGGAGGTGCTGCGGGGGGAGTGAGGGCTGGGGTATAATTCCGCGACTCGTCATCCCGAGCAGGACTCGTCATCCCGAGCGAAGCGAGGGACCTTGCCGGCCGAGTTCGAACCACGGGTGAGCAGGTCCCTCGCTTCGCTCGGAATGACGGGGGCCCTCACGCTCCCGACCCCCGTCTCCTGAGGATCCGCCGCGCATGCTCTCCATCGACCTCACCGGCAAGCGCGCCCTCGTGGCCGGCGTCTCCGACGACGGCGGCTTCGGGTTCGCCATCGCCAAATCCTTGGCCGAGGCGGGCGCCTCGATCTGCGTGGGCAGCTGGCCGCCGGCCCTCGGCATCTTCACCAAGCTGCTCGAGCGTGGGAAGATGGACGAGTCCATGCGGCTCGGCGGCGGCCGGAAGCTCGAGTTCGAGCGCATCTACCCCCTCGACGCCGCCTTCGACGCGCTCGCCGACGCCCCCGAGGAGATCCGCGAGAACAAACGGTACAAGGATCAGGGCGACTTCAGCGTACAGGGCATGACGACGCGCCTGCGCGAGGATTTCGGCGAGGCCGGCGTCGACATCGTGGTGCACAGCCTGGCCAACGCCCCGGAGGTCAAGTCCCCGCTCGTCGATACCAGCCGCCAGGGCTACCTCGCGGCCGTCGGCGTGAGCGCGTACAGCAACATCAGTCTGGTCCGGCACCTGGCGCCGCTCATGCGGCCGGGTGGTGCGTTCCTCTCGCTCACCTACATGGCGGGCGAGCGGGTGATTCCAGGCTACGGCGGCGGGATGTCGTCGGCCAAGGCAGCGCTCGAGTCCGACACCCGGACGATGGCGTTCGAGGCCGGCCGCCGGTGGGGCGTCAGGATCAACGCGATTTCCGCGGGCCCGTGGGCCTCGCGCGCGGCATCGGCCATCGGCTTCATCGACACGATGATCACCTACACCGCCGCCAACTCGCCGCTGCCGCGCCCGATCGAGGCCGCCGACGTCGGGCATACCGCGGCGTTCCTCTGCAGCCCGCTGGCATCGGCGATCACCGGCAGCGTGGTGTACGTGGACAACGGCTTCCACGCGATGGGGATGGCGGTGCCCGGCGAGAGCTGACGTCCCGCGAATCCGCGCTCGGGCCTATACTACAGGGCCGTCTCCGCGGTCGGTCCGGCCGCCACCCTCACGATTCGATCCGATGCCCGACGAGTTGCTGTCGCACGCCGATGGGGCGATCCATTGGCTCACGCTCAACCGGCCCGCCCGCCGGAACGCGCTCACCCCCGACCTCGCCCGCGCGATCGCCGACGCGCTCGACGGGCTCGAGGAGTCGGGCCACGCCGAGCTGGTGGTGTTGCGCGGCGCGGGCGGCCACTTCTCCGCGGGCCTCGATCTTCATTGGCTCCGGAGCCTGGGCGACGCGCCCAGCGTCGCCGAGTTGCAGCGGGGCCTCGCCGACTTTCAGGCCGCCATCCTGGCGGCGGTGCGCTGCCCCGTCCCCGTGCTGGCCGTGGTCGAGGGCACCACGGCCGGCTTCGGGCTCGACCTGGCGCTCGCGTGCGACATGCGGGTCGCCTCCGCGGACGCCACCTTCACCTCCGCCTTCGCCCGCATGGGCCTGGTGCCCGACGGCGGCTCCACGTTCACGCTGCCGCGCCTGGTCGGGGTCGGCCCGGCGCTCCGCCTGCTGCTGGCCGGCGAGACGATCGACGCGGCGCGCGCGCAGGCCATCGGGCTCGTGGACGAGGTGGTCGAGCCGGCGCTGGTCGCCGGCGAAGTGGCGGCGTTGGCCGACCGGCTGACCGCGGGCGCCACGACCAGTGTCCGGACCATTAAACGTCTGGTCCGCTCGGCGGAGGTCGGCGCGCTCGAGCAGACGCTCGCCGGCGAAGGCGCCGCGCAGATCAAGGCGCTGCAGGGGCCCGAGTTCCGGCGGAGGCTCGAGGGGTTCGCGGCGCGGCTCGCGGCCAGGGCGGAAAGCGCGTGAGCGGAGAGGCCGCGGCCATCTTCCGGTCCGACCTGCTCGCGGGGCAGGTGGCGCTCGTCACCGGTGGCGGCACAGGCATCGGGCTGGGCATCGCGTCGTGCCTCGCGGCCGCGGGCGCCACGGTGGCGATCGCCAGCCGGAAGCCCGAGCACCTCGAGCCCGCCGCCGCCGAGTTGCGCGGGGGCGGGGCGCAGGTGAGCACGGTCGAGACCAACGTGCGCGAGCCGGAGGCGGTCGCCCGGATGGTGGAGCAGGTGGCCGCCGAGCACGGCCGCCTCGACATCCTAGTGAACAACGCAGCCGGGAACTTCTACGCGCCATCGGCCACCCTGTCGCCCAACGCCTGGCGCGCCGTCGTCGAAACCGATCTCTACGGCAGCTTCTACTGCGCACAGGCGGTGTACCCGCTGATGAAGGCGCAGGGCGGCGGACGGGTGATCTCGATCTCGATGACCCTGCACTACCGCGGCTGGCCGCAGATGGCGCATGCCACGGCGGCCAAGGCCGGCGTGGACGCACTGACTCGTACGCTGGCGCTCGAGTGGGCGCCGGACCGCATCACCGTCAATGCCGTTGCGCCCGGGCCGATTCCGACCGAGGGGGTGAAGCGCGCGTTCACGCCGCCGGACACCCGCGCCCCCGATGTCTTCCGCATGGACGAGTACGCAAGCCGCGCCATCCCGCTCGGCCGGTGGGGCACGCCGGCCGATGTGGGCCAGATGGTCACCTTCCTCGCCGGCCCCGCCGGCGAGTGGATCACCGGAGCGATCTTCGTGGTGGACGGCGGCTCATGGCTCGCAGGCGGGAGGGCCTGACATGTTTCTGGGACACTACGGCGTGGCGTTCGCCATCAAGCGTCTGGAGCCGAAGATTTCGCTCGGCACGCTCTTCGTGGCGACACAACTGGTGGACCTGCTGTGGGGGGCGTTCCTGCTCCTGGGATGGGAGCACGTCCGCGTCCTGCCCGACGACAATCCCCTCCTGCGACTGCAATTCTACGACTATCCCATCTCCCACAGCTTGGTCGGTGCCGTGGGCTGGGGCGCCGTGGCCGCGGCGCTCTACTACTCCTGGCCCACCCGCGACACGACACGGCACTGGCAGGCGTCGGCCCTCGTCGGCGCGATCGTCGCGTCGCACTGGCTGCTCGACCTGGTGGTGCACCTGGGCGATCTGCCGCTGGCCGGGAACGACACGACCAAGCTTGGACTCGGGCTCTGGCGACACTTCGGGGCAAGCGTTGGGCTCGAGCTGTTGCTGCTCGGCGGCGGACTCGCGCTCTATCTGACGAGCCGCTCGCGCCGCCACCCGGTCCGGCCGGTGGCACTCGGCCTGGTCCTCCTGCTGCTGCTCGGAGCGTACGCCGCGGCGCTCTTCGGGCCGCCGCCGCCGAGCGTTACCGCCATCGCCGTTACCGACATCGGCTTCATGCTCCTGATGGGTGCGCTCGCGGCCTGGGCCGACCGGGCCGCCCTCCCCGCCGAGCTCGTGACGGCAACGGGTTCTACTCGGTAACTCCTCATGGACCGCCTCTTCTTCAGTCTGGGCGCGGGCTCGGCGTTCATCGCGGTGGCGGCCGGCGCCTTCGGCGCGCACGCACTCCGGGCACGGCTCTCGCCCGAGCTTCTGGCCGCGTTCGAGACCGGCGCCCGCTACCAGATGTACCATGCGCTCGGCCTGCTCGCGGTCGCGTGGGCGGCCTCGCGCTGGCCGGGCGCGCTGGCACAGGCGGCCGGGTGGCTCTTCCTGACCGGCACCGTGCTCTTCTCCGGTAGCCTGTACGCGCTCGCGCTGTCGGGGGTCCGGTGGCTGGGCGCGATCACGCCGCTCGGCGGTGCGGCGTTCCTGGCGGGGTGGATCTGCCTGGCGCTGGCGACGCGGCAGGCGTGAGTGACGGCGGCGGCGTGCAAGCGGATGACGCGGGTGCCACATCGACGCCTGACGCCTACCGACTGCTGCTCGAGCGCCTGCAGCACTGGTTCGCCGGGGGCCGCCGCGCCGCGGGTGGGATCGTACCCTGCCGGGATGGCTGCAGCGCCTGCTGTCACGGGCCGTTCGACATCTCGGTGGCCGATACGGAGCTGATCGGGGAAG
>JBBQDU010000198.1:0-4627 GCA_038320055.1 Gemmatimonadales bacterium | reverse complement strand
GAGGAGGAGATGGACTGGGAGGAGATCCTCCTCAACGGATTCGAGGTCGGCGGGACCCGGGAGCAGTACGAGCAGCTGGAGTACACGGAGCCGGTCACCGTCGAGACCAAGGACCTGACCGACTACCTGCGCGAGCAGCTGCAGATGATGACGCTGACACCGCGCCAGTTGCTGCTGGCCGAAGAGTTCCTGGGCAACATCAACGACGAGGGCTACCTGGCGGCGACGCTCGAGGAGATTCTCGCGAGCGTCAATCAACTGGTGGCGGGGCACGTCGAGGGAGCGGGCGGAGCGGAGAGCGAGGAGGACGAGGCGGAGCCGGGGACGGCCTCACCCTCGGCGCTGCCGGTCTACACGGCGGCGGAGGCCGAGGAGATGCTCGCCGTCATCCAGCGGCTCGACCCACCGGGGATCGGCGCCCGGGACCTGCGCGAGTGCCTCCTCATTCAGCTCGGCGAGCAGTCCGACGCGGAGTCGCTGACCTTCCGATTGGTGCGCGACGCCTTTCCGGATCTCATCGCGCACCGCTGGAACGACCTGGCCAAGCGCTTCGCGGTCGAGCCCGTCGCGGTGCAGGCGGCCGCCGACGTGCTGGCCCGTCTCGACCCGAAACCCGGGCTCAAGCACGCCAGCCAGAGCGACGGCTACATCATCCCCGACCTCATCGTCGATAAGATCGGCACCCGCTATCAGGTCTTCCTCAACGATACCGGCATGCCGCGGCTCCGGCTCAGCCGCTCGTACCAGGAGATCGCCCGGGACAAGAAGAAAATGACGCCGGAGAACCGCGAGTTCATTGCCTCGAAGATGAACAGCGCCAACTGGATGATTCAGGCCATCGAGCAGCGCCGCCAGACGATGCTCAAGGTCATGAACTTCATTGTCGACCGGCAGCGCGACTTCTTCGAGAAAGGCATCGAGTTCCTGCGGCCGCTGACGCTCCGCGAGGTGGCGGAAGTGATCAACATGCACGAGTCGACCGTCAGCCGGGTGACCAACGAGAAGTACGTGCAGACCCCGCGTGGCGTCCTGCCGCTCAAGTTCTTCTTCTCGAGCGCCCTCACCACCGCGTCGGGCGAGGATGCCAGTGCCCGGTCCATCCGCGCCAAGCTGCAGAAGATGGTGGGCGAGGAGGACAGCGGGAAGCCGCTGACCGACCAGCAGATCGTTCACCTCTTCCAGGAACAGGGCATCCAGATCGCCCGCCGCACGGTGGCCAAGTACCGGGATCAGCTCGGCATCTTGCCCGCGCGCATGCGGAAGCGGGTATGACCCTGCCGGCCGCGGAGACGCTGGACGTCAGCGTCCTCGTTCCGGCCAAGGACGAGGCGGACAATCTTCCCGAGTTCGTGCGGCTCTGTGCCGAGGCGCTCGGGCCCGCGGGATTCTCCTTCGAGGTCGTGATCGTCAACGACGGCTCGCGCGACGGGACGGACCGCGTGCTTCGCGAGCTGGCTGGCACCCATGCGTTCGTCCGCGTCGTGACGCACCGCCGCCAGCGCGGCATCGCGGATGCGCTCCGCTCGGCTGGGGACGTCGCTCGTGGCGACGTGCTGGTGTTCTACCCGGCCGATCTGCAGTATCTCCCCGAAGACATCCCGCGGTTGGTGGCGCCCGTCCTCGAGGGTCGGGCCGACATCGTCACCGGCACCAAACAAGGCCGTTACGAGCGAGCCTTCGTCAGCCGGGTCTACAACGGCCTCTGTCGCTGGCTCTTCGGCGTCCGGGTCACCGACCTCAATTCGGTCAAGGCCTATCGCCGCGAGGTGATGGACGGGGTGCCCCTCCGCCCCGACTGGCATCGGTACATGGTGGTGATCGCGGCGGCCGACGGCTTCCGGCTCGAATCGCTGCCCGTCCCCCTGTATCCGCGCCGCGCGGGGACGTCCAAGTTCGGCTGGCGGCGCATTCCCGTGGGGATCTTCGATCTGCTGAGCGTCTGGTTCCGGCTCAGGTTCGGTCGGAAGCCGATGCTCTTCTTCGGCGTCGCCGGCGCGACCCTGTTCGTGATCGGCCTCCTGGCCGGGGTCACCGCCCTGGTGCTCCGTTTCGGCTACGGCTTCGGGTTTCGTCCGCTCCTCAACCTGGTCGAGACCATGGTCATCAGCGGCATCGTGCTGTTCGGCTTCGGCCTGGTTGGCGAGATGATCGCAGGGCTGCAGGAGGAGACGCGGGCGATCGCCCGCGCCCTCGATCGACTGGACAAGCCCGACCTGCGGGACTGAGCCGTGCGGGTCGTCTTCCTGACCCATAATTTTCCCCGCTCGCCCGGGGATCTTTCGGGATCGTTCCTCGGCACCCTGGCGGCGGCGCTGGTCCGGCGCGGGGTGCAGGTGAGGGTCGTGGCGCCCAGCGACGAGGGGCTGGGCGGGGAAGAGGAGACCGACGGGGTCAGGGTCCGTCGGGTTCGGTACGCGTCGGCGCGGGGCGAGACGCTGGCCTATCGGGGCACGATGACCGCCGCGCTCCGGCGGCCGGGTGGCTGGCGGGCCCTGGCCGGGCTGTGGCGCGCCCTCCGCCGCGCGGCGCGGGAGGAGGTCGCGGCGGGCGCGGATCTGGTGCACGCGCACTGGTGGGTGCCCGCCGGCCTGGCCGCGCCGGCGGACGCGCCGCTCGTGGTCACCGTGCATGGGAGCGACGCGGCATTGCTCCGCGCCTCGCGGGTGGCGCGGCGCTTGGCGCGTCCCGTGTTCGCGCGTGCGCGCCTCGTGACGGCGGTGTCCCGCGAGCTCGCGGGCTGGGTGCAGAACGCGACCGGCCGGCACATCGCCGCGGGGTACGTGCATCCAATGCCGGTCGACAGCCGGGCCTGGCCCTGGACCACCGGTGGCGGCGGCGCGGTGGTCGTCGCCCGGCTCACGGCGCAGAAGCGGATCAATCTCGCCATCGACACCACCGCGTTTCTCACGTCGTGCGGCCACGATCTGCCGCTGACGATCGTCGGGGACGGCCCGGAGCGGCCCGCTCTGGAGCGCCAGGCGGAGCGCCTCGGGATCGCCTCGGTCGTTCGGTTCGCGGGTGCGGTGCCCCCGGACCAGGTGGCCGGCTTTCTGGCCGCGGCGGACCTCATGTTCGCGCCGGCGGTCGGCGAGGGATTCGGGCTCGCGGCCGCCGAGGCGCTGATGGCGGGCGTGCCGGTGGTCGCCTGCTGGGACGGCGGCGGCCTGCTCGACGTGGTGCCCGAGTCGGGCGCGGGCCGGCTCACCCTACCCAGCGTCGAAGCGCTGAGCGATGCCACCCTCGATCTCCTGCAGGATCCGGAGCGGCTCGCGCTGGCGCGGCTCATCGGCGAGTCCTGGCGCGCGCGTCTGTCGCCGGAACACGTGGCGGAGCTGTGTGAGGGGTGGTATCGCGAGGCGCTCGGTGCATAGTTCAGTGCGGAGCCGGTGGCTGCGCGCGGCCCAGTGGCTCGCCGGTCTCGCGATCGTCGTGTTCGCGGCGCGAAGTCTCGTCCGGAACTGGGCCGAACTGCGCTCCCAGCCGCTCGAGTGGCGGATCGAGCCCGTCTGGCTGGTCTCGAGCGCGGTGGTGGTCTGGCTCATGTACGGCCTCCTCGTCGTGGCCTGGCGCATCATGCTGGCGGGGTGGGGCCAGCGACTCGATGGGTGGACTGCCGCGCGCATCTGGACCGTATCGAGCCTGGGCAAGTATCTCCCGGGGAAGGTGTGGGCCGTGGCCGGCATGGCGCTCATGTCGAAGCGCGCCGGGATCGCGCCCTGGGCCGCCACGGGGTCGGCGGTGGTGCTGCAGGTGCTGGCCATCGGAAGCGGTGCCGTGGTGGCCGGCGTGACCGGGCGACACACCATCGAGGCCGCCTATCCGGGCGCCGGCGCCTCGCTCGTCGCGCTCGTGGCGGCGGCGGTGGCCGGAGTGCTCCTGCTGCTGTGGCCCCCGGTGCTCCGGCGGCTGCTGCAGCTCGCGGCACCCGACGCGGAAGCGCGGGCAGCGCCGCCGGCCATCGGCGTCGGGTTCGGAATCGTTGCGAATGTCGTAGCCTGGCTCGGCTACGGGTTGGCGTTGTGGCTGCTGGCCCGAGGGCTGTTGCCGGGGGCCGGTCTCGGACCGGCGCTCGCCATCGCCGTGTTCACGGCGTCGTACCTTGCCGGCTTTCTGGCGCTGTTCGCGCCGGGCGGACTCGGCGTGCGGGAAGGGCTGTTCATTCTGATGCTGCAGGGACCGTTGGGGATCGGTGCGGCCACGGCGCTGGCGCTCGCCTCCCGGCTCCTGCTCACCGTCACCGAGTTCGGGGCTGCGGTCCCGTTCCTCGTTTTTCCGCAGGGGAGACCGCGTGTCGCACGCTGAGTCCGGGCCGGCCGCACCCTACGAGCCCCGCCGCCCCGCGCTCGTGGCGGGCGCGATCTTCCTCGTGGCCGCGCTGACGCTGTGCTGGCCGATGCTCGAGGGCCAATGGCTCCTCGGCGACGATCAGTACGTCGCCGGCTACGGATTCCGGCTGTTCGGCGCCGAGATGTTCCGGGCCACCGGACGAGTCCCGGAATGGAATCCATACCTGTTCGGCGGGCTGCCGTTCATCGCCGCCATGCACGGCGACATCTTCTATCCGACCGCGTGGCTCCGGTGGGTCCTCCCGATCGACACGGCCATGAACGTCGGCTTCCTCGTCCAC
>JBBQDU010000197.1:0-4672 GCA_038320055.1 Gemmatimonadales bacterium | reverse complement strand
CAGCAGCGAGGCGAGTGCCCCGATCTCGACCGGCCGGAGCTCGGGCCAGGCCGCCCACCGCTCGGGCAGGGCGCCGAGGAAGATGCGCTGCACCATCTGGAGGAAGAGCGCCGCGGTGATCACGATGCCGAGCAGGCCGATGGCCGCGAGCCACGGATACACGGCAAACGTGCCGGCGAAGATCTGAAACTCCGCCACAAAGCCGGCGAGCCCCGGGAGCCCGAGACTCGCGAACGCCGCCACCACCGCCGCACCGGTCAGCGCGGGCGTCCGCCGGGCGAGCCCGCCGAAGTCACCGATCTCGTAGCTCTCGCCCCGCGCCCAGATCGACCCGCTCATCAGGAACAGGGCACCCGTGATCAGCCCGTGCGCGACCATCTCCACCGTCGCCCCCGTCAGCGCCAGCGCGCGCTCGGCCGCGCGGCCCGAGACGAATGCGCCGGCCACCGCGATCCCCAGCATCGTGTACCCCATGTGGTTCACGCTGGTGTAGGCGATCCGCCGCTTGAGGTTGGGCTGGGCCAGCGCCACGAGGGCGCCGTAGACGATGCTCACGACCGCCAGGACGGCCAGCGGGAAGGCGAAGCGCTGAAACGTCACCGGCATCATCGAGAGCAGGATCCGGACGAAGCCGTAGGTGCCCATCTTGAGCAGCACGCCGGCCAGGATGGTGGACGCGGGCGCCGGCGCGTCCACGTGCGCGGGGGGTAGCCAGGTATGGAACGGCACCAGCGGCGTCTTGATCGCGAACCCGACCGCGAAGCCGAGGAACACCAGCGCCGCCCGGAGCCCGCCACCGTCGAGCGGCCGCTGCCGGATGAGCTCAGCCATATCGAAGGTGTGCGGCGTCGAGGCGAGGTAGAGGCCGAGGATCGCCAGCAACATGGCGAGCGAGCCAAGCAGGGTGTAGAGGAAAAACTTGAGCGCCGCCCGCCGCGCCTCGTCGCCGTGACCCCACACGCCGATGAGGAAATACATCCCGACCAGGCTGAGGTCGAAGAACACGTAGAACAGCAGCAGATCGAGCGCCAGGAACACGCCGAGCGAGGCGCTCTCGAGGAAGAGAAAGAGCGCGTAGTACTCCCGGGGGCGGCCCTTGAGATCGACGGGGTAGACGATGGCCGCCAGGAACAGCAGCGCGCTCATCGCCGCGATCGGCAGCGAGAAACCGTCCACGCCCACGATGTAGCCGGCGCCGACCGACGGCATCCAGCGCACGGCCTCGACCTGCTCGAAACCGGGGCCGCCCTGGAACCGGCTCCAGACGACGGCGAGGAGCAGCAGCGGCACCGCCGCGACGGCGCTGGCCACCATCCGGATCGAACGCTCGGACCGGATCGGCACCGCCGCGAGGACGATGGCGCCGAGCAGCGGCAGGAAGATCGCGAGGCTGAGGAGCACGCTACCTCCGAAGGAGTGCCGCGAGGATCGCCAGGACGGTGCCGACCGCCGCGATGACGTAGTACTGGTGCGACAGGCCGCTCTGCAGGGTCCGCGCCCATCCGCCGGCGTGCCGGACGCCGAGCGCGGTGCGCTCGACCGCCGCATCCACGCCGCGGTCGTCCGCCGCCCGCGAGACGGCCGCCGCGCCGAGCGTCAGGCGCGCGACACCCAGAACCGCCCCGTCGGCCGAGCGCTCGCCCCACCAGGCGAGCAAGCGGGAAAGACCGGCGGCGACGCCGCCGGCCGCGCGGACGCCGGCATCCACCACGCGGTCGTCGAACGCAGCGAGTGCGCGCGCCGTGCCCAGGGTGGGTGCCACGACCAGGCGGGTGGCGAGGGTGGGAATGCCCAGCCATTCCGCGAGCCGGTCACCTGTCTTTTCGGGCAGCCCAAGGGTGAGCAGCGCCTGTCGGCGGAAGAGCGCCCAGGCGACAACCGCCGCGACCACGACGGTGAGCAGCGAGGCGGGTAGCTCCCATCCCGCCGACCTAGCCAGTCGCCCTCCGACGAGATGGGCGGCGGCGGCCCCCCTGCCGGGGATCCAGAGCACGCCGAGCGCCAGGCTGAGTGCCGCGAGCACGGCCATGGCTGCCCGTTCACCGGACGGTGACGGCCCATCCGCGCCATTGCGACCGACCCCGATCGCCAGCAGGTAGAGCCGCGCGGCGTAGAGGGCGCTCATGGCCCCCGCGAGGAGAACCCCGAACGCGAGCCACGGCCCACGCTCGGCCGCGGCAGCGAGAATCAAATCCTTGGTGTAGGCACCGCCGAGCGGCGGAACCGCGGCGAGCGCCAGGATGCCGACGCCGAACGCCACCGCGATCCGCGGGCGGGTAGCGGCCGTTCGGAGCCGCCCCAGGTCGCCGGTGCCGGTGGCGTGCATCAGCATCCCGGCGCCGAGGAACAGCAGTGCCTTGAACGCGGCGTGCGCGACGAGGTGGAGCCCGGCCGCGGCGGGCACGCCCGCGCCGACAGCCACGAACATGAGCCCGTACTGCGCAGAGGTCGAGGCGGCCAGTACCCGCTTGGCATCGCGCTGCAGCAATGCGACCAGCCCGCCGGCCAGCGCGGTGCCGAGCCCCAGCGCGGCCGCCGCGGGGCCGAACCAGCCGACCGACTCGAACGCCGGCCAGAGGCGAACCATCGCGTAGGCGCCGGCGGCCACCATCGTCGCCGAGTGGAGCAGGGCGGACGCGGGAGTCGGTCCCGCCATCGCGGAGAAGAGCCACGGCGAGAACGGGAGCTGGGCGGACTTGGCGGCCGCGGCGAGCAGCACGCACGCCGCGATGAGACCGAGCGCGGGCTGGGGCACGGTCATGAGCGCCGTGAACTGGAGGGATCCGGAAGCCGCGAGCGTCAGGCCGGCCGCGGCGTAGAGGCCGAGGTCGCCGGCCCGGGTCGTGAGGAAGGCCTGGAGCGCGGCGCGGGGTCGGGTCGCGTCCTGCCACTCGTGTGCGATCAGCGCCCAGGAGATCGCGCCGACCAGCTCCCACCCGATGAGCAGCGTCAGGAAGTCCGCCGCCACTACCAGCAGCTCCATCGCGCCGGTGAACGCCACCAGGAGGGCGAGCAGGCGGCCGAGACTCGGGTCGGAGCGAAGGCTCGCCCAGGCGTACAGGACCACCGGCAGCGCGATGGCCGGGATGAGCACGACCATCACCCGGCTCAGGCCGGCGACCTCGAGCTGCAGGGTGAGTCGCGGGCCCCAGGTCCACGCGGCCGCGACGGGCTCAGACAGGGACAGCGTCGCCGTCCTGAGCGCCAGGATCAACTCCGCGGCCAGACCCGCGAGCGCCGCCGGCCCGAGCAGCGCGGGGCGGAGCCGGAGGCCGAGGATGGCAGCGGCGGTCAGGAGCGGAAGCGCGACGAGGAGTGCCAGGGCGACGACGTTGGCCGGCGTCATCCCCGGAGCGCCTTGAGCTTTTCGGTGATGTCCGCCTTCCGGATCCGGTAGACGTTGGTCACGAGGGCGAACCCGAGCGCCGCCTCGACCGCCATCACGGTCATGACCACGACGGCGAGGAGCTGTCCCTTCGGCGTTCCCCCGGCGCCGAGCGACCAGAACGCCACGGCCGCCAGGATCGCGGCGTTGAGCATGAGCTCGAGGCCCATCATGATCATCACGAACGACTGCTGGCTCAGCGCGCCGTAGACGCCGAGCCCGAACAGGGCGGCCGCCAGCACGAGCAGGGAAGGGAGCGTCATTCGTGCATCCCGCCGTGGCCCTCGTGGGCCATCTCCTCCGCGGGTGGGTCCGCGGACGGGTCAGTAGGCGGCTCCGCACCAGGCTCCATGGCCGGCTCCACCGAGCCCTCGGACGCATCGCCATAGCGACCCCGCAGGCCGGCGATCGCCAGCGCGCCGATCATGGTCGCCAGGAGGGCGACGCCCGCCGTCTCGAAGACGAGCATCGAGTTCCCCAGCAGCTCGCGGCCGAGATCCGCAGTGACGGTGGCGCCGCCCGACGCGGCGGTCGCTGCGGGCACCGCCGGGAAATGGCCGAACAGCCCGACCCCGGCCAGACCAAGAAACGCGACCACCCCAGCCACGATGGCCGCGCGATGCTGGTGCACCATCATCATCGGATTGAGCCCCGCCGGATTCATCATGAACATGATCATGAACACCGCCATGATGGTCATCTCGCCCGCCATCATGAGGATCAGGACCAGCCCGAGGAACTCGGCGCGGAGCAGCACCAGGATGCCGGCGACGCCGACGAACGACGCGAGCAGCCAGTAGGCCGCCCGCAACATCGAATCGGTGCGGAAGACGCGCCAGCCGGCGAGCACGCTGCCGACCGCGAGCGTCCAGAAGACGAGATCGGTGGCCAGCGTCGTCTTCACAGCGCCAGCACTCCCGACAGAAACACGTCCACCAGGGCGAGCGGGATCAGCACCGTCCAGGCGATCACGACGAACCGCTCCAGCCGCACGCGCGCCAGGAGATGGTCGGCCGCGACGAGCAGCGCCAGGAGCGCGAGCGTCTTGACCGCCACCCACACGGCGCCCGGCAGCCATGGGCCGAGCCAGCCGCCGAGGAATGCCGTCGCGCCGATGGCGGCGACCGCCACGAGCAGCGCCGCCCGGGCCGCCTGCCAGGCGAGCCGCGCACCGCCGGAGGTCTCGGCCAGCGTGCCACCGGCGAGGTCGGCCGCATCGGGGTACCCGAGCGGGCCGCGGAAGGCGAGCCCCAGACATGCGATGATGTAGATCGGGAGACCGAGCGG
>JBBQDU010000196.1:0-4700 GCA_038320055.1 Gemmatimonadales bacterium | reverse complement strand
CGAGGCGGTGGGGATCACCCTGAGCCCGGCGCAGGCCGACCTTGCCACGAGGCGAATCTCTCAGGAAGGGCTCGAGCCGCGTTGTCGGGTTGAGGTCCGCGACTATCGAGCGCTGCCGGATGCGGCCGCCTTCGACAAGGTTGCGAGCGTGGGGATGTTCGAGCATGTCGGCAGCACACGGCTTCCGGAGTATTTCGCGACGGCGTACCGGGTCTTGCGGCCCGGCGGACTGTTCCTCAACCACGGCATCATCGACCTGGAGGACACTCGTCCGCCGGGCCTCGCGATCCGCCTCCGGCGCCGGCTCCTCCAGGAGGGAGAGTTCCTGCGACGATACGTCTTTCCCGATGGCGAGCTGGTGCCTCTGGCCCGGGCGGTCGCGGCCGCCGAGGGGGCGGGATTCGAGACGCGCGACGTCGAGAGCCTGCGGGAGCACTATGTGCTCACCCTGCGGCATTGGGTCCGTCGGCTCGAGGCGCGCGAGCGCGAGGCGGTGGCGCTCGTGGGCGCGGTCACCTACCGGATCTGGCGCCTCTATATGGCCCTCTCGGCGCACTCGTTCGCGACCGGCCGCATCGGCATCGTGCAGCACCTGCTCGCGAAGCCGGGCGAACCAGGTGTGGTGCCGTGCACCCGGCATCACCTGTATCTCGACCGCCACCTGGGGTGTTGGGAGGGATGTTGCGCCTGATCACCCTTCTTCGGCATGTGGCCGTCCTCGCTATCCCAGGGGCCGCTCATCGGGCAGGGGCAGCATCGTATCGATCTGAAGGAAGGACGTCATGGAGACCATGCACCGGGGCCGCATAGCCCTTACCGCCGGACTCTGGCTCGCCATCATTTACACCATCTGCGTCGGCGCCCTCCTGCTCCTCGGCCTGCCGCCCGACGCCGGGATGTACCGATTCTGGGAACTGTGGATGGTCGGCGTCGATCCGTCGCGTCACTGGACTCTCGCGCTCGGCCTGCTCGACGCCTTGCTCTACGGGGCGGCGGCAGGGTGGAGCTTCGCCGCCATCTACAACTTCCTGGCGCCGCGGGAGGGAACGCCGGCGCAGGGTTCGGCCTGACCGTTGGGGAGCGTAGCCGGCGATGAGTGACCCGCGGCTTTATGTCGAGGGTGATGAGCTCTACGACGCCATGGTCGCCTCAATCGCGGCCGCCGAGCGGGAGGTCGGGCTGGAGGCGTATCTCCTCGCGGGCGACGAGGTCGGGGTGCGAGTCGCCTCGGCGTTGGCCGATTGCGCGTGGCGGGGCGTACGGGTGCGTCTGCTGCTCGACGCGCTCGGCTCGGCCGCTGCCTCGGGCCTCGCCCCGGAGCTCCGAGCCAGCGGCGTGGAGCTGCAGTGGTTCCATCGCTGGGCCTGGCGCTTCGCGCAGTTCAACCGCCGGAATCACAGGAAACTGCTGGTGGTCGATGGACGCGAGGCGTACGTCGGCGGGTTCAACATCCACCGTGAGAGCTCAGCGCGCCACTATGGGCCGGCCCGGTGGCGCGACGCCCACGTCCGCCTCGATGGCGAGTTGGCGGTGCGCGCCACGGACCTGTTCGACGCCTTCTGGCGCGGCGACCGGCGGTATGCCGGATCGCCATCCACCGGCGGCGACGAGCTCGTCCCCAACGGAACCCTGGCCTGCCGGCACCACGTTCACTGTCGCTACCTCGAGCTTCTCGGTTCGGCACGCCACGAGTTGCTGGTCACCACACCGTACTTCGTCCCTGACTCACGCACCCGCCGGGCTCTAATTGAAGCGGCCCGGCGGGGAGTCGAGGTCCATCTGCTCCTGCCCGCACGAAGTGACGTTCCGATCTCCCGCTGGGCGGCCCATGCGCTGTACCGGCAGCTTCTCGGGGCCGGCATTCGGATCTTCGAATACCGTCCTCGGGTCCTGCATGCGAAGACGGCCGCCGTGGACGGGGTGCGGGCGACGATCGGAACGGCTAACCTCGACTACCGGAGCCTGTTCGTCAACTACGAGCTGAATTTGTTCTGCGCAGGGGCTCCGCTCCCGCGCGCCCTTCAGCGACAGTTCCAGGCGGACCTCGCGGAGGCCGACGAGATCCTGCGGGCGTCGTGGGCGAGTCGGCCCCCGGCGCACATGGTCCTGGAAGCAGCGGCTTGGTGGTTTCGCCGCTGGTTGTGAGCGCGGGCGAACCGAAGAATTCCCCGGAGCCGTTCAGGCGTGAAACGTCAGCGGGGCGCGCTCGGTGCTATGCGGGCACTCGCGGGCCTGTCGCGAGAAGGGACTCCCCAAACAGAACAGGTGGCGGATGGCCGACTCGTTCCGGTGCTCGCAGTGCGAGTGGTGAGCCGAAGCGAGCGTGAAAGGGAGAGGGTGAGCCATCAGCAGCCCGGAGGTCCACACCAGAGAGAGCGTGGCGAAGGCTCCGACGACGGATCGGCGAGTGAGATGAGTACGGGCCGAGACAGGTTCACCCGCAAGGCGGCGGACACGGCGGTCGAGCAGATGGGCGTGGCAGAATCCCACCGATGACATCGGAACATCCTCCGCCGGGCGCGTGGAGTGACGCTGCGCCAGCGTGAGAATGGCGGTCGCGAGCACGAGGGGGCGTCCGCGTGCCGCCCGGTCGTCGGCCAGGATCTCCGCCTCATCCGCCATGTCGTCCGCGAGGCGCCGAAGGGCTGGAATCCAGAAGAGCGTGTGCGCGAGGAAGCGCAACAGCGAAAGCCGGAGCGGATCACGGCGGCTAAGGTGTGCACCCTCGTGGGCAAGGACGGCGATCAGCTCGTCGCGTGTAAGCTCCTCTGCCAGCTCCCCGGCGACGTAGACCACTGGCCGAACCACTCCGACCGTGAGCGCAGGAATGGGTAATCCCGGTACCACGCGAAGCCGGCGCGGGTCGAGGCCGGCGTCCTGCGCCGCCTCCCAGAAGTCGTCCGCCGAGCTTGGAACCGCCGCCTCAAGCGGGCCTAGCGCTCGCACGCCCGAGCGCCATGCGCGCCACCGATCCCACACCCCGTATGCCAGCCCAATGCCCAAGAGAATGTGGAAAGTGTAGTGCACCGGCGCAAGCAAGAGGTGGAGCGCGGTAAGGCAGATTGAACCGAGGTGATCCGCGCCTCCGAGCAGCGTGTGCGCTCCGATAGCCAGGTGATGGGCGAACACCGGACTGGTACTCAGAACCAACAACGAGGCAATGGCCCACAGCACGGCCCGGCGGTGGGACTGCTCCCGGAGTGTCAGCGTGGCCGTGAGGCCGCTAAAGCTGCTGGGCCTCACTTCCGCTCCTGATCCTTCAGGCGTGCCTGCACCAGCCGCCCCAGCTCGGCCAGCTGCTGGGGGCTCGCCTCGGCCAGTACGTCCACCAGCGAGGCCGCCACAGCCTGCGAGCCGAGTGAAAGGATCCCCTCGACGACTCGGCGGGACGCGTGCGCCATGAACGCCTCCTCCGTGATCCGCGCATCGTAGTGCAGCAGGTCATTGCGCTTCTCGCGTTTCAGCAGGCCCTTGACGACCAGTTTGTTCAGCACCGTCACCACCGTGAGAACAGCGACACGGTGCTCTTTCGCGACCAGGCTGTGTACCGCCCGAGCCGGTACCGGCTCGGCCAGCCGCCACACTGCCCGCATGACGCGAGCCTCGAGGTCCCCCAGCACCTTGGCCAGTCCCTCTGCCGAGAGCCTCACCGTGTCTTGGAGGCGCAGATCATCTTCCGGGGTGCGGGGTCGTTTCGGCGAGCGCTTCACGGCAACTCCTGTGGTCGGGAGGCATCTGGGTGCTTCTAAGGATACTCAGAGCTTTAGGGGCCTCCGGTATGCTGGCGCATGCCTCCTGGTGCCACTACACCATGGTGCGCACCCGGGGCGGTGACGTCGGCGCGCCGCGTTCTCCCTGAGCCCGCCGCCACCGCTCGCCCGGCCGCCACACCGCCTCGCCGTCCAGCCCCTCCGGCGGTGGTACTCCCAGCCAGTCGAGCATCGCGGGAAACAGATCCACGGTCCGGAGCGGCTCGGCCGGCAGCGCCTCGCTCGACCAGACCGGGGTGTGCATGTGCGAGCGGGTCAAGCTCCCGTGTCCGGCGCGATGCTCGGGCACCTCGAACCGCTTCCGAAAATCATACCCCTCGCGAGCCACCACGAGCAGGTCGCCGGAGCGGTCTGATCGGAACTGATCCAGCAGATGGAAGGCGGCGTCGGGGTAGGGCGCGTCCCAAGTCGCCTCGAGCCAATCGCGCGCCGAGCCCGAGCGCGCGCCGCCGCAGCCGAGCGGGTCGCCGGTGAGCGGCTGGTACGCGAGCCCGCCCGGCCGCCGGCGGACCTCCGCGGCGCCGACGGCGTCGCTCACCCACCCCGCGCCATCCCCGATCTCCGCCGCCACGAGCCCCACGGCGGGCTCGCTGAGCAGCGCGTCGACCATGTCCCGCTCCGTGCCGAACGACTCGGGCCGCCTGAGGCGCTCGAGCGGCCAGCGGTCGGCGCGCGGCTGTCCCGGGCGCGCGTAGCCCATGGCGGAGCCGTTCCCGGCCACCATCACGGCCGCGCGCGGCCGCCGCTCCCACAGCACCGGATGCGAGAGGGTCGGGACCCCCTGACGCCGGAACCAGTCGGCGAGGTCGAGGTGCGTGTGCACCGTGGCCGAGCCAGGGTCGCGTACTAGGAGGAGCAGCGTGCGCTCGAGCTCGCCGCGCGCCCGGAGTCGGTCGCGCGCCGCACCCACCACCGCGTCGACCCGGCGAA
>JBBQDU010000195.1:0-4727 GCA_038320055.1 Gemmatimonadales bacterium | reverse complement strand
GGGGCGTGCCGTACCGAGAACCCCGTGAAGAACCTGGGAACATCGAAGGCGGCGGCGCGGCGCGGATCCGCATGAATCGCGGACCGGAACCGCTGCACATCGCAGTCGATCGGTCCGGCGAGATCGATGCGCGTTCGGCCTGGTGTCAGCACCTCTCCCACCCGATCGCGGAGGTGCTTGATGGCCTGCCGAAGCGACGCACGGGCCTCGGCCTCGGGCGATTCCCCCCATAGCAGGCTTGCCAGCTCTTCGCGCGTGTGCGCCCCGCCTTCGACGGCCAGATAGGCCAGGAGTCCCAGCTCCTTGGCGCCGGGCGCGGGCACGATCGGGCTTCCGTCGGCGTGCGCAACGGCGGGGGGGCCGAACAGTGACAGGAGGACACCTGCCATGGAGATCGCCTTGGTGGGTTCGCTTCTGAACGTACGCCGAATTCACGATCCGGCAAGCGAGTTTTCACGCTCGGTTCACGACACCCCACCAGATTGACCCCTGCGAATGAGGCAGAGTCCCCCGGCCGCCACAGCCAGCGTCCCACTCAGGAGGCACCCCATGTCGAGTCCCAAGGAGCCCGTTCGGATCAACCTGACCGACGAGCAGAAGGCCCAGATCCGCAGCCAGACGGGGAAGGATGCCGAGGCGGTGGAGTTCTCGGTGGAAGAGCTCGAGAGCCGCATCGCGCCCGCGAAGAAGAGTTTCTAGCCGTTGGGCCGGACACACTGGGATTCACGACGAATTCACGCGGCCGGCCGAACTTGTTTTCTGAGGTCAACGCCGCTCGGCGGCAATCCGATAGCCTACCTCCGGAGGTACAGCATGTCCGACTCCAAGCAGCCGGTTCGCATCACCCTGACCGAAGATCAGAAGGCCCAGATCCGCAACCAGACCGGGAAGGATGCCGAGGCGGTGGAGCTTTCGGTGTCGGAGCTCGAGGATCGTATCGCGCCGATGTCCAAGACTCGCTAGGTCGTTGCGCCGCAGTCGGCGCAGTCGGTCGAGGTGCCGGACCCAAGGGTTCGGCACCTCGTCGTTTGGGAGTCCCCGCCCTCTTACGCAACCCCGACGACCGTCGCATAATGGGTCATGCACGATGTTCTGAGCATTCCTACCGCATCGCTCGAGGAACTCCGCCAAGAAGTCGAACGCCTCCACCTGCTCCACGCCACCGGCCTGGAGTTCGCGGCGTCGCTCGACCTGGAAGTCGTGCTCCCGCTGGCGCTGGATCGGCTCCGCTCGAGCGTCAGCGCCAGCGCGGGAACCCTCTGGCTCACTGACGGGGACGGACTGCTTCGGTGTCGTGCCGGGGCCGGCGAAATCGGGACCCGGCTCCTCGGGGCGCAGCGAAGTTGGTCCGATGTGGTCGATCCGGAGTCGGCCGGAGCAGCACCTGCCTCGCTCCTGGCCGTGCCTCTGATGGCCGGCGAGGAGCGGGTCGGTGCCGTGCAGGTGTCGGCCAAGGGCGCCGATGGCAACGGGGCCTTCGACCCGCGCGATCGTGAGCGGCTCGAGGCCCTGGCACCGGTCGCGGCGCTGGCGCTCCGGAACGCCGCCCTGCACAGCGCCGGCCGTCGCGCCGAAGACATCACGCTCATCCTCGAGATCAGCCGGGAGATCGGGTCCACCCTGGACCTGGACCGCGTGCTGCGGTCGGTGGTCAACCTGGCGTCCCGGGCGCTCCCATTCGATCGGGGCGCCGTAGGGCTCTACGACAAGGGGAAATGCGAGATCCGGGCGGTGGCGGGGCAGGAAACCGTGGACCCGAAGGATCCCAAGCTGCAGGACCTGATTGCCCGGGCAGGCTGGGCGGCCGGACGCGGCGAGACGCTCTATCTGAGCGATCGCGGGGAGCCCACCTCGGACGCCGAGCGGATGTACCTCACCATCTTCGGCCCAGACCTGGAGACGGACGGGGTCGAGAGCGGCCTCTATCTCCCGCTCAAGGACGAAGAGGGCATCCTCGGCGTGCTGCTGTTCGAGTCCCGCACCCCCGACTTCGCCACGGAGAGTCAGCGCGGGCTGATCATGATTCTCGCCAACCAGACGGCCGTGGCGCTCCGGAACGCCCAACTGTACAACCAGGTGCCGATGGTCGATGCCATCGGGGCCATCGCCGCCAAGCGGCAGGCGATCATGGCGCTGCCCCGCCGGCGCGTGCAACTGTACGTCGGCATCGCCCTGGCCGCGTTGGCCGCCCTCACCCTCATTCGCTGGCCGCTCCGGGTCGCGGGCGCCGCGCCCGTGTTCCGGCCGACGGCGCTGGCGCCGATCCGAGCCCTGGTGCCGGGCGTGGTCGAGCGAGTCCTCGTATCCGAAGGGGCGACCGTGGCGCGAGGCGCGCCGCTCGCGTCCCTCCGGGCCACGTCGCTGACCGCGGACCGGGAAGCCACCGCCGCCGAAGCCGCAACAGCCGAGCGCCAGGCGGCGCAGGCGGCAGCACGTGGCGATGCGGCGGAGGAGCGGCTGCAACGGACCCGCGCCGACGCCCTCAGGCGGGAGGGGGCCATTCTCGATGATCAGCTGTCGCTCACCACGCTCCGTGCGCCCGTTTCGGGCGTGGTCCTCACGCCGCATGTCGGGGAGCGGGTCGGCGCCTCGCTCGAGGAGGGCGACCTGCTGCTCACTCTGGGCCGGATCGACACACTCGAGCTCGAGTTCGGCGTGGAGCAGCGGGAGATCGCACGAGTACATCCCGGGCAGGAGGTACGGCTCAGGGTGGACGCGCTGCCGCAGCGCACCCTCACCGGACGCGTCGTGTCGGTGGGCCAACTCCCGGCCGACACCGCCCAGGCGGTGTCCTACCCCGTCCGTGCGGCGGTGCCCAATCCCGACGGCGTGCTCAAGCCGGACATGACCGCGTACGCGCGCGTCCTCACCGCCCCCGCCTCTGCGGCCACCCGGCTGTTCCGGGGGCCGGCGCGATGGGTGCGACTCGCCTGGTGGAGGCTCTGGTCGTGAGGCGACTCCTTCTCGCCGCCGTGCTCCTGGCCGCGTGCAGTGATGGAGGCGCGGACCGGGCCGGTTCGGGGGCCGCGGCGGTGCCCGACAGCGGTGCCGCGGCCCCGCCGACGCTCGTGACGGCCGATACCGCCACCGTGGACGCGCCGCTCTCGCTGCCGGCGCAGCTCTACGTCGAGCACGACGCCGTAGTGTTCTCGCGGTCCGGCGGCGTCGTGGAGTCGGTGATGGTGGACCTGGGCCGCCGGGTGACGGCGGGCCAGGTGCTGGCGTCGCTCGAGCGCACCGATCAGACCATCGCGCTCGAGCAGGCCCGGCAGCGGTACGCCAATGGCCAGCAGCGGGTCGAGCGTCAGCGCGCGCTCAAGACCGCGGGCGTCGTGACCCAGGCGGATTCGGAGCAGGTCGAGTTCGAGTACCGCGAGGCCCAACTGGCGCTCCGGAAGGCCCAGCGCGAGTACGACCTGACGCGCATCGCCGCGCCGTTCGAGGGTGTCATCACCTCGCGCACCGCGCGCATCGGCCGGCTGGTGAGCGCGGGCGATACCCTGTTCCAGGTGACGGCGATGGCCCCGGTGCTCGCGCGAGTCCGGGTCCCCGAGACGTCAGCGTCGGGCGTGGCCATCGGCAATTCGGCCCAGGTGACCGGCGCGCGCGGGGAAGCCGCGACGGCGCGCGTGATCCGCGCGAGCCCCGTCATCGACGCCGCAAGCGGGACGCGCGAGGTAGTGCTCCAGCTTGTCTCGGGCGCCCGCCTGACGCCGGGCAGCACCGTGACCGTCCGGCTCGGCTCCGTGCGGCGGCGCGTGGTGACGATTCCTCGGGGCGCGGTGGGGCCGGAAGGGTACGCGCTGGTGTGGGACGACCATCGCACCACCCTCCGCGCAGTGACCCTCGGGAGCGATCTGGATGGCGACCGTGTGGAGGTCGTGAGCGGCCTTGCGCCGGGCGAGCGGGTGGTGCCGAGCACCCCGTGAGCGGGCCGCGCCTCCGACCGGACCTGGTGCTCGTCGCGCAGACCTACCGCGGCGAGCAGAGCTACATCGTCAAGGATCCCGCCACCCACAAGTATTTCCGATTCCGGCCAGTGGAGGCCGTGGTGATGCAGTCGCTCGACGGGCGTCCCGTCGAGGAGGCTGCGGCGAGTCTGGCCGAGCAGGGGATCAAGGTGAGCGCGGCCGTCGTCGAGAAGTTCGCGGCCAAGCTCAGGTCCATGGGTCTCTGCGAGCACACGCTGCAGGAGCGCTCGAGCATGCTGGTGGAGCGGCTCCGCGCCGAGCGCCGGCAGCGGCTCAAGCCGCCGCTCTTCAAGGGCGACCTGCTTCGGCTCCGCTGGTCGGTCGGCGATCCCAACGAGTTGTTCGACCGTTGGAAGCCCCGCCTTCATTTCTTCTTCACCCGTCCGGGCGTGCTGCTGGCCGTGGCGCTGTTCGCCATCTACTTCCTGGTCCTGGCGGTCAAGTGGGACGACTTCGTCGGAGTCCTCGGCGACCTGTTCCGCTTCGACCTTCGGACCGTGATCATGATGTACGTCGCCTTCGCCTTCGTGGCCGCGTTTCACGAGCTGGGGCACGGCGTAGCCTGCAAGGAGTTCGGCGGTGAGGTGCACGAGATCGGGGCGATGCTGTTCTACTTCGACATCGCCTTCTTCTGCAACGTGAACGATGCGTGGGGCTTTGCGGACCGGGCGCCGCGCCTCTGGGTATCGGCCGCGGGCTCCTGGATCCAGCTCATGATCGCCGGCGTGGCCGGGGTGGTCTGGTGGGCCACGCCGG
>JBBQDU010000194.1:0-4729 GCA_038320055.1 Gemmatimonadales bacterium | reverse complement strand
TGGATACCCTGCCGGACGGTGCGCGTCGAGGTGAGTGCGGGCGAGCCCCAGTCGCCCAGACCGAGTGCGAGTTCTTCTCGAAACTGGTTCATCAGGATGTAGTTCGCGTGCTGGGCTACAAGCAGAGCTCGCTCGACGCCGACGAGCTCCGGATCAGCGGCACGAAAATCGACGAAACGAGCCGACGCTCCGACACCCAGTTCCGGCGCGTCCTGAACAGGCTGGAGGTCGATGTGAGCCCCGCCGCCGACGGGAACACCGCCTTCGTGGTCCTCCCCCGGACGTTCGCCGAGTACACCACGCAGCGCGGTCCCACCGAGACCGAGGAAAAATCTTCAACAGAAGTCAAGGCGGACGCTCAGAGCCTGCTGGAACGATGCAAGGGCTGACGCGGGTCGCGGCGAGCCAGCGCGCGGGCGGCCTCCGGCCGCCCGTTCTGCTTCCCGGGTGACACGTCGCGCGCGCAGTGTGCCCGTGGCTTCCCGTATCGGAGGGGGCTAGCTTTCGCGCAGATTTGCAACACCGGAGACTGAGCGTGGCAACACCGCTGGTACAACTCACCCGCCAGGCGCCCATGGCGTCCGGGACTTCCTCCACGAATGCCTGGCCACCGGCGAGGAAGCCCGGCTGGCTCAAGGTCAAAGCGCCCGGCGGCCCCAACTACGCGCACCTCAAGTCGCTGATGCGCGACCTAGGCCTCCACACCGTGTGCGAGGAGGCCCGTTGCCCCAACATCGGTGAGTGCTGGGAGCACAAGGCCGCCACGTTCATGATTCTGGGCGACGTCTGCACCCGAAACTGCGCCTACTGCGCGGTCTCCCACGGCACCCCGACGGCGTTCGACCCGCTCGAGCCGGTCCGGCTGGCCGAGGCCGTCGAGCGGATGGGCCTGGCGCACGTCGTGATCACGTCGGTGGACCGGGACGACCTGCCCAACGGCGGTGCCGAGGCGTTCGCCGGCTGCATCGCCGAAATCAAGCGACGCTGCCCCGAGACCTCCGTCGAGGTGCTGATCCCGGACTTCAAGGGCTCCGAGCAGGCGCTCCGGATCGTGATGGACGCCCGGCCCGACCTTCTCAACCACAATCTCGAGACCGCCGAGCGGCTCTACCGCCTGGCGCGGCCGGGAGGGCGCTACGACCGTGCGCTCGGGCTGCTTGCAAGGGCGCGCCGCATGGACCCCGCGGCGCTAACCAAGAGCGGCATCATTCTCGGCATGGGCGAGGAGTGGGACGAAGTGCTCGTCTGTCTCAGGGACCTTCGGCGCAGCGCCGTGAACATCGTCACGCTCGGCCAATACCTTCGACCCTCGGACCGCCACCTGCCCGTCGCCCGCTACTACACGCCCGCCGAGTTCGACGAGCTCCGCGACCTGGGACTCGCCATGGGCTTCTCACATGTGCAGTCGAGCCCGCTCACCCGGTCGTCCTACCACGCGTGGGAACAGAAGCGGGCGGCGGGGGCGGGCCGCTGATGGCGGGCACCGCTGCGCCCAAGCCCCGCGCGCGCAAGCGTGGCCTCGATCCAGCCCTCGCTGACCGGTACCGCGCCTGGCTCCGCCAGATGCTGGTGATCCGCCGGTTCGAGGAGAAGGCCGGCGAGGCCTACAGTCTCGGCAAGATCGGCGGCTTCTGCCACCTCTACATCGGCCAGGAAGCCGTGGCGGTCGGAAGCCTCGCCGCGCTCCGCGCCGACGATTACATCACCTGCTCGTATCGCGAGCACGGCCACGCCCTCACCCGGGGCATCGCGCCCCGCGCCGTCATGGCGGAGCTGTTCGGCAAGGCCGCGGGCTGCAGCGGCGGCAAGGGCGGGTCGATGCACCTGTTCGACGCGTCGCTGGGATTTTTGGGCGGACACGGCATCGTCGGGGGACACATCCCGCTCACCACCGGAATGGCGTTCGCCGTGAAATACCGGGATACCGACCAGGTCGCGGTGTGCTACTTCGGCGAGGCCGCCGTCAACAATGGCGCCTTCCACGAGGCGCTCAACATGGCGGCGCTCTGGAAGCTTCCCGCCATCTACATTTGCGAGAACAACCGCTACGGCATGGGCACGGCGCTGGAGCGCGCCAGCGCGATCTACGACATCTCCGAGCGGGCCTGCAGCTACGACATGGCCAACGAGGTCGTGGACGGACAGGACGTCCTGGTAATGCACGCAGCGATGGAGCGCGCCGTCGAGCGGGCACGGGCCGACAAGCTCCCGACCCTCCTGGAGGTGCGCACCTACCGGTTCATGGGCCACTCGATGTCCGACCCCATCCACGGCCACTACCGGACGCGCGAGGAAGTCGAGGATCAGCGCAAGCGCGATCCGATCACGGTCTGGTCGCAGCGGCTCATCGAGGAAGACCTGATGGACCAGGCTGGTGTAAAGGCCCTCGACCAGGAGGTGGTGGCGGAGGTCGATGACGCGTACAAGTTCGCCGAGGAGGCGCCCGACCCGGCGCCGGAGCAGCTGTACACCGACGTCTACGCGGGGTCCTGACCTCATGGCCACCCTCACCTACCGCGACGCCCTCAACCAGGCCCTCCGCGAAGAGATGCAGCGCGATGCCGACGTCTTCCTCATGGGCGAGGAGGTGGGCGTCTATCAGGGCGCCTACAAGGTCAGCCGCGGTCTGCTGGAGGAGTTCGGACCCATGCGCGTGGTGGACACCCCGATCACCGAGCTTGGCTTCGCGGGCGTCGGGGTGGGGGCGGCGATGGTCGGACTCCGGCCGGTGATCGAATTCATGACCTGGAACTTCGCCCTGCTGGCCATCGATCAGCTGGTCAACTCGGCGGCCAAGATGCGCTACATGTCGAACGGCCAGGTCGGCGTGCCCGCGGTCTTCCGGGGTCCTGGCGGCTCCGCTCTGCAGCTCGGGGCGCAGCACTCGCAGGCGTTCGAGAGCTACTATGCGCACATTCCCGGGCTCAAGGTCGTCATGCCCGCCACGCCGGCGGACGCGAAGGGCCTGCTCAAGAGCGCCATTCGGGACGACGACCCCGTGGTGTTCATCGAGGGTGAGATGATCTACAACCTGAAGGGCGAGGTGCCCGAGGGAGAGCACATCGTGCCACTCGGCAAGGCCGACATAAAGCGGCCCGGCCGGGACGTCACGATCGTGTGCCATTCCAAGACGGTGGGGGTGGCGCTCAAGGCGGCCGAGCAGCTCGCGAGCGAGGAGGTGGACGCGGAAGTGCTCGATCTCCGCACCATCCGCCCGCTCGACAGCGAGGCCATTCTCGAGTCGGTCGGCCGGACCCACCGCTGTGTCGTCGCCGAAGAGGGTTGGCCCTTCGCCGGCGTCGGGGCGCAGGTCGTGGACACCATTCAGCGCGAGGCCTTCGACGAGCTCGACGCCCCGGTCCTCCGCGTAACCAGCGCGGACGTGCCCATGCCGTACAACAAGCAGCTCGAGAAGGCCGCCAAGGTCGATCCCGCCCGGGTGATCGCCGCGGTCCACTCGGTGCTGTACCGCGACTGAGCGATGGCTACCAACGTCGTCATGGAAGCGCTGTCCCCCACGAGGGAGGAGGGGCGCCTGGTGGAGTGGAAGAAGGGCGAGGGCGACGCCGTGGCCGTGGGCGACGTCCTCGCGGAAGTCGAAACCGACAAGGCCGTCATGGAGCTGGTCGCCCGCGCCGCCGGCACCCTGCTGAAGCAGGTGGTGCCGGCGGGGACGACGGTGCCGGTGTCGGAGCTCGTGGGCCTCATCGGCGAGCCGGGCGAGGCGGTGGAAAACGGGAAGCCTACGCCGGCCGAGGCGCAGGCCACCCAACCGACGCCCGATGAGAACCGGCCGGCCTCGATGCCGCCCGCGCCGCCCGCGCCGCCCGCCGACACGTCGGCCCCCGCTGGGAGCAGCCCCGCCCCAGAAACGGTGCCTGCCGCTGCAGCGGCGTCCGCTCCGAGCGCGGTGCCTACGGCCGGGACGGCCCCGGCGCGCGCCCCTGCCCCCGCCCCCGGTGTCCGGGTAAAGGCCTCACCGCTCGCCCGCCGGATGGCGGCCGAGCGGGGGATCGACCTGGCCGGGATCGCGGGCTCGGGCCCCGAAGGGCGCGTCGTGCTTCGCGATGTCGAGAGCGCGGCCCAGGCCCCCGCCGCGACCCCGGCGGCCCGGCCCGCCGGCTCGGCGACGCCGGCCCCGGCTCGGATCCCTGCCCGGTCCATCCCCGCGCCGCCGACTGACGGGGCCCCCTGGACCGACGTTCCGCTCAGCCAGCTGCGGAAGACGATCGCCCGGCGGCTCGCCCAATCGATCGGCCCCATTCCCACCTTCTACCTGACCACCGAGGTGGACATGGAGCGCGCCTGGGACGCGCGGGAGGCGCTCAAGGCGCTGGGCAAGGTCTCGTTCAACGACATCATCATCAAGGCGGTGGCGACGGCGCTCCGGCAGCACCCCGCCTGCAACGCCTGGTGGCAGGACGACCGCATCCGGTACTGGCACGAGGTCCACGTCAGCATGGCGGTGGCCATCGAGGACGGGCTCATCACCCCCGTCATCCGCCATGCCGACCGGAAGGCGCTCCGCGAGATCGCGGCCGAGTCGCAGGATCTGGCGGCGCGCGCGCGCGAACGCCGGCTCGCGCCCGAGGAGTACACCGGCGGCACATTCTCGATCTCCAACCTCGGCATGCTGGACATCGACGAGTTCACGGCCGTGATCAATCCGCCCGAGGCGGGTATCCTGGCGGTGGGCCGCATCGCCGAGAAGGCGGTCGCGCACGAGGGG
>JBBQDU010000193.1:0-4804 GCA_038320055.1 Gemmatimonadales bacterium | reverse complement strand
CCGCCCGCGCTCAAGGAAGCGAGTGCCGATCTGTACGCCAGCCGCTGGCAGACCTTCCGGCGGATCGTGCTGCCGCTCTCGCTGCCGGGCGTGCTGGCGGGGTGCACGTTCGCGTTCGTGCTCAGCATGGGCGACTTCCTGGCGCCGCAGCTCCTGGGCGGGAACGACAGCGCGCTGATGGTCTCGAACCTGGTATGGAGCCTGTTCGGCGTGGCGTACAACTGGCCGCTGGGCGCCGCGGTGTCGGTGATCGTGCTGTTGCTGACATTGTTTCTGCTGTGGCTGGCCAACCGAGTGGAAACCGCGATGAACTATTCCGGCCGGGTCCCGGGCGCGCCGGTGGTGACCGCGGGACGGGGCGTGTGACGGCCACGCCGCCGGCGGCGCCCTCGGCAAGGTCGGCGCCGAGGCGGGACGGGTGGACGGCCGCGCTCTGGACGGCGGGCGGGCTGGTGTTCGCGTTCATCTATCTGCCGTTGGCGGTGGTGATCGTCTACGCGTTTCACGACTCGCCGATCATCGCCTGGCCGCTCAGGCTGGGAACGCTGCACTGGTTCGCCGACCTGAGCCGGGACCGGGGCATGCTGGACGCGGCGCTGGCGAGCGTCAAGCTGGCGCTGCTGGCGGTGGCGATCGCGCTCGCGATCGGGGTCCCGGGCGCCTTCCTGCTCGACCGCCACGAGTTCCCGGGCAAGACAGCGTTCCGCCGCCTGGTGCTGCTGCCGCTCATCCTGCCCGGCATCATCACGGGCGTCAGCCTGCTCACCTTCTTCAGCTTCGTCGGCCTCAGCCTCTCGAGCGGGTTTCCGCTGGTGCCGGGATGGCCGGTGGTGCTGGGTCACGCGGCGGCGCTGACGTCGGTGGTGATCACGCAGGTCTTCGCGCGGCTACAGCGGCTGGACCGGGCGCAGGAGGAGGCGAGCCAGGACCTCTACGCCAACGAGTGGCAGACTTTTCGGTACGTCACCTTTCCGAGCATCCGGACGGCGGTGCTGGGGGCGGGGCTGCTGGTCTTCACGCTGAGCCTGGACGAGATCGCGGTGACGTTCTTCCTGATCGGGCGGCAGAATACCTTGCCACTCCAGATCTGGGGGCTGCTCAGGCGAGGCATCACGCCGGAAGTGAACGCCGCGGCGACGGTGATCTTCGTGGTGAGCGTGGGGGTGATCGTGGGGTGGGCCAGGCTGGTGGGCAGGGAGGAGCAGACCTGAGCAATACCCCGCTCTCCCGTCTCGCGCATCTCTCGGCCCCCCACATAAATATTCGTCTTTCCTGTATAGCACCCGGCAACTTTTGCCGGGGCAAAGAGTTATCTCCGGCTCCGTACGGAGGGACCATTGGTGACCGATGACCTCCACCCCGGGGGGGTCTGGACAAGGGGTGGGGGGCGAGGGCTATGATGGGAGTACGCCACCCCCATCGGGGGACGGCGTGTTTGCATCCTCCGACCAAGCGGAGGGTCCACTCTCACAGCTGACCATCTCCTTGAGCTGTGAGCCCCCATCAGCGGCGGGGGCGAGGGCGCAGGACCGACGCCGACCCCGGCGTCGCCTGTAACCAGACCGGGTGCCGCGCCAACAATGAAACGAGGAGTTTGTGAAAGTCCTGATGTTGGGCGCCGGCGCGGTGGGGACCGTGTCCGCCCTGAAATTCGTGCAGGACGCGATGCTCGAGCAGCTCGTCATCGCGGACGCGGTGTCCGCCCGCGCCTCCCTCCTGGCGGACCGTCTCAACGATCCTCGCGTCTCGTTCCGCCGGCTCGACGCCGGCAATCGAACCGCCGTCGCCGAGGCCATTCGTGAGACCGGCAGCACCCTGCTCCTGAACGCCGCGCTGCCCGTGACCAACCTCGACGTGATGCGCGCCTGCCTCGAGGCCGGCTGCGACTACATCGACATGGCCAGCGGCGGCACCGACGACGACGGCATCCCCAAGCTGGAGGACCAGTTCGCGCTCGACGCCGAGTTCAAGGCGGCGGGCCGGATCGCCCTGCTCGGCATGGGCGCGGATCCCGGCACGACCAACGTCTACGCCGCCTACGCGGCCAAGCATCTGCTGGACGAGGTCACCGAGCTCCGGGTGCGCGATGGCGACAACTCCGTCTGCCAGGGGCACGACGGGTTCGTGGCCGCCTTCAGCCCGTGGGTGTTCATCGACGAGTGCCTCTGCAAGGCGGTCTCCTACCGCGAGGGACGCTATCAGCTCGAGTCGCCCCTCACCGGTTTCGAGCCGTTCGACTTCCCCGAGCTCGGCGTCCTCAACTGCTATTACGTGGACCACGAGGAGTCGAAGACGCTGCCCCGGTTCTTCCCGACGGCGCGCACCGTGGACTTCAAGCTGTGCATGGACGACATGACCGTGGAGACGCTCAGGGTCATGCAGCGCCTCGGGCTCTCCGGCAAGGACCGGATCCGCGTGGGTGACACCTCGGTCGTCCCGCGCGATGTCGTGGTGTCGCTGCTCCCCGATCCCAAGGATCTGGCCGGCAGGATGCGCGGCCGGACCTGCGTCGGCACGCTGGCCCGCGGGGTCAAGGACGGCCAGCCGCGCGCGTATTACATCTACAACGTCGCCGACCACGAGACGGCCTACACCGAGCTCGGCGTGCAGGCGACGGCGTACCAGACCGGCATTCCGCCGGTCATCGCCGCGCGCCTGATCCACGAGGGCCGCTGGCGCGGCCCCGGGGTGCGCTCGCCCGAGGAGTTCGATCCCGATCCGTTCCTCGAGCGCCTCGCGCGCGAGGGGATGCCGTGGCATGTCCGGGACGACTCGGTGCGGAGCGAGATCCCAAAAGTGCGCATCCGGCCTTCGAGGGAGACGGTAGCCGCGTAGCCTGAGGGCGCCCGGACCGGATGTGCGTACGGCGTGCAGCGCCCGAATCACCCCGAGCGGAGCGAAACCCGCTCGGGGTGACTCCGTTCGTTTCCGAGTGATAGATTGGCCGGAGATCCGTTGCAGCCCGAAGCCCCACCAGCGAACAGCCGCCGGAGGACCACGATGACCAGTACGGCCGCGGCAAAGGGAAAGACCTCGAAGGCCGGGGTCGCCCGGTACCAGATGTACATCGACGGCAAGTTCGTCGACGCGAAGGGCGGAAAGACGTTCGACGTATTCGACCCCTCGACGGAGGGCGTCATCGCGACGGCGCCAGCGGGCGGCCCCGAGGATGTGGACCGGGCCGTCCGGGCGGCGCACCGCGCGTTCTATGAGGGCGGCTGGCGGAGCGTGAGCGCGCAGGAGCGCGGCCGCATCCTGTTCCGCCTGGCCGAGCGGATCCGGGCCCGCCGGGACGAGCTGGCCGAGCTCGAGACGGTCAATTCCGGCAAGCCGATCGTCGAGTCGGAATACGACATCGACGACGCCGCTACCTGTTACGAGTACTACGCCGGCCTCGCCACCAAGATCAACGGCGAGGTGCTGCCCGTGCCGGCCGACGCGGTGGCGTTCGCGATGCGGGAGCCCGTGGGCGTCGCCGGCCAGATCATTCCGTGGAACTATCCACTGGTGATGGCGTCGTGGAAGCTCGCGCCGGCGCTCGCGGCCGGCTGCACGGTGGTGATCAAGCCCGCCGAGCAGACGCCGCTCACCCTGCTCAAGCTCGCCGAGGACTTCGAGGCGGTCGGGCTCCCGCCGGGCGTGGTCAACGTAATCACCGGCGACGGCCCGGGCGCCGGCGCGCCGATGGTGACCCACCGCGACGTGCGGAAGATCGCCTTCACCGGCAGCGCCGAAGTCGGGAAGCTGATCATGCGAAGCGCCGCGGATCAGCTCAAGCGGGTGTCGCTCGAGCTGGGGGGCAAGTCGCCCAACATCTTCTTCAGCGACGCCGACTTCGAGAACGCGGTGGACGGCGCCCTGTTCGGCACCTTCATCAACCAGGGCGAGGTCTGCTCGGCGGGGAGCCGCGTGCTGGTGCAGCAGGACATCTACAAGAAGTTCGTGGACGCGGCCGCCGCCAAGGCGAAGACCATCCGCGTGGGCCCGGGGATCGACCGCGAGACCAAGATGGGACCGCTGGTGAGCGCCGAGCAGCGCGACCGCGTGGCCGGATATCTCGAGGTCGGCCGGGGCGAGGCCAAGGTGGCCGCCGGCGGCGGCACACCCAAGCAGTTCGACAAGGGGTGGTACGTCGAGCCGACGATCTTCTACGACGTGGACAACTCGGCCAGGATCGCGCAGGAGGAGATCTTCGGGCCGGTCATGAGCGTCATCCCGTTCAAGGACGAGGCGGAGGCCATCAGCATTGCCAATGCCACGCCCTACGGACTGGCCGCCGCCGTCTGGACGCGGGACATCTTCAAGGCGTTCCGGGTGGTCAAGTCGCTCGAGGCGGGGATTGTCTGGGTCAACCACATGCAGCCGACGTTCGTCGAGGCGCCGTGGGGCGGGTACAAGGCGTCGGGCTTCGGCCGGGAGCTGGGGCACTGGGGCGTCGAGGAATATCTCGAGACCAAGCAGGTGTTCATCAATCTCGACGAGAAACCGATCGGCTGGTACTGACGACCCGTGATCCAAGGGACCCTCCCCCCCACCACCGGCATCGAGTTCGACGCGGCGTTGCTCCAGGCGGCCATCACGGCCGCCCTGGGGCTCCTCTGTGCGTTCCTCTTCGAGCGGTACCGGAAGCCCTACTTCGGCTGGTGGGCGGTGGCCTGGGGTTTGTATCTCCTCCGGGTCGGCGCCATCACCAGCTTCATGCTGAGCAGCGAGCGCATCTGGCTCTACTGGCATCAGGTGATCACGGGCTGGACCGCCCTGGCGCTGCTCTACGCCGCGCTCGTGTTCTCCCAGCGCGTCCGCT
>JBBQDU010000192.1:0-4817 GCA_038320055.1 Gemmatimonadales bacterium | reverse complement strand
CGGGTGCCCCTCGAGGTAGCCATGGCAGAGCCCGAGGAAGTGTACGACGACGCCCGAGCCGACCGGCTGGCGGAGCTGCTGCGTGCCCTGGCGGCGCGCATCGGGGAGCTGGACCGGGAGGGCCGCCTGCTGCAGGGGGTGCCGGAATTGTTGCGGCTCATG
Source organism: Gemmatimonadales bacterium (assembly GCA_038320055.1). Lineage (GTDB taxonomy): Bacteria > Gemmatimonadota > Gemmatimonadetes > Gemmatimonadales > GWC2-71-9 > CAVVWJ01. Next base: position 4,655 of record JBBQDU010000192.1, on the reverse strand, counting down.
GGCGACGCCCGTACCGAGATGTTCCACTACGAGGTCCGCTCCACCTACGATACGCCCGAGGTCGCCGACAACCGGCGCATCGTGGACGAGGCGCAGCGGCAGGATCTATTTCACCCGGACGACCCGGAGGACGACGAACCATGGCGGCATCGCCCGTCGGAATGAAGCGCTTTTACGGTGTCCTCGGCGCGGTGGCGGTCGTGGGCATCGGCCTCCTCGGCTATCAGCTCTCCAAGCCGGCCACGGTGAGCATTCCGGCGAACGTCACGGTCCAGCCGTCCGACACGGCGGGCTTCCACGGGTACGTGAAGGGATCGGACAGCGCCGCGGTCGAGATCACCGAGTACGCCGACTATCAGTGCCCCTTCTGCCAGACGTTCGCCACCCTCCAGATGCCGACCATCGACGAGCGGCTGATCAAGACCGGCCGCCTGCGCTGGCGGTATCGGGATTTCCCCCTGCAGCAGCACGAGTATGCGCGAGTCGCCGCCCACTCGGCGGCATGCGCCGACGAGCAGGGGAAGTACTGGGCCCAGCACGGACGGATCTACGAGGGGCAGTCCGAGTGGTCCGTCTCGCGGGACGGGGCCGGCGTCCTCCGGCGGTACGCCGGCGAGATCGGGCTGGACCTCGGCCGCTACGACGCCTGCATGTCGTCCGGGAAGTACGCCGGCCGGATCCAGGCAGGCTACGACGAGGGCGTACGGGCGGGCGTCAGCTCCACCCCGACGCTGCTCGTGGGCGGCCGCCTGTACCAGGGCCGGTTCGACTCCGACGCCATCGCACGGCTGGTGGACTCCCTCTCGCCGCGTCCTACCGCTCCTCGATGATCTACCGCATGGGGGCGGCAGTACTGAGCCTGCTCGGGCTCCTCGTGTCCGCGTATCTGTACCTCTACAAGATCGGCCGCATCGGGACGCTCGCCTGCGGAACCGGGGGCTGCGAGACGGTGCAGACCAGCGAGTGGAGCCGGTTCCTGGGCGTGGAGGTGTCCCTGATCGGCGTCGTCGGGTATGCGGTGCTGCTCGGGGTGGCGCTGATGGCGCTCAGCACGGCCGCGGATGGACGCCGGTGGCCCACCGACCTCCTGACGGCGCTGGCCGCGGGCGGCACGGCCTTCGCCCTCTACCTCACCTATCTCGAGCTGTTCGTCATCCGCGCCATCTGCCGCTGGTGCGTGGGGTCGGCGGCGATCATCGTCTCGATCTTGGCACTGGCGGTGCTCGCGCGGCGCCACGCTCCGGCGCCGCAGGCCAGGTAGCGTGTCGCACGACGGGAAGGGTCCGCCGACCGGCCGGACACTCGCCACGCTCGCGCTGGGCGCGCTGGGCGTGGTCTACGGCGACATCGGCACCAGCCCGCTCTATGCGCTCAAGGAATGCTTCAACGGGCCGCACGGCTTTCCGGTCAACGAGCGGAACGTCCTCGGCATCCTGTCGCTGATCGTGTGGTCGCTCAACTTCGTCGTCACCTTCAAGTATCTGGCGATGGTGATGCGCGCCGACAATCGGGGCGAGGGCGGCATTCTGGCTCTCCTGGCCCTCGCGCGGCCCAGCGGCGTGCCCAAGGGCGCGGGCCGGCTGCTGGTGGCGGCGGGGCTGTTCGGCTCGGCGCTGCTCTACGGCGACGGCATCATCACGCCGGCCATCTCGGTGCTCGGGGCGGTCGAGGGTTTGAGCATCGCGACGCCGGCCCTGGAGCACCTGGTGGTGCCGATCGCGTTCGTCATCATCCTGGCGCTGTTCTACTTCCAGCGGCGAGGCACGGCCGGCGTCGGCGCCGTCTTCGGGCCGATCACCGCGGTGTGGTTCGCCTGCCTCGCGGTGCTCGGCGTGATGGGCATCGCGCGGGAGCCGTCGGTGCTCCGGGCCCTCAATCCCTACTACGCGCTGGAGTTCTTCCTCCGCGAGGGGCTGACCGGCTTCACGGTGCTGGCGGCCATCATCCTGGTGGTCACGGGCGGCGAGGCGCTGTACGCCGACATGGGGCACTTCGGCAAGCGCCCGATCCGGCTGGTCTGGTTCACCGTGGTCCTGCCGGCGCTGATCCTCAACTACTTCGGGCAGGGGGCGCTGCTCCTCAACGACCCGACCGCGGCGCGGAATCCGTTCTACTCGCTGGTGCCGCCCCAATTTCTGTATCCGATGGTGGCCATCGCGACCGGGGCCGCCGTGGTCGCCTCGCAGGCGCTGATCTCGGGGGCGTTCTCGCTCACCCGGCAGGCGGTGCAGCTGGGCTACTGCCCGCGCGTCAACATCGTGCACACCTCCAAGACCAAGATCGGCCAGATCTACATCCCCGCGGTCAACAATCTGCTGATGGTGGCGTGCCTCGGTCTGGTGGTCACCTTCCGCTCGTCGGACAACCTGGCGGCCACGTACGGGGTAGCGCTCTCGGGTACGATGACCATCACCAGCATTCTCTTCGCCGTGGTGGCGCGGAACCGCTGGAAATGGGCGGTGTGGAAGGTGGCGCTGGTGACCGGGCTCTTCCTGGCGGTGGATCTGTCCTTCGTGGGCGCCAACCTGCTCAAGGTGCCGGCCGGCGGCTGGTTCCCGCTCGTCGTGGCGGCCTTCGTCTACATCCTGATGTCCACCTGGAAGAAGGGCCGCGTGCGCCTGGCCGGCCTGGTGCGCGAGAATTCGCTTCCGCTGGATCTCTTTCTCGACGACATCCGGCGCCGCGCTCCGCATCGCGTGCGGGGCACCGCGGTCTTCCTCACATCGGACGCGTCCGGCGCCCCGCCGGTGCTGCTCCACCATCTCAAGCACAACCAGGTGCTCCACGAAAAGGTGATGCTGATGTCGATCGTCACCGAAGAGATCCCCGCCGTGGACCAGGACGACCGGACGCTGTGCCGGGAGCTGGGCGAGGGTTTTTATCAGGTCACGGCCCGCTACGGATTCATGGAGACGCCCAATGTGCCCGCCGTCCTCAAGGCGATCGGGCGCGAGGGCGGGAACGGCAAGGCGGTGCCGACCGCGGCCACGCAGACCACGTTCTATCTGGGCCGGGAAACGCTGATCGCGACCGATGGACGGCGGCGCGCGGGCGGGGCGGCGCCCGGCGTGGTCCGGATGGCGCGATGGCGGAAGAAACTGTTCATCATCATGACGCGGAACGCCCAGTCCGCCACCGCCTTCTTCAGCCTGCCTCCCAACCGGGTCGTCGAGCTTGGCGCCCAGATCCAGTTTTAGGCCATGACCACCGCCACGGACCCCGGCCCCGGCGAGGGCCCGGGGGTCTCGCCGCCCGTCCCTGCCCGGCCTCATGCCCTGGCAGTCACCGCCCTCGGCGCCCTGGGCGTCGTCTACGGCGACATCGGCACCAGCCCGCTTTACGCCCTGAAGGAGTGCTTCGCACCGGCCTACGGTGTGCCCCCCACGGCCGCCAACGTGCTCGGGGTGCTGTCGCTCATCTTCTGGTCGCTCAATTTCGTGGTCTCGCTCAAGTACCTCGGCTTTATCATGCGGGCCGACAACCGCGGCGAGGGCGGGATCATGGCGCTGCTGGCGCTGCTGCATCCCAAGCGCCAGGGACCGGGAGCGCGGCGCCTGCTCGTCGGTGCCGGCCTGTTCGGGGCGGCGCTACTGTACGGCGACGGGGTGATCACCCCGGCGATCTCGGTCCTCGGCGCGGTCGAGGGGATCGGGCTCGCGGCCCCGGCGCTCCCCGCGTGGGTCGTGCCGATCCTGGCGAGCGGCATCCTGGTGGCGCTGTTCGCGTTCCAGCGCCGCGGTACGGCCAGGGTCGGCGCCGTCTTCGGGCGCGTCATGGTGGTGTGGTTCGCGTCGATCGCGCTGTTGGGGATCGGCGGGATCCTCCGGCACCCGGAGGTACTCGCGGCCGTGAATCCGTGGCACGCGGTGCAGTTCTTCGTTCGCGACGGCCTGCGCGGCTTCCTCATCCTCGGCGCGGTCGTGCTCGTGGTCACGGGTGGCGAGGCGCTGTACGCCGACATGGGGCACTTCGGCAAGCGCCCGATCCGGCTGGCGTGGTTCGCGGTGGTGCTGCCGGCGCTGGTCCTCAATTACTTCGGTCAGGGCGCGCTGCTGCTGGATCACCCCGAGGCCGCCCGCAATCCGTTCTACTCCCTGGTGCCGGGCTGGGCCCTGTATCCGATGCTGGCGGTCGCCACGGCGGCGGCGGTCGTGGCGTCGCAGGCGCTGATCTCGGGGGCGTTCTCCCTCACGCGGCAGGCCATGCAGCTCGGTTACAGCCCGCGGGTCACCATCAACCACACTTCGCAGACGGAGATCGGGCAGATCTACCTCCCCGGCGTCAACCGGCTCGTGGGCCTCGCCTGCGTGCTGCTGGTGCTGACGTTCCAGACGTCGGGCAACCTGGCGTCGGCGTACGGCATCGCCGTCACGGGCACGATGACGATCACGACGATCCTGTTCTGCTCGGTGGCCCGGGACCGGTGGCAGTGGCCGCGGTGGCGCGTGCTCGCGGTGGGTGGAGTGTTTCTGGTCGTGGACCTGGCCTTTCTCGGCGCCAACCTCGTGAAGATCGCCAACGGCGGCTGGTTCCCGCTGCTCATCGCCCTGTGGGTCTATCTCCTGATGACGACCTGGAAGCGGGGACGGGAAATCGTGGCGGGCATTCTCCGGGAGAGCGCGATGCCGATGGACCTCTTTTTGAGCGACATCGCC
>JBBQDU010000191.1:0-4844 GCA_038320055.1 Gemmatimonadales bacterium | reverse complement strand
CGCTCCGGAGCCGGATGACCGAGTCGGCGCCCTTGGTGTCGTACCGGGCGACCGTCGTGCCGACGAGCTTGCCGTCCTCCAGGTGGTAGACGCTGTGCGTGGTGACCTTCTGGCCCTTCCGCAGCGCGCTCTCGTAGGGTCCGGCATCGGCCACCACGCTGTCCCCATCGGCGACGGGCTTGGTCGTCACGGGCGGACGCTTGGGAAAGTGCAGGGTCCAACCCGACGAGGCGGCATCCATCGTGAACTCGAGCACGGTCCTGTCGCTGCCCTCGGGAGTGACCTTCATCTTCCAGGTGCCGTTGAGGTCGGCCAGGGCGATCGGAGCGGCGGTGGGCGCCGCCATGGCGGAATCGACCGGAGGCTGGGCGGCCTGGTCCATGGCACGGTCGTCCTTGGTCTGTCCGCAGGCCACCAGAACGAACGCACAACAACAGAGGCCGATGTGACGCATGGCGAGCTCCAGGCTAGGGGGACCGCGGTGTGGGACGGGTGACGAGACGCGGCAGAACATACGGGTCGGTCCGAGCGGGGGCAATCGTGACCCCTGGCTGATGCGCTGGTCGGCGGCACTGCCCTGGACCCATCGGTGGCGCTTCCCAGCCGCCGCGTTACCCTTACATCGTACACCCATTCCCCCGGAGAGGAGATCGTATGACCCGCCGTATCGCAGTGGGCCTTGTCGTGCTGGCCCTGGCCCTGACCCTGCCGCTCCCCGCATTCGCGCAGGCCGGAGACCTTCGTGCCCAGATCGGCAAGATGGATCGGGCCTGGGAGAAGGCCTTCAACGCGGGCGACGCGGCGGCCCTCGCCGCGCTCTACACCAAGGACGCCAAGGTCATGGCCCCCGGCGCCGATCTGGCTTCCGGCACCAAGGCCATCCAGGCGCACTTCGAGGCCGACATGGGTCAGGGCGTCAAGAACACCTTGACCCTCGGCGATGTCGTGGGCTTCGGTGACTACGCGCTCGAGACCGGCAGCTACGTGGTCACCTCGGCCGACGGCAAGCACCTCGATCACGGGCCGTTCATGACCCTCTACAAGAAAGAGGGCGGGGGCTGGAAGCTCCACCGCGACACCTGGAACAGCAGTATGGCGCCGAAGTAAGAGCCGCGGGCGCTGCTCGCGTGAGCGTTCCCATGACCGGGCCAGCCGAGCGGCTGGCGCTTGCGCTGGCCGATCGCTACCGGATCGAGCGGGAGCTGGGGGCGGGGGGCATGGCGACGGTGTATCTCGCCCACGACCTCAAGCACGGACGCAAGGTGGCGATCAAGGTGCTCCGGCCCGAACTGGCCGCGGTGATTGGGGCCGAGCGGTTCCTCCGGGAGATCCAGACCATCGCCACCCTGCAGCACCCCCACATCCTGGGGCTGATCGACAGCGGGGAAGTGCACGGCACGGCGTATTACGTGATGCCGTTCGTCGAAGGGGAGTCGCTCCGGGACCGCCTCAACCGCGAGAAGCAGCTCCCGATCGCCGACGCGGTCCGGCTGGCCACCGAAGTGGCGGGCGCGCTCGACTACGCCCACCGGCACGGGGTGATCCACCGGGACATCAAGCCGGAGAACATCCTGCTGCACGACGGGGCGGCGCTGGTGGCGGATTTCGGGATCGCGCTGGCGGTCTCGAGCGCGGGCGGCGGGAGCCGGATGACCGAGACCGGGATGTCGCTCGGCACGCCGCACTACATGTCGCCGGAGCAGGCGATGGGGGAGCGCGAGATCACCGCGCGCGCCGACGTCTACGCGCTGGGTTGCGTGACGTATGAGCTGCTGGTGGGGGAGCCGCCGTTCACCGGGCCCACGGCGCAGGCGCTTGTCGCCAAGGTGATGACGGCGGAGCCGGCCGGGCTCACGGCCCAGCGCCGGAGCGTGCCCCCCGGGGTCGAGGAGGCGGTGCTCACCGCGCTGGCCAAGCTGCCGGCCGACCGCTTCGGCAGCGCGGCGGAGTTCGCTGCCGCGCTGGTGACTCCCAGGAAGGCCACCCGGCGCGCGCCCGCGATCGGGGCGGGCCGGCTCGGGCAGCGCAGGCTCGGGTCGCTCACCGCGTCGCTGGTCGGAGCCGTCGCTTTTGTCGTGGGCGTCCTGGCGGCGAGCCTGATCCGGCGGCCATCGGCACCCCGGTTCCCGCCGGTGGTGCTGCGGTACGCCATGACGCTTCCCGACACTGCCGCGCTGGTCCAACACAATGGCAGCGGCCTGGCCTACGCCCCCGACGGCTCCGTCTTCGCGTACACCTCGCGTCTGGGGCTGATGCTGCGTGCGGCCGACCGGCTCGAGGCGGTCCCGGTCGCCGGCGCACGTCGAGGAGTTAACCCCTTCTTTTCCCCCGACGGCCGGTGGCTCGGGTATATGGATGGCGCCAGGGTGGTGAAGGTGCCGCTCGCCGGCGGCGCGCCGGTGACGATCTGCGACTCCTGCACCGGCTACTCCTTCTCGTGGGGCAGCGATGACACCGTCCGCTATCACACGGCGCCCGCCACCGATCCCAATTCGCGGGTCCTGATGGCGGTGTCGGCCCGGGGTGGCATGCCGCACGAGATCGCGCGTCCCGACACGGGCTCGACCGAGGCGTTCCGCGGTGCCCTGCTCGTCCCGGGGACTCGCATCCTGTTGTTCTCGCTCTTCGCCGGGTCGAGCAGCCGACTCGCGGCGTTGAACCTCGACACCCACGCCATCAACAGATTCGATCAGCCCGGATTCAGTCCGCAGTGGGTCGCTGCCGGCTTCGTGACCCTCGGCAGCTCGGACGGCACCCTGATCGCGTTGCCCTTCGACGCGAAACGAGGTCGGCCGAGCGGGTCCCCCGTCACCATCGCGCGCGACGTGTCGCAACCCGACGCCTTCGTCTCACGCGCGGCGGTGTCGGCTAGCGGAGCTGTCGTCTACCCCCAGTCCGGCGGCGATGCCCCCCACCACCTCGCCCTGGTCACGCGCTCGGGATCGGCCGACCTGATTCCGGGCGAAGCCCGGGTGTTCGCCAGTCCTCGCGTCTCACCCGATGGACGTCGGGTGGCACTCGGCATCACCGACCAGACGGGGGCGAAGGACGTCTGGGTCCTCGATGTCGCGCAACGCACCTGGTCGCGTCTCACGACCAACGGGATCAGCAACCGGCCCGTCTGGACGCCCGATGGCCATCGTCTGGTCTACTCCAGCAACGACGACCTCTGGTGGATCGCCGCCGACGGCAGCGGCCGCCCCGACAGCCTGCTCGTTGCCAACGGCAACCGGTTCGCGGGAACGGTTACGGCCGACGGACGCGCCGTGGTGTTCCAGGAGGAGTCGAGCGAGCGCAAGGGCATTCGGAGTATGGTCTTCGATTCGGCTCCCGCGTCGCGCCTCGTGATGGCCGGGACGTTCGGCGAATCCGCCCCGGCGCTTTCACCGGACGGGAAATGGCTGGCGTACCAGTCCGACGAGACGGGGCAGATGGAGGTGTACGTCCGGCCCTATCCGGGTCCTGGCGCCAGGGTGTCGGTCTCGCTGCACGGAGGCACGGAAGCAGTCTGGGCCCGCGGCGGGCGGGAGCTGTTCTTCCGCGCCGGTGACAGCCTGATGGCGGCCGCGGTCGCGCTCAGCCCCACCTTCGGGGTCACGGGGCGGCGGCTGCTGTTCACCGGCTCGTTCGCGAGCGGTGATTCCTACCGGGAATACGACGTGGCCCCCGACGATCGGCATTTTGTCATGCTCACCGGTGGCGCGGGGCGGTCCACCTTGATCGGCCTGCAGCACGCCTTCGATCGCCTCGCGCCCACCCGCTAGCCGACCCGTCCCCGCTCGCGGCTTGAACCCACGGTAGATTGCAGCACTCACCATCGCGCACCGACTCCGATCCGGAGGACCGACTGCCGTGAGTGCGCCTGACCTCCCCTCGTTCACCGCGTGACCGATCCGTTCGATCGGATCGCTCTCGCCCTGGCCGACCGCTGGCGCGTCGAGCGCGAGCTGGGCCACAGGGCGTGATCCATCGGGACCTCAGGCCGGAGAACATCCTGCTCCAGTCGGGCCAGCCGGTGATCGCCGATTTCGGCATCGCGCTGGCCGTGGACCAGTCCGGCGGCGCCCGCGTCACCGAGACGGGGCTCTCCCTCGGCACGCCGCACTACATGAGTCCGGAGCAGGGGCCGGCGGCGGCCGGCCCTGACCTGGTCTGTCGGGATCGACCGCCCTCATTCCGGCCGATACATCCCCCACGTCTCGAGCCCCGGCGCGATCGTCCCTCCCCGCCGAGGAGTAGCATGATGACGCCCGTCGATCACCCGAGCCGCTTCAGCTCCTCCAGCGTCTCCACGTCCGCGCGATCCTGAAGCCGCCCGGTCGCCTTGGAGCGGATGAGCGTATCCAGATCCGCAACCGGGATCTCGACGTCTTCTACGCGGATGCGCAGCATCGTGGGAGCGGCGTCGGCATAGCGGACGCTCCACGCCAGGGTCAACAGGTCCACTCGGGGGTCATCGCCGATGATGGTGATCGGCTTGGCGATGACGTCGGCAGGATCGAGCTCCCGCGCGATACCCCAGGTCAGACCCGCGAGGGCCTCGAGAGCGAGCCGAGCGTTGTCCAGCGTGGGCTCGATGAGAACATCGACATCCTTCGTGGCGCGAATGGCGCCGTGGAGCGCGAGCGCGAAGCCACCGACGATCACGTAGCGCACGCCGGCGGCGTTGAGCAGCCGGCAGACCGTCAGCAGACGCGACACCGGCGCGGAGCTCAACCGGCCGACGCCTCGCTCCGGCGCCAGCGCTCGTATTCGTCGAACGTGTCGAACGCGGCGGTCCACGGAACCGCGACCTCGCGCCCACGAGCCAGCTCCGCCCACAGCTCTTCGGACAGCCGGAGCCG
>JBBQDU010000190.1:0-4859 GCA_038320055.1 Gemmatimonadales bacterium | reverse complement strand
GGGCTCGAGCCGATGGTGCGCCGGAACCAGGAAGAGAAGCGGCTGACGTTCACCACCGACCTCGGCGCCGCCGTCAAGGCCGCCCGCGTCGTGTTCATCGCCGTCGGCACGCCGCCCGGGGAAGACGGGTCGGCGGATCTGCAGCATGTCCTGGCGGTGGCCCGGGAGGTGGGCCGCCACATGACCGGCTACAAGGTCGTCGTCACCAAGTCCACGGTGCCGGTGGGGACGGCGGAGAAGGTGCGGACGGCCGTGCGCAGCGAAACGCAGGAGCGATTCGCCGTCTGCTCCAACCCCGAGTTCCTGAAGGAGGGGGCCGCGATCGACGACTTCATGAAACCCGATCGCGTCGTGATCGGTGTGGACGAGGACGAGGCGAGAGCGATCATGGGCGAGCTCTACGCGCCGTTCACCCGCCAGGGCGGCGACCGCATCCTGTTCATGGACATCGCCTCGGCGGAGGTGACCAAGTACGCCGCCAACGCGATGCTCGCCACCCGCATCTCGTTCATGAACCAGATGGCCCGCTTCTGCGAGCTGGTCGGCGCCGACGTGCACAACGTGCGGCGCGGCATCGGCTCGGACCAGCGGATCGGCCGCGCCTTCCTGTATCCGGGGCCCGGCTACGGGGGGTCGTGCTTTCCCAAGGACGTCAAGGCGATCATCCACACCGCCGACTCTCTCGGCCTCTCCCTGGACGTGCTCAAGGCCGTGGAGAACGTGAACGAGGCCCAGAAGCTCGTCGTGCTCCACAAGACCCTCGAATACCTCGGCGCCGACCTGAGCGGGAAGATCGTCGGCATCTGGGGCCTCGCCTTCAAGGCCGAGACCGACGACATGCGGGAGAGCCCCACGATCCCGCTGATCGAGGGACTCCTCGCCGCGGGCGCGCGGGTGCAGACCCACGATCCCAAGGCGACCGACTCCGCATGGTCCATCTTCGGCGACCGGGTCATGTACGCGGCCGACCCCTACAGCGCGGCGCACGGAGCCGACGCGCTGCTGCTGATGACCGAGTGGCTCCTGTATCGGAACCCGGACTTCGAGCGCGTGCGCAAGCTCCTGCGCCGGCCGCTGCTCATCGACGGCCGTAACCTGTACGATCCCGAGCGGATGACCGCGCTCGGCTTCGAATATCATGGCATCGGACGGGGCCGCAGATGACGCGAGTCCTCGTCACCGGCGCCGCGGGCTTCATCGGCTCGCATCTGGTCGAGGCGCTGGTTCGGCGCGGCGACGAGGTAGTGGGGATCGACAACTTCGACGGCTTCTACCCCCGGGACATGAAGGAGCGCAACCTTCGGGAGATGGGGGTGCTCCCGGCGTTCGAGTTCCACGAGCAGGACATGCGGGACGTCGACGCGCTTCGGGCTCGCCTCACGCCCCAGACGGTCATCGTGCATCTGGCGGCCAAGGCGGGCGTCCGGCCCTCGCTCGCCGACCCGGTGGGCTACGCGGCCACCAACGTGACCGGCACGGCCGCCGTGCTCGAGGCCGCGCGTCGGGCCGGCGTGTCGCGCATCGCGTTCGGCTCGTCCTCGTCGGTCTATGGCGACAGCACTCCGGCACCCTTTCGCGAGGACGCGGTGGCGGTCCAGCCCCTGTCGCCCTACGCGGCCACCAAGCGGGCGGGCGAGCTCCTCCTGCAGGCGGTAGCCCCCCTCTACGGGTTCCGGAGCGCCGCCCTCCGGTTCTTTACGGTCTACGGGCCGCGGCAGCGCCCCGATCTGGCCATCCACGCCTTCGCCAGACGGATGACGGCGGGTGAGGTGATCACCCTGTTCGGCGACGGCTCCCAATCGCGCGACTACACGTATTGCGACGACATCGTCGCCGGCGTCCTTGCGTCGATCGACTGGACCGCGACCGCGCCGGCGGGCATGGAGGCATTCAACCTGGGCGGAAACCGCTCCGTCCGCACCGGCGACATGGTGGCCGAGATCGCCGCCGCCCTCGGCCTCGAGCCGAAACTGCAGTGGGGTCCGATGCAGCCGGGCGACGTGCAGCAGACCGCGGCCGACCTGACCCGATCGGGCTCCGTCCTGGGCTACGCGCCCAGGACTCCGTTTCCGGAGGGAATCCGGCGGTTCGTCGCCTGGTTCCGGGAGGTCCATGGCCAGCCAGACTGAGCGTCTCCTGGCGCGTGCGCGCGAGCGTTTCACGGTCCAGGACTATTACGGCGCCATCTACCTGCTCGAGGAGATTGTCGCGTCCGGCCGGGCCTTCGCCGACGTGCATCACCTCATGGGGGTCAGCCTGTCGCTGCTCGGCCGGCCGGCCGAGGCCCTGGTGCAGTTCGGCCGGGCGCTCGAGTTGAACCCTCGGTATCTCGAGGCACTGATCCACCAGGGCCTGGTCCTGAGCGAGCTCGGGCGGCCCGCCGAAGCGGAGGCGGCGTTTCACCGGGCCGCCGAAAGCGTGGCGCCTTCCGCCGCGGGGCTGCCGGCGCCGGTGGCCGCCCGCCTCGCCAATCAGCATGCGGAGCTCGCCGACGCCTACGCCGAAGCGGGCGCGCTCGAGCGGGCCGTCGCGCAATACGAGCAGGCGCTCGAGCTGGGGCCTGGCTTCCAGGATCTGCGGTATCGCATGGCCCGTGTGCTGCTCGAGGCGGGCCGCTCGCTCGAGGCACGCGAGGCGCTCGAACAGGTGCTCCGCGCCCGTCCGAATTTCCTCGACGCCGAGGCGGCCCTCGGCCTCGCGCACTTTCTCTCGGGCGACGGGGTCGGCGCTCGGGACGTCTGGAAGGCGTGCCTGGCGCGCCGCCCGGAGAACGCGCGTGTCGAGGCCTACCTGGCCATGTTGGGACGCACGGGGGCGTGACGCGCTGGTTCGCCGGAGGGGCGGTCCGGTCCTGCCTCATGGCTGGACTCGCGGCCGGCTGCGGGGGAACCGCCGGCCACGAGCGGTTGGGCGACCGGGCCTACGGCGAAGGCCGCTATCCGGACGCGCTGGCGGAGTACCGGGCGGCGGCCGGGGGCAGGCCCGCCGCGGCCCTCTGGGGCAAGCTGGGTGCGGCCGCCCTCCACGCGGGAGAGCTTCGCGAAAGCGCCGAGGCGTACCTTCGCCTGGCCGGGGATGCCCCGGCGCGGGCGGAGGAGGCGGCGGAAGGGCTCGAGGGAGTCGCGCGGGCGGCGGAGCGGGCGGGGAATACCGACGTGCTCCGGGAGGTCGTGGTCGGGTTGCGAGGCGTGGCGCCCGGGCGTGCCACCGCACGCTATGCGCTGGTGCTCGTTCAGAAGCCCGATGCCGACACCACCGAGTTGGTGGGGATGCTTCCCGGTGCCCTCGCCGCCGCCACCGCCCCCGAGACGGTCGACTCCCTGCTGACGCTCTACGGCCGCGCGCTCGAGACGACCGCGGGATGCGGACAGGCGCTGCTCCAATACCGCGCGGTCCTGCGGCGGAGTCGGGACAGCGCTCTGCGGGCGCCCGTCAGCCGCCGGGCCGCGGACTGCGCGTACACGCTGGGCGCGAGGGCGGACTCCGCAGGACGGCCCGAGGACGCGGCGCTCTGGTTCGGGGAGGCCGCCCGCGGAGATTCGACCACGCCGACCGGGCGTCGAGCCTTGCTGCGCTACGGCGATGCACGCCTCGCGCAGGGCGACACTCTCGCCGCGGCGCTCGCCTTCCAGGCGGTAACCTCGGCCGGCATGACCGACTCGATGGGGACGGCGGCGACTGGCCGCCTGACCAGGCTTGGACTGACCACTTCGGCGGACGACTCCGCCGGCTCGGGAGAGCGATGATTCGGAGCAGTTGGTGGTGCTTGCTGCTGGCGACGGCGGCGTGCGGCGGCTCGAAGCCGCCGCCACGGACGGCGCCGACGCCGGTGTCCCGCGTCGCGGAGAATGCGACGTCCGGGGCGATCGATACGCTGTGGGCGCGCGCGAAGCGCGCCGTCCGGCACGGGAAGTGGAATGATGCGCTCAAGGCGCTCGACCGGGTGCTCCTGGAGTTTCCGCCGGGCGACCCGCGGGTGTCGCAGGCGCATCTGTTTACGGGCGAAGCCCAGTTCGCCCTCGGAAGCCATCTGCAGGCCGCCCGGGAGTTCCGGAAGGCCTCCGACGACACGCCCAACGATCCGCTCGCCCCCGAGGCCCTGCTCCGCGTCGGCGACGTCTACGCCGACTTGTGGCGGAAGCCCGAGCTCGACCCCTCGTATGGACAGACGGCGCTGGCCACGTACCAGGAGCTGCTCAACCGCTACCCGGGCGGATCGGCCGCCCGGCGAGCGCAAGCGCGCATCGACGACCTGCAGGAGCGTTTCGCCTACAAGGAGTACAAGGCCGCGCTGTACTACATGCGGCTCAAGGCCTACGACTCGGCGATCCTCTATTTCAAGGATCTCGTCGCGACGTACCCGCGGAGCGCCGTGGCGCCCGACGCGCTGCTTCGCCTGGTGCAGGCGTACCAGACCCTCGGGTACAAGGAAGACGTGCAGGAGACCTGCGGATACATCCGCCGTTTCCACGCCACGGCCGCCGGCGTCGGCAAGGCATGCCCGGACTCCGCCGGGGCGTCGTGAGGACCCGGGGCGCTCGGGCGGACGCCGGCCCGCCATCCCGAGCCGCCCGCGTCACCTGACCCCGTCCGGCGCCATGCCATCCATCGGATTGCTCGGCGGCTCCTTCGATCCGGTCCACCATGGACACCTGATCGTCGGCCAGGTCGCGGCCGAGGCACTGGGGCTCGACGAGTTGCGGCTCATGCCCGCCGCGCAGCAGCCGTTCAAGCAGGGCCGCCACGCCGCCTCCGCCGCCGCCCGGGCGGCAATGCTCGAGCTGGCCGTGGCGGGACGATCGGGCTTTCGCCTCGAGCGCGCCGAACTCGAGCGGCCAGGCCCCTCCTACTCGGTGGAG
>JBBQDU010000189.1:0-4862 GCA_038320055.1 Gemmatimonadales bacterium | reverse complement strand
GTGGGTGCTGGGCCGCCTGGGCGCGGGGGCCGCGGACTCGCTCTCCGCCCGGTTCAAGACGGCCGACTCGGAGGAGTTCAAGGTCCGCTACCTGACGCTCCTGTCCTACTTCACCGATCCGTCGCTCATCCCGCTGCTGGCGCGGGTCTACGCCGCACCGGACAGCTTCGGCCTGCCGCCCCGCTACGCCATCCGCGCGAGCGACGGGCTGCTCTGGATCGGCACGCGGGGCAGCATGCAGGCGCTGCTCGACGCGCGGGCCACGGCGCGGACCCGCGGCGTGTACGACGCACAGGACCTCCGCCACGCCCAGCTCGACTTTCTGAGCAACGACAGCTCGGCGGTGATCAGCCGGACGGGGAAGTGGCTGACGAAATGGGTGGCGGAGCTGGGGAAGGGGGGGAGGGGCTGAGTTCTGTGATCCCGAGCGCAGCGAGGGACCTACTCGACCGCCCAAAAGCCCCCTCAGCAACACCGCGTCGGGCCGTCCGCATAGCGCGCGCGCACATACGCATCGTAGAATTCCCGCCGCGACGGCACCGGCCATCCCGGATGGCACTGCCGCAGGTGCTCCACGTGCGCCTCGTAGTCCGGCATCCCCGCCACCCGCCGCACCACGCGCAGGATCCGCTCGACCCTAGCCCACATATGCGCTCTCCACGAACGGCGACTCCTTCACGGCGGCCGGCCGCCGGCGGGTCAGCACCAGCGTCCACTCGCGCGCCGACGCCAGGACGACCAGCAGCGTCACGATCATGAACGCCAGCGCGGCCACCGCGTCGAGCCGGTCATTGAAGATGAGCCGCGCCCCGCGCGCCGCGTCCATCGTCCCCGTCGCCACCTGCTCGGCAGTGACCGCAGCGTGCGCGAGGAACCCGAGCCGCGGATCGTCCGCGAACACCTTCTGCCAGCCGGCGGTGAGCGTCACGATCAGCACCCACGCCAGGGGGCCGAGCGTCACCCACGCGTAGCGCGCCTTGCCGCTCTTGATGATGATGGTGGTGCCGACGCAGAGCGCCACCGCCGCCAGCAGCTGGTTGCTGATGCCGAACAGCGGCCACAGCGAGTTGATCCCGCCCAGCGGATCGAGCACCCCCTGCACCAGGAAGTAGCCCCAGCCCGCCACCACCGCCGCCGACGCGAACACGATGCTCGGGTACCAGGACGTCCGGCCCAGCGGCGCCCAGACCTGGCCGGCCAGCTCCTGCAGCATGAAGCGCCCGACCCGCGTGCCCGTGTCCACCGTGGTGAGGATGAAGAGCGCCTCGAACATGATGGCGAAGTGGTACCACAGCGCCATCAGCCCCTGCCCGAACGCGCCGCTCAGGATGTGCGCCATGCCCACCGCCAGCGACGGGGCGCCGCCCGCGCGGCCGAGCAGCGTCTGCTCGCCGACCTGGTCGGCGAGCGCCGTGAGCTGGCCGGGCGTGACCGTGAAGCCCCAGGTACGGATCACGGCGGCCGCCGACTCGGGCGTGCCGCCGCGCGTCGCGAGCGGAGCGTTGATGGCGAAGTAAATCCCGGGATCGAGCAGCGCCGCCGCGCAGAGCGCCATGACGGCGACGAACGACTCCATCAGCATGCCGCCGTAGCCGATCAGCCGCGCGTCGCTCTCGCGCACCAGCATCTTGGGCGTCGTCCCCGACGCCACGAGCGCGTGGAAGCCGCTGATGGCGCCGCAGGCGATCGTGATGAACGCGAACGGAAACAGCTTCCCCGCGAACACCGGCCCGGTCCCGTCCACGAACTGCGTCATCGCCGGCATCCGGAGTGGCGGCAGCACCAGCAGGATCCCGACCGCGAGGAGCAGGATGGTGCCGATCTTCATGAAGGTCGAGAGGTAATCGCGCGGGCAGAGCAGCATCCAGACCGGGAGCACGCTGGCGACGAACCCGTAGCCGATCACCGCGTAGGCGATCGTGAGCCCGGACCAGGTGAACATCGGCGCCAGCACCGGCGACTCGGCGACGTAGCGCCCGCCGACCAGCGCCAGCATCAGGAGCACCACACCGCCCGCCGACGCCTCGAGCGTCCGCCCCGGCCGCCACACCTTCATCCAGAAGCCCATCAGCACCGCGATCGGAATGGTACAGACGATCGTGAACACGCCCCACGGACTGTCCTTGAGCGCGTTGACCACCACGAGCGCGAGGACCGCCAGCAGGATCACCATGATCGCGAGCACCGCGACCATCGCCAGGACGCCGGTGACCGGGCCGGTCTCCTCCTTGGCCATCCGGCCGAGGGACTTCCCGTCCCGGCGCATCGAGCCGAACAGGATCACGAAGTCCTGCACCGCGCCCGCGAAGACCACGCCGAACACGATCCAGATGGTGCCGGGCAGGTAGCCGAACTGCGCGGCGAGCACCGGCCCCACCAGCGGCCCCGCGCCGGCGATTGCGGCGAAGTGGTGGCCGAAGAGGACCCAACGCGACGTCGGCACGAAGTCGCGGCCGTTGCCCAGACGCTCGGCGGGGGTGGCCCGGCGGTCGTTCAGGCCGAAGACGCGGTCGGCCAGGAAGCGGCTGTAGAAACGGTAGGCGACGAGGTAGGTGCCGACGGCGGCGAGGATGAGCCACGCGGCGCTGATGGTCTCGCCGCGGTGCAGGGCGAGCACGCCCCAGCCGGTCGCCCCGACCAGGGCGACGGCGGGCCAGACGAGTCTCCGGAGCATGCCGGAATAAACAGCGTGGCGGCCGCAAGGTGAAGACCGGTGGCGGCTTGCCCTCCCTCCAGGCGCGCCGTACCTTCGGAGCCCATGCCATTGCCATCGTTCGGATTCGGCCACCGCCCATCGTGGGAGCACGAGTCTCCCGAGGCGGGCGGGGCGGCCCTCGAGGAGCCCCACCCCCACCGCGCGCGCACCGGCTGGCGGGGCAAGGTCGCCGTCGTCACCGGCGGCGCCACCGGACTCGGCCGCCACATCGCCCTCGAGTTCGGCAAGCTCGGCTGCCACGTCGCCTTCTGCTTCGTCAACATGCCGGGCCGGGACGTGAGCGAGCAGGCGGTGCTGACCGAGGCCGCGCTCACCGCGATGGGCGTGAGCGTCCTCGCCATGCGGTGCGACGTGCGGGACCGCCAGGCGGTGGAGCAGTTCGTCACCGAGGCCCAGCAGCGGCTCGGCGGCGTGCACTTCCTGATCAACAACGCGGGCATCGCCAACGATGGCGCGCTGTGGCGGATGAGCGAGGACGCGTGGCGCGAGGTGCTCGACACCAACGTCACCGGCGCGTTCCACTGCATCCGCGCCGTCGCGCCGATCTTCCGGCGCCAGCACTACGGCAAGATCGTGAGCGTCAGCGCCCACCAGGCCGACCGACCCGGCTTCGGCGTCGCCAACTACGCCGCCAGCAAGGCCGCGCTCCTCGGCCTCACCCGCGCCGCCGCCGTCGAGCTCGGCCCCGCTAGTGTCAACGTCAACGCCGTGTCGCCCGGTTTCATCCGCACCGAGCGCATGGCCATGCTCCCCGCCGAGGTGATCGAGCGCGCCCAGAAGAGCTCGGTCCTCGGCCGCGTCGCGGAGCCGGACGACGTGGCGCACGTGATCTCCTTCCTGTGCTCCGAGTCGGCGCGGCACATCACGGGGCAGACGATCGTGGTGGACGGGGGGTTGTCGCTGGAGTAGGGGGGGGATGAAAGGGATCCGGCGTGCATCGCCCCGGGTGTGTCATCCCGAGCGAAGCGAGGGATCTTGGTCGGATGCACTCCGACCGCCTCTATTGCGTTTACATCATGAGCAGCACTACTCGCGTTCTCTACGCGGGCAGCACCTCGGACCTACTCCGCCGCACCTACCAGCACAAGCACGGCGTGCTGCCGGGCTTCACGCGCCGATACAAGGTTACCCGCCTGGTGTATTACGACTGCACACCCAACGCCGCGGCGGCCGTGGCGCGCGAGAGGCAGATCAAGGGCTGGACGCGGGAGAAGAAGGTGCGCCTGATCGAGGCCGGGAATGCGGGGTGGATCGACCTTGCCGCTGGGTGGTTCGAGGCATGAGGCGGCTAGATCCCTCGCTTCGCTCGGGATGACAGTCCGTTCGCTCGGGATGACGGGGGCCGCCCGTCACTTCCACCCACCCCCCGCTTCAACCCACCCCCCGCCTCCATTAACTTCCCGCCGTGCCCCACATCCCATTCCTGTCCGCCGCCCGTCCGCCGCTGCTCGCCACGGCGGCGTGCTCGCTGCTCCTCGCCCTCCCGCTGGCGGCGCAGCAGCCGATGCTGCCGGTGCCGACCCAGGGCCTGGCCGGCCAGGAGGTGGCGGTGGTGCCGCTCACGCTCGTCGCCACCGATCCCGCCTTCCAGGGCGACACCATCTTCGCCGGCTACCGCGACCGCCGCGCCACGCTCATCTGGGCGGATTCGGTCATCGGCGAGGCGCTGGTGGGCCGGGCGCCCGAGGTGCGCTGGGTGCTGCCGCCCGAGCTCCGGAAGGTCGCGCGCCGCTCGCCCGGCATCGTGGGCGATCCCGACCAGATGGGCCAGGCGATGCTCCGCGCGCCCAAGCTCAAGACGCTGCCCGATCCGCTCCGGAGCTCGCTCCGGAACTTGATGGCGGTCGTCGGCGGACGCGTCGCGATGGTGCCCGCCTCGCTCGGCTTCAGTCCCGACTCCAGCGGCCGGGTGCGCGCCGAGCTCTCGCTGGTGGCCGCCGACACGCGGACCGGCAAGGTCATCTGGCGGAGCCTCGCGCTCGGCAGCGGTCCCACCCCCGACGCGGCCCTCACCGCGGCGCTCGACGCGGTTCTGCCACTCACCCAGTGACCCCCGTCCGATGACCTGCGACGTCACCCTCATCCCCGGCGACGGCATCGGCCCCGAGATCACGGCCCAGACGGTGAAGGTGCTCGAGGCCACCGG
>JBBQDU010000188.1:0-4887 GCA_038320055.1 Gemmatimonadales bacterium | reverse complement strand
CGACCAGGGGCGACCGGAGCAGTCGAGGCATGGGCGCTCGGCGACGGGGTATACATTCCGGCAGGGGGTACACTCACAATCTATCACGGTGTTCCATGTCCATTGCCGATCTCCGCCGCGACTATGCCCTGGCCCGTCTCGACGAGGCGGATGTCAGCCACGATCCGTTGGTAGAGTTCGCCCGCTGGTTCGCCGAGGCGCAGGAGTCCGAAGTGCTCGAGCCGAATGCGATGACGCTGGCGACGGCCACCCCCGACGGCGTCCCGTCGGCCCGCATCGTCCTGCTCAAGGCGTTCGACGAGCGCGGCTTCGTGTTCTTCACCGACTATCGGAGCCGGAAGAGCGCCGAGCTGGAGGCCAACCCGCGGGTGGCGCTGGTGTTCTACTGGGGCGAGCTGGAGCGGTCGGTGCGGATCACGGGCACGGTATCGCAGGTCACGCGCGAGGATTCGGAGCGTTACTTCAAGAGCCGGCCGCTCGGGAGCCGGCTCGGGGCCTGGGCCTCCCACCAGAGCCGGGTGATTCCGGGGCGGTCGGTGCTGGAGAACGACCTCAAGGAGATCGAGGCGCGTTTCGCCGACGGCGACGTGCCGCTGCCACCGCACTGGGGTGGATTCCGGGTGGACCCGGATGCCATCGAATTCTGGCAGGGCCGGCGAAGCCGGCTGCACGATCGGATCCGCTATGCGCGGGAGGGCGCGGGAAAGGAGTGGAGGGTGGAGCGGCTGTCGCCGTGAGGGGGGGAGCGCCCACGCGTGCTCACGCCTCCCCAGCCGCCCGCTTCGCCTCGTACTCGTCCATCGTGATCGCCCCCGCCCCTACGTGTGCGCCCCCGCCAGCCTCCCATCCAGAGCGAGCCGGTCCTCGTCCCGAAAGGCCCACAGCACCAGACTGGCCGCGAACACGATGACCGAGGGATAGAACAGCACGTTGGTGTCCGTCAGGGCCTGGGCGGGATAGGCCCATCGCCGGCCCAGACCGAGCACCACGACCGCGCCCAGCAGGATCTCCAGCGCCCCCGCTACCCGCAGCCAGCTCTGGCTGGTGCCCACCCCCCAGTAGAAGTGCTCCGCGACCTGCACTCCGTGCTCGACCTGGATCAGCTTGTCGAGTCCCCACCAGATGAGCAGGCAGCCGAGCGTCGCTCGGAGAAACAACAGTGTGCGCGCTTTCATCGGGCCTCCCGGTTGGCCGTCGCGCCGCCGTCCGACGCGCAGTATGTTGGGGCGCTGGCCTGTCTCCACTCACCGCGGAGGGTGTATGCACGGCAGGTTCCTCGCCGCGTGGTTCGCGGTCTTCGTCGCCTGGATGGTCGGCAGCTTCCTCGTCCACGGCTCGCTGCTGCACGCCGACTATGCCGCGCTCCCGGCGCTGTTCCGCACCGACGCCGATTCGCAGCGGTACTTTCCGCTCATGCTCTTGGCCCACCTGATCCTGGCCGGTGCGTTCGTGTGGATCTACGCGCGCGGGGTCGGCAGCGCCCCGGCGCCGGCGCAGGGCCTCCGGTTCGGCGTGGCCGTCGCCCTGCTGACGGTGGTGCCCACCTACATGATCTATTTCGTGGTCCAGCCGATGCCGGCGGGCCTGGTGGTGAAGCAGATCCTCTTCGACGGCATCCTCATCGTCCTGCTCGGCGTGCTGGCGGCCGGGGTCTACCGGGCGCCGCAACCAGCCTGAGCGAAGGAGGCACGATGTCGATTGCCGAGAGATTACTTCCCGAGTTCGACCACGAGATGGCCAGCACCCGGCGGATGCTGGAGCTCGTGCCGGCCGCCGACGCCGAATGGCGGCCGCATCCCAAATCCTACACCCTGGGCCGGCTGGCCGCCCACATCGCCCAGCTTCCCCGGTGGGCCTGGTACACGCTGAAGCAGGTCGAGCTCGATCTGGGCGCGCCCGCCAACGCCTCGATCGCCCGGGCGACCTTCACCACCACCCCGGCGCTGCTCGAGCAGTTCGACCGCAACGTCCGCGAGGCCCGCGGTCCCTTGAGCACGGCGACGGACGCCGACTTGGGAACGATCTGGACGCTCAAGAACAGCGGGGCGACCATCCTGTCGATGCCGCGCGCCGCGGTGCTCCGCGGCTTCGTGCTCAGTCACATGATTCACCACCGTGGCCAGTTGTCGGTCTACCTCCGGCTCCGCGACGTGCCGCTCCCCTCGATCTACGGGCCGACGGCGGATACCAACGGGTGACCGCCACGGCGCCGACTAGGGCCAAGAACAACTGCGGGCAAGACAACGGCGAGCCCACCTCTACTCGGTGAGCTCGCCGCGCCGCCGTACGACTTCGGACCCTTGGCTCCCTGGTCGGGCATCTCGTCGCCCAGCATGATGACCGAAAGCGCGCCGCCGCCCCCGACGCGTCCCCCGCGACCGCCCGCTCGAGCTCGGCGATGTCGATTTTCTTCATCGACAACATTGCCTCCATGGCGCGGGCCGCCCGGGCGGGGTCGGGATCGTTCATCAACCGGCCCAGGTGTGCGGATCAGAAATGGGGCTTCTTGATCAAGCCCTTGATCTTGTTCTTCGCATCATTCTTGGCCTCGGCCTTCTTTTCCTCCACCGCCTCGTGCACCGCCTCGTTGACCACGGATTTCCCGGCGTTGGCCATCGTCTTTCCCAGATCGAAGTTCTTAAGGGCCTCGCAGGCCTGGCGCTGCTGCGCCTTCTCCTCGGGGGTCAGCTCCCTCGGCGGCTCGCTGTCGCTCGCGTCGCTCGCGCCCCCGGCGTTGTTTGCCGGCGGCTGCTTGGCCATCTCCGCCTTGGCCTTCGCAAGCGAGTCGGCCAGCTGCTGACTCGCAAGATAGGTGACGAACCCACGGGCCAGCGAGTCGGGGTTCGCCATGTTGGTGTCTTCCTGGAACGTGATACCGGGCGGCGGCTCGAACGCCGAGGCCGGCGGCTCGCCCTTCTTGACCGAGGTGGCGGTCTCCTCGAAATCCACGCAGAACAGGCTGCCCTGGACGTGGAGCGGAACGGCCGGCGCGTCCTGCATCGCGCACACGGAGAAGCCGGCGAAGGTGTGCTCCTGACACTTCTCGCCGGCGTACGTCTTGGTCTCGCCCTTTTCGCCGGCCGTCAGCGCCTGGTTGCCGAAGGCCCGGGTGATCATCTGTGCCATGTCCTGCATGTTCTGGTGCAGCCGCTGCTTGGAGCCACCGTCGAGGTCGTCGTACGCCTTGGCCATGAAGGGGAGCACGTTGGGGCGCTTGACGCCGGTCTGCTTCGTGAGATCGGCGGTATAGCTCCAGTCCGGGGAGAACAGCGTCCAGGAATCGGTGTTGGTGGTCTTGCCGAAGAACTTGGAGGTCGTGGTTTCGTGGCTGACCATCCTGTCCTTGGAGATCGCCCGCTCACCCGTCCCCTGCATATCGCCGGCATAGGCGTAGCTGACCTGAATGGCGTCGACCTTGTTCTTGGCCAATTTGAACGGGTTGTCCTGCGCGACGAGCGGTGATGCGGCGAGTGGAGTTGCCGCGAGCGCGAGTGCCGCGCCGACTGCCAGGCGTATCATGATGTGCTCCGCGGGTGTTCCGAGTGTGCTTCATACGGGGGTGAAACGGGGGAACATTCCAAGGTTACGGCCCGGACGGCGGTAGGCAAGAGCGGGGACGCCCGTTACCTTATTCTCCCGATGCCATCGGCCCTGCGCTCCCCGCTCTTCGCCCTCGCGACCCTGGCCGCCTTCGTTCTGGCCCAGCCGGCGGCCTGGTGCGCCGCGCTCTGCCTCGTCGAAGGGCAACCAGACGGCGTGCACGCGATGCATGGCCACGATCGCGGCACGTCGACCATCGACGGAGGCACCTGCCATACCGGCAGCGTCTCCACCGCGGAGCATGCGTCGGGACAGGTGCTGTCCCCCATGGTCCCGGCCACCGAGCCGGTTATCGCCGTCGCTCTCACGCGCTGGGTCGAGCCCGGCCACCTCCTGCCGACGTCGCCCCACCTGATCTTCCCAACGGTCGATCCACCCCCTCCTCGCCTGGTCTAGCCCCTCCACAACACGAGCAGTCCTCCGCGTCCGACGGCGTTCGTCGTCGACGCGCGCGTGCCGCATCGTCGCGGCGCGCACGGCCTCAGACCAGGGAGAAACCTCATGCGGGGATTGGTGCTGCCCAGCCGGATGGCAACCCTCATCGTTGGCCTGATGTTCGCCGCCGGCACGGCGGCCGCGCAGGCCAAGCCCGATCGGCCCGTGGACCTGAACGACCCGGACGGCGCTCTCCAGCCCGCCACCGGGGAGGGCAAGCGCGCGCTGACGATCTCCGGCTTCGGCGTCGGCGGCTACACGTACGACGGCCGGACCGGCGACAACTCCGCCGCGGCCGGCAAGGTGGCCGTCTCGCTGTTCCGCGAGCTGAGCGACCACCTGTACGTGTTCGGCCAACTCACGACCTCGCTGTCCGACGCCGGAGACGCGGAGCCGACCACCGAGATCGAGATCGACAATCTGCTGGTGAGCTTCACACCACCTGGCGCCTCGAGCCTGACGCTCACCTTCGGGACGCTCGACGCCCCGCTCGGCTTCGAGCGCGACGACGAAGTGCTGCTCCTCACCCCGTCGACCTCGTTCAACTTCGAGCTGGCCCGCCCGGCCAAGCTCACGGGCCTGCTCGGAACCTGGACCCTGAGCCCGCGGGCGGATCTGACCGCACTGGTGGCGAACGGCTGGGATTCACCGCTCGACCCCAACCACGGGAAGACCGTCGGCGCCCGGCTCGGCCTCCTGCCGGCGGCGCGCGCGAGCGTCGGCCTGAGCGCGCTCTACGGCTCGGAAGGGGAGGCGGGTGCGACCAACGACCGGCTGCTGCTCGACGCGGACTACGCCTTCGAGCCCGGCCGCGGCTGGCTGGTGGCGGGTGAGGCGAACTACGCCCGGGAC
>JBBQDU010000187.1:0-4902 GCA_038320055.1 Gemmatimonadales bacterium | reverse complement strand
CGGGGGGTGCGGGCGGGGCCCCGCGCCGGGCCCCGGGGGGGGGGGCGCGGGCGCTATTGGGCCCCCCCCCCCCCCCCCCCCCCCCCCGGTGGCGGGGGGGGGGCCCCCCCCCTCCCCGGCGACCCGGGTCGAGTCGCGGGCGAGCGTGCCGGTGGAATCGGTGTAGAGGCGGAGCACCACGCGGCCCTCGATGCCCTCTTCGAGCAGCGGCACCGGGTAGTCCACCGGCGAGACCGGGTTGATGGCCACCGGCGGCTGGTCGGCGTCGCTCGTCGCCGAGACGGGGACGTTGGTCGAGAGCCGGAAGCCGCCGTCGTCCTCGCGACCGCAGCCGGCGGCCGCGAACATTGCGGCCGCGAGTGCCGCGATCGCCGGGTGGGCACGGCTCACGGGCGGTCCTCCACCCGGCGCTTGAACTCGGCGAGCCGGTTGAGCGCCTCCAGTGGCGTGAGCGCGTCGACGTCGATCAGGCGCAGCTCCTCGAGCATCGGGTCGGGCGCGTGCTGGTCGGCGAAGAGGGCCAGCTGTCCGGGGTCGCGGGTCGCGTCGGGCGGCGGTCCCGGCACCATGCGGTGCTCGCCCTCGAGCGTGCCGAGGATCTCGCGGGCGCGCCGCACCACGCCGTCCGGCAACCCCGCGAGCTGGGCGACGTGGATACCGTACGACCGGTCGGTGCCGCCGGGCTCGAGCCGGTGGAGGAAGACCACGGTGTCGCCCGTCTCGCGCACGGCCACGTTGTAATTGCGCGCGTGCTGGAGGCGCTCCGGAAGCTGCATCAGCTCGTGGTAGTGGGTGGCGAACATCGTCTTGCACCCGACGCGGTCATGCAGGTGCTCGGTGACCGCCCAGGCGATCGCCACGCCGTCGTAGGTGGACGTGCCCCGGCCGATCTCGTCGAGCAGCACCAGGCTCCGCGGCCCGGCGTTGTGGAGGATCGCGCTGGTTTCGCTCATCTCCACCATGAACGTCGACTGGCCGTGGGCCAGGTTGTCGCTGGCCCCCACGCGCGTGAACAGCCGGTCCACCACGCCCACCGACGCCTCGGCCGCGGGGACGAACGACCCCATCTGCGCCAGCACGACGCAGAGGCCGATCTGGCGGAGGATCGTCGACTTGCCCGCCATGTTGGGCCCGGTGACGAGGGCCACCCGCTCGGCGTCGGTGAACTGCGCGTCGTTCGGAATGAACAGCTCGCGCGCCATCATGCGCTCGATCACCGGGTGGCGGCTCTGGCGGAGGACGAGGTCGAAGCCGTCGTGCACCCTGGGCCGCACGTAGCGTCCGGCGACCGCCCGGTCGGCGAGGGCGGCCCATACGTCCAGCCGCGCCAGCACCCGCGCGGTGCGCTGCACCCGCGCGATGGCGCGGCCCACCGCCGAGCGGAGCGCCCCGAACAGCTCCGCCTCACGCGTTCCCATCCGCTCTTCGGCGCCGAGCACGCGGGCCTCGTAGTCCTTGAGCTCGGGCGTCACGTAGCGCTCCGCCGTGGCGAGCGTCTGCCGCCGCTCGTAGTCGGGCGGGACCCGCGCCGCGTGGGCGCGGGTGATCTCGAGGTAATACCCGAAAACCTTGTTGAAGCCGACCTTGAGCGACGGGATCCCGGTCCGCTGACGCTCGCGCTGCTGCAGCGAAGCGATGTACTGCCGGCCGCCGTCCCGGAGTGCCCGGAGCTCGTCGAGCTCGGAGTCGTAGCCGGGGCGGATGACCCCGCCGTCGGCCAGCAGCGCGGGTGGCCGCTCCTCCAGGCCGCGCGCGAGATCCGAGGCCAGGTCGGCAAGCAGGTCGAGCTCGTCCGCGGCATCGGCGAGGGCGGCCGCGTGCTCGCCCCGCGCCGGAGGCGACGGCCGCGACTCCGACTGCTGTGGATGCGGCGGTGACGCCGGCACCGGCAGCGTCGAGGCGGCGAGCGCGCTGAGGGCCTCGGAGACGTCCGGCAGCCGGAGAAAGGAATCGCGCAGCGCGCCCAGCTCGCGCGGAGTGGCCCGGCCCGCGGCAGCCCGGCCGGCCAGCCGCTCGACGTCGCGCACGCCGTCGAGCGCCTCGCGGAGGCGTTCGCGTCCCCGGCCATCGCGTACCGCCACCTCCACCGCGTCGAGCCGGTAGGCGATGGCGGCCGGATCGCGGAGCGGCGAGAGCAGCCATTGCCGGAGCAGGCGGCCGCCCATCGGCGTCACCGTCGCGTCGATCGTCTCGAGCAGGGTGCAGCCGTGGGCGCCGGCCCGGAGCGGCTCGACCAGCTCGAGGTTCCGGCGGGTCATCTCGTCGACCCAGAGGAAGGCGTCGCTCCGCCGGACGACCGGCCGCGCGAGATGCGGCATACCGGCGGGCTGGAGCTCGGTGAGATAGCGGAGCAGGGCCCCCGCGGCGCCGAGCGCGGGGGTGTCGCCGGGGCCGACACCCAGGCCGTCGAGCGTCGCGATCGCGAACCGGCGGGCCACCTCCTCGCGCGCCAGGTCCGGATCGAACTCCCAGCGCTCGCGGGCCGTGCGAAGCACGCCGTCCGGAGTGGGGAGCGCCGCGTCGCCGGGCACGACGATCTCCGCCGGCCCGAGGCGGCCGAGCGCCTCGGCGACGCCGGCGGCATCGAGCGTCTCGAGCAGGAACTCGCCGGTGCTGAGGTCGATGGCGGCGAGGCCCACCTCCGGCTCCGCGCCCGAGAGCGCCACGAGAAAGTTGTTCTTCCCGCCGGCGAGCCACCCCTCCTGCAACATCGCGCCGGGGGTCACCGTCTCGACCACCTCCCGGCGCACCAGCCCGCGGGCCAGCTTGGGATCCTCCACCTGCTCGCAGATGGCGACGCGATGCCCGGCGCCGATGAGCTGGCGGAGGTACTCCGCCGCCGCCTTGACCGGGACGCCGGCCAGCGGCACGCCGTCGCCGCGGGACGTGAGCGTGATCTCGAGGACGCGGGCCGCGAGCTCGGCGTCCTCGTGGAACATCTCGTAGAAGTCGCCGACCCGGTAGAACAGAATGGTCGCGGGATGCTGCGCCTTCACCTCCCGCCAGTGCTTGAGCATCGGCGGGGTGGAGGCGTCGGCGGCCTCGCGGCTCACGGGGGCCACGGGAGGGTGCGAGCGGTCGGGTAGGGCATACGGGGCGAAATATACGTCCGAGGAGCGCTTCTCCTCCATCGGCGGCAGGGACTTCCACCGGAGGGCATCGCGGCGGCAAGTTGGGTGGTCCTCAGCCGGAGCGCCGCGTGCCCCAGCCGTTCCACTTCGCCTTCTTCGTCCGGGACCTCGCCTCCACCCGCCGGTTCTACGGCGAGATCCTCGGCTGCCGCGAGGGCCGCGGCACCGACACCTGGGTGGACTTCGACTTCTTCGGCAACCAGATATCCGCGCACACCACCGGCCCCGTGACGCCGACACAAGACACCGGAAAGGTCGAGGACCTGCTGGTGCCGATGCCGCACTTCGGCGCGCTGCTCGACTGGGACGAGTTCGAGGCGGTGGCCGGCCGCATCCGGGCCGCCCGGGTCGCGTTCATCCTCGAGCCTCGCACCCGCTATCCGGGCCAGCCGGGCGAGCAGGCCACGATGTTCCTGCTCGACCCGAGCGGCAATGCCCTCGAGTTCAAGAGCTTTAAACACCCGCAGCACGTCTTTACCGCATGAGGCCGGCGGCGGTGGCCGTGATCGGCGGCGGCATCATGGGCGCGAGTGTGGCCCACCACCTCGCGATCCGGGGCGAGCGCGACGTCGTGATCCTCGACCGCTCGGACGGCCCTGGCGCCGGCAGCACCGGCCGCGCGACCGGCGGCTACCGGGCGCAGTACGCGACGGCGGTGAACGTCCGTCTGTCGCTGCTCGCGCGGCGGAAACTCCAGAGCTTCGAGGACGAGACGGGCGTCGATCCCGGCTACCTGCCCGCCGGGTACCTCTGGCTGGCGACGAGCGCGGCCGAGCTGGCGGTGCTCCGCGCGGGGCGGGCCGTCCAGCACGCCGAAGGGCTCGTGGAGGCGGTCGAGGTCTCGCCCGAGGACGCCGCCCGCCTCAATCCGGCGATCCGGCTCGACGGCGTGACGGGCGGCGCGTTCTGTCCGAGCGACGGCTTCATCCGCCCCCTCGCGATACTCGAGGGCTATCTGGCGAGCGCCGGGCGGCGCGGGGTCCGGGTCGAGTGGGGCGTCGAGGTCGCTGGGATGCGCCGGTCCGCCGACGGCCGCGTCACCGCCGTCGAGACGTCGCGCGGCGCGATGGAGGTCGGTGCGGTGGTCAACGCCGCCGGCCCGTGGGCCGCGCGCGTCGCGGCGATGGCCGGCCTGGCACTGCCCGTGACCCCGCTCCGGCGCCAGATCGCCGTGACCGCGCCATGCGAGCTGCTCCCGGCCGGGATGCCGATGACCATCTGGGCGGGCGACGGCTTCCACCTCCGGGTGCGCGACGGCCGCGTCCTGTTGCTCTGGCCGACTCCCGGCGCGCTCGATCGGCCGTTCGACACCAGCGTCGATCCGGCATGGCTGGACGCCGTGACGGCGATGGCGCACGAGCGCGTGCCGGTGCTCCGCCGAACGACCATCGATCGTGCCGCGAGCTGGGCCGGACTGTACGAGATGTCGCCGGACAAGCACGCCATCCTGGGCCCGGCACCCGGCTGTCCGAATCTGTATCTGATCAACGGATCGTCCGGGCATGGCGTGATGCACGCGCCGGCGCTGGGGCAACTGCTGGCGGAGATCATGTGCGAGGGATGCGCCTCGACGCTCGATGTGTCGTGCCTGCATCCGTCGCGGTTCGAGGCGGGGAGGCCAAACCCGGTCTCCGAGTTGCTGTAGCGCGTGCGCCGGGACGGCCACGGCCCCGGACCTGGGCCCGGGGCCGTGGTCGCCTGCGTTTCGCGTCACTCCGGCACGGAATCCGTGCTCGTGACCTTGCTAGTGACCTTCGTGGCCGTCGAGTCA
>JBBQDU010000186.1:0-4915 GCA_038320055.1 Gemmatimonadales bacterium | reverse complement strand
GCCCTCACCGCGGCGCTCGACGCGGTTCTGCCACTCACCCAGTGACCCCCGTCCGATGACCTGCGACGTCACCCTCATCCCCGGCGACGGCATCGGCCCCGAGATCACGGCCCAGACGGTGAAGGTGCTCGAGGCCACCGGGCTCAGGTTCAGGTGGGACGAGGAGCTGGCCGGGATGGCCGCCGTGGAGGCCACCGGCACCCCGCTCCCCGACGCCACCGTCGAGAGCATCCGGAAGAACACCCTCGCCCTCAAGGGCCCGCTCACCACCCCCGTCGGCACCGGCTTCCGCTCCGTCAACGTGGGCCTCCGGCGGGAGTTCGAGCTGTTCGCGAACGTGCGCCCTGCGCGGACGCTCATGCCCGGCGGCCGGTTCGAGAACGTGGACATCGTGCTGGTGCGCGAGAACCTCGAGGGCCTCTACATTGGGGTCGAGCACTTCGTGCAGGTCGGCGACGACCCCCGCGCCGTCGCCGAGTCGATGGCCATCGTGACCCGGGCCGGCTGCGAGCGCATCATGCGCTACGCGTTCGACTACGCCCTCCGCCATGGCCGGAAGCTGGTCACCATCGTCCACAAGGCCAACATCCTCAAGATGGTGAGCGGCCTCTTCCTCGAGGTGGGCCGCGCGGTCGCGAGCGAGTACGAGGGCCGGGTGGCGGCCAACGACATGATCGTGGACAACACCGCGATGCAGCTCGTCATGCGCCCCGAGCAGTTCGACGTGATGGTCACCACCAACATGTTCGGCGACATCCTGAGCGACGAAGTCTCCGGCCTGGTCGGCGGCCTGGGCCTCGCGCCCGGTGCCAACATCGGCACCAAGGCCGCCATCTTCGAGGCCGTGCACGGCAGCGCGCCCGACATCGCGGGGCAGGGCATCGCCAATCCGTCCGCCCAGATGCTGGCGGCGGCCATGATGCTCGACCACATCGGCGAGCTCGACCGCGCCCAGCGGGTGCGCGATGCCATCGCCGACACGATCATCCTCGACCGGATCCGCACCCGCGACCTGGGCGGGACGGCGACCACGGAGGAATTCGGGCGTGCGGTTGCACGGCGGGTTGCCTGAGGTCCCGTGCGCCCGATGTGAGCGGCGGGTGGTGGGGCTCCCCTGGGGCGAACTGTGCCCCGACTGCCGGGCCGAGCGGCGGGGGCGTGCATCCCGGCTGGCCAACCGCATCTCCCTCGCGGCGACAGCGCTGATGGCCGCGTACGTCGCGTTCCGACTCCCAGGCGATTCCATGTCGCGGCTCTACGGGGCCGTCGCGGTGCTCGCCACCTACGTCATCGTGCGGCGGGTCGCGAGCCGCGCCGCCATGGAGTTCCTCCGCCCATGATCACCACCCGCGTGGCCACCGCTCTCTTCCTGCTCGGGTCGGCCGCCGCCGCCCGGCTCGACGCCCAGACCTCGCTCACGATCTACAACGACGGCCGCGTGCTCGTCCGCCGGAGCGTGCCGCTGGCCGTGCCCAAGGGCGCCAGCACCCAGCGCGCGACGCTCGGACCGCTCGACCCCGCCTCGGTCTTCTCGCTCGATCCCGACGTCACCATCGCCGGCCTCCGCTACGACGGCGCGGTGGACGAGGCCAGCGTGCTCCGCCGCTCGATCGGGCGCCGGGTCGTGTTCCGCCTCCCCGTCACGCACGACACGATCAGCGCCCTCGTGCTCGGCGTCGATCCGCTCCGGCTCCAGCTCCCCGACGGCAGCGTCAGCTTCAGCCCGCCCGGCGCCGCCCTCTACCCGGGCGACGTGGTCGTGGCCGACCCCACGCTCTCGCTCCGGCTCGAGAGCGCCCGCGCGCTCGACCGGCTCCGCCTGGGCTACTTCACCGGCGGCGCCGCCTGGCGGGCCAGCTACCAGGTCGTCCTCGGCGCGGGCGACGCGCGGCTCACCGGAAGCGCCGTGCTCGAATCCGAGAGTCTCCGGGCGGAGGACGCCGAGGTCCAGCTGCTGGCGGGGTCCGTGGGGCGGGCCGACGAGCCCCGTTCGCCGACGCCGCTCCGGGCGCGCGCCATGATGGCGGACGCCATGGAGAAGCGCGAGGTCGCCGCCGAGGAGCGCGTCGGCGAGTTTCATCTCTACTCCCTGCCGGGCCGGACCTCGCTCCTGCCCGGGCTCACCTCCACCATCGCGCTCTTCGAGCCGGCGATGGTGAAGTACGAGCGCTCCTACGTCGTGCGCGGCCAGGTGCCCTGGTGGGGCATCCTGCCGCAGCAGGGCGACGAGACCGAGGCGCCGGTCGAGGTGTTCTACACGCTCAAGCGCCCGCGGAAGACCGAGGTCGGCGACCGACCGCTTCCCGGCGGCACCGTCCGTCTCTTCCAGCCCGACAGCGCCGGCCGCGCCCAGCTCGTCGGCGAGGCGTCGATGGACCACACGCCCGCCGGCGAGGACCTCCGCCTCTCGGCCGGTACCGCGTTCGATCTGACCGCACGGCGCGTGCAGACCACCTACGTCACCCGGCGCGACAGCACCCGGGCCGGCTGGCGCACGCTCGCCACCGCCGACTACCGGGTCACTCTCCGGAACGCCACCGACAGCGCGGCGACGGTGCAGGTGCAGGAGGAGCGGAACGGCGAATGGGGCGTGCTGCAGAGCAGCGTGCCCGCGGAGAAGGTGTCGTCCACCATCACGCTCTTTCGCGTGAAAGTGCCGGCGCGCGGGCAGGCGATGCTGACCTATCGGGTGCGTGTCGTCTGGTGATATTTTGCAGCGCATGAGCGACGCGACGATCACCATCGCCCACATCTCCGATCTCCACTTCGGCGGCCACGCCGACCTCGACCAGATCGAAGCGCTCGAGGAGTTCATCCTCAGCCTGGGCGCGGCGGCCACGGTCGTCTCGGGCGACTTGAGCCAGCGCGCCCGTCACGGCGAGTTCCAGGCCGCCCACGCGTTCATCCAGCGGCTCCGCAGGCAGCACCCGGTCGTCGTGGTGCCCGGCAACCACGACATCGAGTGGTGGAAGAGCCCGTTGAACATCCGGGGGCAGCGGATCAAGTATGCGAAGTATTCGCGCTACTTCACCGACCTCACGCCGGTGGTCGAGATCCCGGGCGCGGTGATCGCGGGAGCGCTCAGCAGCTACGGGGTGTCGCCGGGATCGCTCACCTGGAACCCGAACGACGTCTCGGTGATGGGGCACCTTCCCGCGTCCGAGACGACGCGCGTGGCCGGCATCTTCGCCCGGGTGCCGGCCGGGACCGTCCGCATTCTCACCTTCCATCACAACGTGCTGCCGGGCAGCCTGTCCCGGCGGATGGGCCTGGCCAACTGGCGCTCTGCGTACGGGCGGCTGCTCAAGACCGGCGCGGATGTCATCCTGTGCGGCCACGACCACCACGAGGGCGCCGGCCAGATCGAGGGCACGCTCGCGGTGAGCACGTCGGGCACGCACAGCAAACGCACTCGCGGGGGCCGGGCGTCGGTGTTCAATCTGGTGAAGATCGACGCGCACGCCGTCCACATCCGGCACTACCGTTGGGAGAGCGCGAGCCGCGGCTTCGTGACGTCGGACGTCAACTCCTTCGCCCGGAGCGGGCAGCCGGAGGTGACCGTCTCGGTGGCGGGCGGCGATGAGGCGCTGTGACGAGGAGGAGGCGTTGCTCGCCCGGCGGCTGACGCGGCTGGGCCTGCAGGATGTCGATCGCGTCGTCACCCACACCAATCGCACCGTGATGGTCAGCCTCGCCCGCCGGGTGCTGCGGCTCCACCGCGGCTATGCCGGCGCGCCCGACGGCGTGCTCCGGGCCATCCTCCGGTTCCTCGACAGGCGCGTGCGGCGCGCGGCCCGCCGGGTGGCGGAGCGCGAGGTACTGGCCTTTCCGGTCGAGACCTTCGCGCCGCCCTCCCCCCGGCCGCCGCGCCCGGAGCGGGCCCGCCCGGGCGACGTGGTGCTGTACGAACGCCTCGTGACCCTGCACCGGCAGCTCAACGACGCGCACTTCGGCGGCGCGCTCGGCGCCATCCCCATCCGCCTCTCCGGCCGGATGCGCTCCCGCCTCGGCGAGCTGGCCGTGGACCTCCGGACCGGCCGCCCCGACGAGATCGCCATCAGCCGGCGCCACATCGAGCGCAATCCGTGGTCCGAGGTGGAGCACACGCTGCTGCACGAGATGGTGCACCAGTGGCAGGCCGAGTCGGGGCTGGCCGTGAACCACGGGCCCACCTTCAAGCGGAAGGCGCGCGAGCTGGGCATCGAGCCCATGGCCAGGCGGCATCTGCCCATGCCGGCCGGCCGGGTCGCGCGCGCGTAGCTCCCCACCGAGGCGGCCGGGCCGCTTCGGCGACCGACCACCGGCCGGTGTCGCGCGCCACAGCGGCCCGGATTGTCCGCCTACTACTATTTCAGCTCACGTCAGGGGAGGCCTTATGCGGTGGACACCGGGCGGGCGCAGCAGCGATCTCGAGGACCGGCGGGGCAGCGGCGGGTTCGGCGGCGGCGGCATGCGGATCGGCCTGGGCGGCGCCGCCGTGCTGCTGGTTCTGAGCCTCGTGTTCAAGCAGGATTTCTTCGCGCTGCTCGGCGGTGGCGGAGCGGGCGGCGGCGAGCCCACCGCGTCGGGCCCCGTCGCCAGCACGCCCGAGGAGGAGAAGCGGGTCGAGTTCGTGTCGTTCGTGCTCGACGACGCCCAGGGCACCTGGGACCGCCTGTTCCAGGCGCGCGGGCAGCAGTACCAGCACGCCAAGCTCGTCCTCTTCCGCGACGCCATCCGGAGCGCCTGCGGCTTCGCCCAGGCGGCCACCGGCCCCTTCTATTGTCCCGGCGACGAGCGGGTCTACATCGATCTCGGCTTCTTCGACGAGCTGCAGCAGCGCTTCGGCGCCCCCGGCGACTTCGCCCAGGCCTACGTGCTTGCCCACGAGCTGGGCCACCACGTGCAGCGTCTGGAGGGCACCGACGCCCGGGTG
>JBBQDU010000185.1:0-4943 GCA_038320055.1 Gemmatimonadales bacterium | reverse complement strand
CATGAGCCGCCGAGCGATGTCGATCTCGCGCACCGCGCCGCGTGCCCACGGGATCACCTCGGTGGTGAGCACCGCGCGGACGCCGACCTCCTGGCAGATGGCCAGGAGCACCGCGTGCACGCCGGTCGTGTCCGCGCTCGTAAGCTCGGTGAGGTTCCCGACGCCCATCATCTGCCCGGCGTCGGGCCAGCGCCGGTGCAC
Organism: Gemmatimonadales bacterium; assembly: GCA_038320055.1. GTDB lineage: Bacteria > Gemmatimonadota > Gemmatimonadetes > Gemmatimonadales > GWC2-71-9 > CAVVWJ01. The sequence goes on along the minus strand of JBBQDU010000185.1, from coordinate 4,742 downwards.
CTCGGCGTACCGTTCGAGCGACGCCATGAAGCCGAAGCCGATCGGCTCGATGACCGGATCGATCAGGTACTCGATGCCCCGCTGCTCGAGCGCGTCGAGCGTCGGCGCGAGCGAGTCGAGCCCCTGGCCGAAGTCAGGGATCGCCACGACGCGGGCGCCGGAGCCGGCGAGGTCGGCCGCCACCTCGACGTTGGATCCGTTGAGGCTGAGCACCAGCTCGGCGCCGGCCTCGACCGCGGTGCGGATCTCAGCGGGGTCGAAGCTGTCCACGCTGACCCGGAGGCCGGCGGCGCGGAGCTCGCGCACCGCGTCCCCCAGGGCGGGAAAGGGCACGCCGGGCGTGCAGCCGACGTCGATCACGTCGGCACCGCTGGCCTGGAAATAGCCGGCGGCGTCGCGAATGGCCTCGAGCGGGAGCTTCGCCGCGTTGTTGATCTCGGCGAGGATCTCGATGTCCCACGCGCCGTAGTCCAGCGCCGCGGCCGCCTGGCCGAAGTAGCGCGGGATCTCGCGCAGATCCTTCGGGCCCTTCTCCACGCGGACGCCGACATGCTCGCTCAGGATACCCGCCTCGCCCTCGACCAGGCCGGGAAGCAGCACCAGGTCGGTGCCCGGCGGTACCTCGAGAAATTTGGCGATCCACGGCGTCGTCATCAGCGCCGCGACGGTGATCTTGAGGACCGCCACGCGCTTCTCGAACGGGGCGTCCATCTCGTCCAGAACGCGCCGAAGCGCCGGCTCGGCCAGCTTTCCGGTGACGAACAGGACCGATCGGGGCGATGCGGCGGCAGGCGCTATCGTGGATCCCCCGGCCGCACCCATTTGTTCGGCGTGCCCTCCAGCGCGCCGCCGCTCGGGCGCCACAGGACGATGTCCTCGATCTTTCGCGCGAGCTCGAAGTCCTTGTCCGTGATGCCGCCGGCCGCGTGGTTCTGCAGCTTTACGGTCAGCCGGCCCCAGGTGACCGTCAGGTCGGGGTGGTGATACGCGGCCTCGGCCAGATAGCCGACGGCGTTCACCAGCATGAGCGTGGTGGGCCAGCCGTCGGTCTTGAAGATTCGCCGGATCCAGCCGTCCTCGTAGTACCAGCCGGGCAGCGCCTGCAGCCGCTCGGCGATCTCCGTATCGCTATAGGTCTTTTCTTTGGTCGTCGCCATGGAGTACTCCTGTCGTGGATGGTCCGCTCACATCACTACGCCGCCGTTGACCATGATCGTCTGCCCCGTCATGAAACGCGAATCCTCCGAGGCCAGGAAGACCGCGGCGCCGACCAGATCCGCGGGTACGCCCCACCGGCGGAGCGGGGTCCGCTCCGCCACCTCGTGCCGCCAGCCGTCGTCGGCCTGCTCGCCGAAGGCGGTCTCGATGAACCCCGGCGCGAGGATGTTGACCCGGATGCCGGGCGCGACCGCGCGCGCGAGCGACCTGCTGAAGCTCGCGACGCCGCCCTTGGCCGCCGAATAGAGAAGAGGATTCTCGCCCGCCATGCCGACGCCGACGTGGTCCCACGACATGTTCACGATGGCGCCGCCCCGCTCGCGCATCATCTCGACGGCGGCCCACGAGGCCACGATCGTTCCGCGGAGGTCCACCGCGAGCACGCGGTCGAGCTTCTCGAGCCGGGACAGCCGGCCACCGGCGCCGGTGAGGATGTCGGCGCCGGCGTTGTTGATCCAGGCGTCCACCCGCCCGTAGCGCCCGCCGAGGTCGCGCGCGAGTGCCGCGATGTCATCGTCGCAGGCGATGTCGACCTGCAGCACCTCGGCGCGCCGGCCGAGCGCCCGGATCCGGCGTGCGGTTTCCTCGGCGCCCTCCGCGTTCCCCCGGTAGGTGACCGCCAGGTCCGCCCCCTCCCGCGCGCAGCCGACGGCAATCGCGGCGCCGATCCCGCTGGAGCCGCCGGTGACGAGCACGATCTTGCCTTGCAGCCGCACGCCGCCTCCCCTCCGTGGTCCCCGCGGGCTAAGTTCTCAAATCGCAACATATCAGGGCCTTAGCATCATACAAGGGAGCGCGGATGCGGCTGTTGGTGAGCGTGCGGTCGGGCGAGGAAGTGGAACCCGCCCTCGCGGGCGGTGCGGAGATCGTGGACGCAAAGGAGCCATCGCTCGGCTCGCTAGGGGCGGTGAGCGCCGCGACCCTCCGGGAGATCGCCCGCCGGGTTCCCGCCGCCGTCCCGCTGAGCGTCGCCCTGGGCGACCCGGGCAGCGTCGCGGGCGTGGTGGAGGCGATCGCGGCGGTCGATCGTGCCGTCGAGCCGCGGGGTGAACTGTATGTGAAGCTTGGACTGGCGGGCACGTCCGACCCCGATGCCGCTCGGTCACTGGTGGCCGCCGCGGTCGCCGCCGCGGCGCGCGCCGTGAGCCGACCGGTGGTGATCGCGGTGGCCTACGCGGATCGGGAGGCGGCCGGCGCACCGGACCGCCACACGGTGAGCCGGATCGCGGCGCGCGTTGGAGTGGGGGGCGTGCTGCTCGACACCTTCGTCAAGGATGGGCGGGACCTGTTCGCGCACGTCGGTGACGGGGACTTGGGCGCGTGGGTCGAGAGTGCCCGGCAGGCGGGGCTGTTGGTGGCGTTGGCGGGCTCGCTGTCGGCGGGCGGGGTCCGCCGTGCGGCCGGCTTTTCGGCCGACATTCTGGGCGTGCGCGGCGCCGCATGTGCGGGGGGAAGGGAAGGCGTACTCGTCGAGGCACGTGTCCGGACGCTCCGTGCTACGCTGCGCGGGGCGCCGGTGGTCGTGCGGAGCCTGTGACCTGGCTGACGCGAAATGCCGGAGCGGGCCTCGAACCTCGCCGCCGCCGCTGCTGCCAACTCGCTGCCTCCCAACCGCTTGATTCTGCGCCACCGGGGGCATAGGCCTTGCCGAAGACCGGTGCGGGTGCTAACCGCGCAACTCATTGCGCGACTGGCGGCTAGGCATCCGATCTCCCTCTACGCGATGAGCCATTCTGGTGACGCTTGCACCGGCACCGCTGCAGAGCAGGTTCGGGCGTCGCCTCCTTCTGCTGTTCGTGAGCTGTGCCCTGCTGCCGATCGCCGTGGTTGCGGCCGTCTCGTACGGGCATGTCACCGGCGAGCTGCGCAGTCAGAGCGAGCGCCGGCTGCGCCAGGCCAATGAAGCGCTGGGCCTCGCGGTCTACGAGCGGCTGCTGCTCCTCGACGCCACGCTCCGGAGCATTCCCCCTGGCGTGGTGCTCCAGCTGCGGGGCGCCGGGCATCCAGCGAATGACGACCGCCTGCTCAACGCGGGTCTCGACCTTCTCGCCAGCCGCCGTTTCGTCGCGCTCGAGTTCGTAGCCGACGACGGCACCTCGCTGCCCGTCTTCGGCCGGCTCCAGGACCGGCCGCCGCTCAGCTCGGGCGATCGCGACAATCTCGCGCTCGGCCTGCCGCTCATCCTGAGCGTTTCCGGCGATACCCGCGACCCGCGCATCTTCATGCTCCGCCGCATCGAGCGGCGAGGCGAGGTGCGCGGCACGTTGATTGGCGAGGTGAGCCCGGATTTCCTCTGGGCGTCGCTGGCCTCGAGTATGCCGTCGCCCTCCACCGTGCTGTCGGTGCTGGACGACGCGGGCCACGTCCTCCTCTACACGACGCAGGCCGAGCTGGTCTCGCGGTCCGATCCGATCAACGAGGCCGCACCGCTGCCGCCGGCTTCCGCGGCGCCGGTCGTGTCCGCCGCGCCTCCGTTCGTCACCTCCGCGTGGCCGATCGAGCTCGACGAGGTCTTCGCCGCCCCCACGTGGACCCTGGTGCTGAGCGAGAACGAGAACGAGGTGCTGGGCCTCGTCTTCCGGTTCTCCCGTACCTTCGGCTGGGTGGTGCTCCTCTCGGGCGCGACCGTGCTGCTGCTCAGCAGTACCCAGATTCGCCGCAACCTGGTGCCGCTGGTGGAGCTCCGGGAGGGCACGCGGCGGATCGCCGAGCGGGACTTCGCGAGCCGAGTCTCGGTGGCGAGCGAGGACGAGTTCGAGGAGCTCGCCGTCTCCTTCAACGCGATGGCCGCCCAGCTGGGGCGCCAGTTCCAGGCGCTCGCAACCGCCGCGGAGCTCGACCGCGCCGTACTGTCGGCCACCGATGCCGACTCGATCGTGGACACGCTGCTCGCCCGAACGCGGGACGTGTTTCCCTGCCACATGGTCGGCGTGACGCTGGTCGCGCCCGACGGCGGGAAGTCGCTGAGTGGCGTGGCGTACGATTACTGCGAGGAGGTGCGCCACACGGCGCGGGTGGATCTCCGATCGGAGGACGTCCAGGACCTGCTCGACGGCCCGGAGCTGGTCGCGGTCGACGCGGAAGCGACAGGGCTGCCCGCGTACCTGGTACCGCTCCGCCGGCTGGGCGCTCGCTCGGTGCTGGTGCTGCCGCTCCGGTTCCAGCGCCAGCTCGTCGGCATCCTCGCCATCGGCAACCGCGCGACGCAGGAGGGCGGCCCAGACGAGCAGCTGCAGATCCGCCGTCTGGCCGATCAGGTGGCGGTCGCGCTGGTGAACGCGCGCATGCTCGATCAGGTGAAGTCCCTCGCCTATTTCGACAGTCTGACGGGCCTGCCGAACCGCCTCTCCTACAAGGAGCGCCTGGCGCACGCGCTGGATCGCGCGCGGCGTTCGGGGCGGCGAGTGGCCGCGTTCTTCATCGACCTCGACCACTTCAGCCGGATCAACGATACCCTGGGCCACGAGGCGGGGGATCAGTTGCTGCAGCAGGTGGCCCTTCGTCTCCGCGCCTGCTGCCGGGAT
>JBBQDU010000184.1:0-4994 GCA_038320055.1 Gemmatimonadales bacterium | reverse complement strand
CGAGCCGGGGCGCGGTGGCGGTGAGGAGGAGGACGGCAGCCGGCAGGACCTTGTCGAATCGCATCGTTACGCTCGGGTCAGGGTTCGACCACCCAGTTTGGCAAGTGGCGGACCGAGCGTTTCGTTGTTCAGTAAGCTATTATTGTTTAATGCTTTAAGGGTTTTCTATGGCAGCCAGATGACGATCCAGATGTAATACAACGTTACAGAAGATGGATCGTTTCGATGCGGTGTGGTCCCAGTCGTGCTGGTTCGCGCCTCCTTACCCCTCGCCCCGGATAGCCCGCCGCGATCCGGGAACTAGTCCGACCGACCGCAACCCCGCGAGCCCCATTCCCGTATGGAGATCATCCCCCCACGCGAGAGTTCCCATGTACCGTGCGTTTCCTATCGTTCTGGCATGCGCTACGCTGGCTGCCCCGACCCTGACCCCGGTCCGCTCCCTGGCGGCTCAGGCGCCGCCGCTGATCCTGCCGAAGCAAAGCCCGCGCGCCTCGGTCGCCCAAGCGGTCGGGCTTACCACCATCACCATCACGTACGATCGCCCCGCGGTGAACGGCCGAGAGATTTGGGGCAAGCTGGTGCCGTTCGACAGCGTCTGGCGAGCGGGCGCCAACGAGAACACCGTCATCGCGTTCAGCTCGCCGGTGCGGATGGGTGGCCAGGCGGTCGAGGCCGGACGCTATGGCCTCCACATGATTCCGGCGCGGGGTGACTGGACCGTCATCCTCAGTCGCCAGGCGAGCGCCTGGGGCAGCTTCAGCTACGATCCCAAGGAAGACGCGCTCCGCTTCACGGTCACGCCCGCCCCGGGTGACATGAACGAGCGGCTGGCCTATACCTTCGACGATCCCACCGACAGCACGGTCGTCGCGACGCTCCGGTGGGAGAAGCTCGCGGTGCCGGTCGGGATCGGCGTGGACACCAAGGCCGTGGTGATCGATAGCCTGCGGGAGCAGCTTCGGGGGCTCGGCCGGTTCTTCTGGCAGCCCTGGAATCAGGCGGCCGCGTGGTCCGCCGCCAACGGCGTCAACCTCGACGAGGCCTCCGGCTGGGTCGACCGGTCGATCGCCATCAACGAGAACTTCACCAATCTGCGGGTAAAGGCCGCCCTGCTCGGCCAGCGCGGGGACGAGGCCGGTGCCGCCGCCGCGGCGCAGCGCTCGCTCGCGCTGGCCACCGAGGCGGAGATGAACACCTACGGCTATCTCCTGATGGGGCAGGGCAAGGTGGATTCGGCGATCGTCATCTTCCGGAAGAACACCCGGGACTACCCCAAATCCTGGAACACGTACGACAGTCTGGCGGAGGCATTCGCGACCAAGGGAGAGAAGAAGCTCGCGATGCAGAACTACACGAAGGCGCTGGGCATGGTGACCGATTCGGGGCAGAAGCAGCGGATCGAGGGGGCCTTGGCGGGACTGCGCTAGCCTCGCGGGGCACGATCGAGGGGGTCCACTGTCGTGGGCCCCCTCGCTCTATGGGCTCGAATCCCCGCCCTGGCTGCGGCGTTTCCCGCTCGATGTTAGTGGCTGAGCGAGAACACGTACGCCGCCACCGCCTTCACCTGCTGGTCGTCGAGCGCCGCCCCGCCCTTGGGAGGCATCGGCGTGGGGTGCTGCTTGGGCTGAGCGACGCCGTTGGTGACGGTCTTCTCGATGAAGGCGAGGCTGCCGTCCCCGTTGATCCATTCCTTGTCGGTCAGGTTCGGCGCCGCCGCCGTGCCCTTGGCGTCCTGGCTGTGACACGCCGTGCACGTACCGCCCGCCACCTGCCCGTGAAAGATGCTGTCGCCCAATGCGATCTGCTGCGCGCCGGGCGCGGCGGCACCACCGGCTGCCGCCGGCCTGGGCGCGGCCGGCTCGGTGGCGGGCTTCGGTGCGGCCGGCTTCGGCGCCGGCGCCGCGCTCCCGGTCTGTGCGGGTGCAGTGTCGCCTGGGGCGGAGGCGGCGGGCGCGATCGCAGTGTCGGCTGCCATGGCGGTATCCGATGCCATGCCGGCCATGCCCGCACCGCCGGCCGCCTGGTCGGCGGCCGGCAGGCTGGCCGTCGTGTCCACCGCCCCCCCGCCATCGCCGCGGCCGCCGCAGGCGGCGAGCAGCAGCAGGATCCCCACTCGAGCTGTCGCGTTCATCGTCCCTCCGAGGTCGTGAGCCGCTGTTCACGGCGACCGCCGCCGTCCCCCCATATGGCCCCGCCGAGCCCCGTCGGCGGTGTCGGGCCTCACATCGCCCGGGGTGCAACACCCGTCATCTCGACCGGTCCAGGGGTACCGAGTAGACTTCACAGTATCGAGTAGACTCACAGTATGATGAAACGGACGATTCTCGTGACCTGCCTCCGCCGTCCAGTCTCCGCCCCGACTCTGCTCCTCACGCTCCTGACCGTGTTTCTAGTCGGCGCGTGCGACCGTGACCCGGGCCCGCCCCCACCTCCCTCCGGCGGTGCGCCGGGCGTCCTGGCCGAAGGCGATGAAGCCCCGATCCGCGCTCTGTACTTGTGCGGCAACCGTTTCGTCGTGATCAATGCCCATCCCTACCCGGTGCGGGTCGGGTGGCGGGTGCAGGGCACCGACGAAGCGGGTGAGCTGACCCTCCGCGCCGGGGCGGCGGGCGATCCGGAGTTCAGCGAGGTCCAGCTCGAGGTCCGGCAGGGCGGCGCCCTGGCCCTCTATCGTGGCGATCAGTTGCTTGGCGTGCGCGACAACGAGCGCACGGCCTGCGCGCCCGTAACGGGCGGTCCCTCGCTGGCGACGGCGGCCACCGGTACCGTCGGCGCCTGGAGCGCGCCGGCCGCCTGGCCGATCGTCCCGTTGCACGTGCACGTGCTCCGGAACGGCCGCGTGCTGGCGTGGGGCAAGTTCGGCGATCCGTACGTCTACAATCCCGCCAACGGAAGCTTCGCCGGCGCCCCGGTGAGCGCCCAGCTGTTCTGCGCCGGCCACACCTTCCTGCCGGACGGCCGGCTGCTCGTTGCGGGCGGTCACATCAGCGACGGCCACGGGCTGCCCGACACCCACATTTTCAATTGGAAAGACCGCACCTGGCAGACGATGGCGCCCATGCTGAGGGGGCGCTGGTATCCCACGACGACGGCGCTGCCGAACGGCCAGGTCGTGGTCATTGCCGGGCGGGACGAGAACGGCACCGTCGTGCCGGTCCCCGAGGTGTGGACCGGCTCCTCGTGGCGCGCACTGACGGGCGCGAGCCGCAACTTCGCCTACTATCCCCGCACCTTCGTCGCCCCGGACGGCAGGGTCTTCTACGCCGGCGAGGAGAAGATCAGCCGCTGGCTCTCCACCGCCGGCAGCGGATCGTGGACGACCGGACCCTCGCACCTGTCCGGCGTGCGCGACTACGGCGCGGCCGTGATGTACTCGCCGGGGAAGATTCTCTATGTGGGCGGGGGGCGGACGCTGGCCACGGCGGAAACCATCGACCTCAACGACGCGTCGCCCACCTGGCGTTCCACCGGAAGCATGGCCTATCCACGGCGGCACCTGAACGCGACGGTCCTGCCCACCGGTGAAGTGCTCGTCACCGGCGGGACCCGGGGGACCAGCTTCAACGAAACAACCCTCGCGGTGCACGTGGCCGAAATCTGGAACCCCGCGACGGGTGTCTGGCGGCAGGTGGCGGGCAATGCCATCGACCGGGCCTACCACTCGACCTCGGTGCTGCTGCCCGACGGCCGGGTGCTGCACGCCGGCAGCGGCGACGCGCTGCAGGAGGACGGCACCCCGGCGCCCGATCAGCGGAACTCGGAGCTCTACTCGCCGCCCTACCTGTTCAACGGTGCGCGCCCGGTGATTTCGAGCGCACCATCAGCGGTGGGCTACGGGCAGACGTTCACGGTGGGGACGGCGGATGCCGCGGGAGTGGGGAAGGTGAGCCTGATCGCGCTCGGCTCGACGACACACGCGTTCGACGCGAACCAGCGGTTCATGTGGCTCGACTTCGCCACGACGAGCGGGGGCCTGGCGGTTCGGGCGCCGGCCGGTCGGACCCTGGCCCCGCCCGGCTGGTACATGCTCTTCATCCTGGACGGCAACGACGTGCCCTCGAAGGCGAAGGTCGTCCGGCTGCGCTAGGCGTCGCCCGCGCCGCCGAGCTTCCGGACTTCCTTCTGGAGGCTCTCCTGCAGCTGGGTGAGGGTCTCCCGCACGCGCGGATTCCGCACCGTCGGCAGCTCGGCGGCGATGGCCGCGGCGACGCGCCGGTGCTGGGCCAGCACGAGCGCCTCGAGTGCGCGCGTACCATCCTCCTTCGAGAGCGCGGCGATCGAGTCCGTCGTCGCGACCGCACCCTCCGGCGTGCGCGGGTGATAGCGCTCGCCGAACTCCGTCAGCAGCAGCGCCAGCAGCCGGTCCTTCGTTGCGTCCTCGTGGCGATCCCCCTTCCACGCGCGCCCCTGCACCCGACTCCCGGTCGACGGCCCCGCCAGCTCGTCCATCACGACGTCCAGGCCTTCGTATTCATCCACGAGGCGCTCCAGCAGGGCCACCTCCGCAACGGTGCGGGCGGCGTCGCCCTGGCGCGCGCGGTCGTCGCCGAACAGGGTGGAGTCTGGGGCGATGTTGCCCGAGTCACGCCCGGCCGAACGTTCGCCGCCGCAGCCCACCGCGAGCGCACCGGCCACTGCCATCAGCATCAGTCTGGTCATCGATCCCCCGGTGATGGGTCCAACATGCGGTCCGGCCAGGCGCGACGCCAGCGCCTCGCCCGCGGGCGTCGCCCCTAGAACGTCGCTCCGATGGCGAAGTGCAAATGGAACCGGCGCGACGACGAGGTCGGCGCCGCGCCGATGGACGTCCCGTTGGTCAGGGCGTCGAGCACGGCCTGCGCGGAGCGCACGTCGAGTGGCGACGGGTTGAGCTTGTAGCCGAGCGCCACCTGGATCGCGCCGACGATGGTCTGGTAGCCGATGCCGATCCCGACGGACTGATACACCTCGTCCTGGTCGAGCACGCCCGCGCCGAGCGCGAAGCGGCTATC
>JBBQDU010000183.1:0-5050 GCA_038320055.1 Gemmatimonadales bacterium | reverse complement strand
AGTGGACGTGGCCGTGAGCGCGCTGGTGAGCCTCATGGAGCCGGCCATGATCGTACTGCTGGGCGTGATCGTCGGCGGCATGGTGATCGCGATGTACCTGCCGATCTTCGACATGATGAACGCGGTGCAGTAAGGGGAGATCCGGCTCTCCACTGCACGCGGGCTCGAACGGCGGCGTCATGGTCATGGCGCCGCCGTTTCGCGTCCCCCCCCGGCCGCGGCCTGCGCGCTGACGGGACCACTTGCCGCCGCACATAGGCAGGGCGGATGATGGCAGGTATCTTGGCAGCCGGGGGGGTCCGTCCGTCACGCTGGAGTCGAGTCCATGTCGGTGCTGGAGCGCAATCACGTCACCGTCACCGGCCGGGGTGCCCAGCCCATGCTGTTCGCCCATGGGTTCGGCTGCGACCAACGCATGTGGCGCTTCGTCGCGCCGGCGTTCGAACAGGCCTACCGGGTGGTGCTCTTCGACCACGTCGGCGCGGGTCGCTCCGATCCGCTGGCCTACTCCCGGGAGAAATACGGCACCCTCGACGGCTACGCGCAGGACGTGCTGGAGATCTGTGCCGCGCTGGACCTGACCAACGTCGTTTTCGTGGGGCATTCGGTGAGCGCGATGATCGGGATCCTCGCCGCCATCCGCGAGCCGCGGCGCTTCGCCCGCCTGGTGCTGGTCGGCCCGTCGCCCCGCTACGTCGACGACGCCGACTACGTTGGCGGGTTCAGCCGCCAGGATATCGACGGCCTGCTCGACCTGCTCGACAGCAACCATCTGGGGTGGTCCGCCGCCATGGCTCCCACCATCATGGGCAATCCCGACCGGCCCGAGCTCGCCGAGGAGCTGACCAACAGTTTCTGCCGGACCGATCCGGACATCGCCCGACACTTCGCGCGCGTGACCTTCCTGTCCGATAATCGGGCGGATCTGCCGCGCCTCGACGTGCCCGCGCTCGTGCTCCAGTGCGCGGAGGACCCGATCGCGCCGCGGCCGGTTGGCGAATACGTGCACGGACGGCTGCGGGATAGCCGCCTGGTGCTCATGAAGGCAACCGGCCATTGCCCCAACCTCAGCGCGCCCGAGGAAACCGTCTCGGCCATCACGACCTTTCTTCAGGAGTGAGCGGTGCCGCCTGACCGCGACCAAGGCGACCGTCTGCCCGGGATCCCGGAGGACGAGGCGCGCGAGCTGTACGAGAACGCGCCGTGCGGCTACGTCAGCACGCAGCCCGACGGCACGATCGTGCGCGTCAACCAGACCCTCCTCAGCCTGACCGGCCACCGCCGCGAAGCGGTCCTCGGCCGCTCGCTGCAGAGTTTCCTGACGGTGCCCGGGCGGATGTTCTACGAGACCCACTACGCCCCGCTCCTCGGGATGCAGGGGGCCATCAAGGAGGTCGCTCTCGACCTCGTCCGTGCGGATGGGTCGCTCGTGCCCGTCCTGCTCAACTCGGTACAGCAGCGGGGCGAGGATGGCCGAGCGGGCTCGATCCGCACCACACTCTTCGACATCTCCGACCGACGCCGCTACGAGCGGGAACTCCTGCTCGCCCGCCGGGACGCCGAGCAGCTCGCCGGCGTGGTGAGCGCCTCCGGCGATGCCATCCTGCTGATGAGCCCGGACGGCACGATCCGGACCTGGAATCGCGGTGCCGAGCGGATCTTCGGCTACGCGGCCGGGGAAGCGGTGGGCCGCGTCGTGGGAGACCTCATCGTGCCGGCGGATCGCAAGGAGGAGGTCGAGCGCGCCTTCGAATCGCTCCGACAGGGTCGGGAAGTCAGGTTCGAGACGGGGCTGGTTGCTCGGGACGGGCGGCCCATCGACGCCTCGGTGACCCTGACCCCGCACGTCGAGGCGCTGGGGGAGATCGCGGCCATGTCCTCGATCATCCGGGACATCACGGAGCGCCGGCGCGCGCAGGAGCAGGTGCGGAGGGCGGAGCAGCTCGAGGCGGTGGGCACCCTGGCTGGCGGCGTCGCCCACGAAGTCAACAATCAGATGGCCGCCGTACTGGGCTTCGGCGTGTTCGTGCTGAGGGCCCTCGGCCCTCACCATCCCCAGGCAGATGACGTGCAGATCATGGTCGACGCCGCCGGCCGCGCCGCGCGCGTCAGTCAGCAGCTCCTGGCGTTCAGCCGCCAGCAGATCATCGTGCCGCGAATTCTTGACGTGCACGCGATGCTCGAAGAGTTGGCTCCGCGGCTCGGCAGCGTGCTCGGACCCGACCAGTCGCTCGTGGTCGCCCCCCAGCGGGCTCGACAGCAGGCGCGGGCCGACTCGAGCCTGCTGGAGCAGATCCTCCTGAGCCTCGTGACCAACGCGCGTGATGCGATGCCCGCGGGAGGGATGGTGACCCTGTGGACCGAGGACGCCGTGCTCGAAATGACTGATGTCCTGGCCCACCCCGAGGACGAGGTGGTGCCCGGTCCCTACGTGCTCCTGGCCGTGTCGGACACCGGTATCGGAATGGACCCGCTGACGGCCTCCCGTATCTTCCAACCGTTCTTTACCACCAAACCCATCGGCCAGGGCAAGGGACTCGGCCTCTCGATGGTGTACGGGATCGTCAAGCAGCACGGCGGGCATATCCAAGTGTCGAGCGCTCGCGGCCAGGGGGCGACGATTCGGGTATACCTGCCCGCGGTCTCCGCGGAGGAAGACCTGTCTCCCGTGCCGCCACCCTCCCGATCGCCGATGCTCCGCAACATGGCCCGCCGGACGCTTCCTGGCGGACAGCGCGGTGCCTCCCGGCCTCGTCCTGACCGATCTCGCGATGCCCGGCATGAGCGGCCAAGAGCTTGGCGAAGCGATCGGCCGGCGGTGGCCCGACCTCCGGATTCTCTACACCTCCGCCTATTCCGGGCAGGACATGCGTGCGCAGGGCCTCCTGCCCGACGCCGCCCCGTTCATCCAGAAGCCCTTCAGCCCGGACAACCTGGTGGCCCGGGTGACCGGGTTGCTCCGCTCGGGGCCGTCCCGCGACTCTTGACCACGGCCGCATTCTTCCCGAGGTTCTCGTACCCGTGGCGCCACCGATCCCGGCGGCGCCACCGACCCCCGTCGGCTGCTGAACCACGATCCCCGACTGACTCGGGAGGGACGACGTCATGAGCGGAGTACGAGTGCTGGTGGGTACGAGGAAGGGCGCGTTCATCCTGACGGCGGACGGCAAGCGCGACCGCTGGAACGTCAGCGGACCCCATTTCGCCGGGTGGGAGATCTACCACGTCAAGGGCTCCCCGGCAGACCCGGACCGGCTCTACGCGTCGCAGTCGAGCGGGTGGTTCGGGCAGGTGATCCAGCGCTCCGACGACGGCACCCAGCACCCGTGGCAGTTCGCGCGCGTGTGGCATCTCGAGCCGTCGCTGACCGACCCGGAGACGATCTACGCCGGCGTCGAGGACGCGGCCCTGTTTCGCTCGGCCGACGGCGGGCGAAGCTGGCAGGAGCTCGCCGCCCTGCGCCGCCATGCATCGGGGCCCTCGTGGCAGCCCGGGGCGGGAGGGATGTGCCTGCACACGATCCTCCTGGACCCGGCCGATCCCAAGCGCATCTTCGTCGCCATCTCGGCGGCGGGCGCGTTCCGGACCGACGACGGCGGACAGAGCTGGCGCCCGATCAACCGCGGCCTGCAGTCGCCGGGTCTCCCGGACCCCAACGCGGAAGTCGGCCACTGCGTGCACCGGATCGCCATGCACGCCTCGCGCCCCGGCGTGCTCTTCATGCAGAAGCACTGGGATGTGATGCGGAGCGACGACGCCGGCGACTCGTGGCGCGAGGTGAGCGGCAACCTGCCGACCGACTTCGGCTTTCCGATCGACGTGCACGCCCACGAGGCGGAGACCATCTACGTGGTGCCGATCAAGAGCGATTCGGAGCACTATCCGCCCGAAGGTAAGCTGCGGGTGTTCCGGAGCCGGTCGGGCGGCCAGGAGTGGGAGCCCCTCACCCGCGGCCTGCCCCAGCGCGACTGCTACGTCAACGTGCTGCGGGACGCGATGGCGGTCGATTCGCTTGACGCCTGCGGCGTCTATTTCGGCACTACAGGCGGGCAGGTCTACGCATCGGCCGATGGGGGCGACAGCTGGAATCCGATCGTCCGCGACCTGCCGGCCGTCCTGTCCGTGGAGGTCCAGACGCTCGCATGATCCGGGTCGTGCTTCCGTACCATCTCCGGACACTGGCGCGCGTCGGCGACGAGGTCGAGCTTCGGCTCGATGGCCCGGCGACGCAGCGTTCGGTGCTCGATGCGCTCGAGGCCAGCTATCCCGTGCTGCGCGGTACCATCCGCGATCAGACGACCCGGGAGCGCCGGGCGTTTCTCAGGTTCTTCGCGTGCGAGCAGGACCTGTCCCACGAGCCGCCGGACGCGCCGCTGCCCGACGCGGTCGCCCGGGGCGCCGAGCCGTATCTGGTGGTGGGGGCCATGGCCGGTGGCTAGACGCGCCTGCTGGATCATGGCGGCCGTGCTCGTGCTGGGTGGGGCGCGATCGGTCGGCGCGCAGGAGCTCACCTGGAAGAACGCGCTCACCTTCTACGTCGACAACACCGAGTTCTTCAACCCCTACCGGACCGGCGAGACCCTGCTCGGCGGGCAGGTGCTCAGCTACCTCTCCGCGGCGCTGGGGCCGCGGACCGAGGTTATCGCGGGGTTTCACGGCAATCACGAGAGCGGCGACTCGCGCTTCCTTGCCCCGTTCAAGCCCGTGCTTGGTTTCCGCTACCGCACCGCGCAGTCGCTCGGCGTCCTCGGTACACTGGTGACCGAGGATCGGCACGGCTACCTGGAGCCGCTCGAGGGCACCCTGCTCGACATCGTCCGGCCGGTCGAATACGGCGTGCAGTGGCGGGAGCGGCATCCGGCCGGCGGCGGGGAGATCTTTCTCGACTGGCAGCGGCTCAACACGCCGCGCGGGCGCGAGGTGTTCGACTACGGCCTGCTCCTGCACGCCAACCCCACGCACTGGCTCAGGCTCGAGGCGCAGGGCCACGGGCTCCACCACGGCGGCCAGCTCTACAGCGCGGGCGAGCGCGTGGTCAACAACGAGGTTC
>JBBQDU010000182.1:0-5088 GCA_038320055.1 Gemmatimonadales bacterium | reverse complement strand
GTGCTCGACGAGGGCAAAGCCGCCTTCAAGCCGATCTACGACGCGGCCCTCCCGATCAAGACCAAGATCGAGACGATCGCGAAGGAGATCTACGGCGCCGATGGCGTGGACTACTCGGCCGCCGCCGAGAAGAACATCGCGCAGTGCGAGGCGATGGGCCTTGCCGACACGCCGATCTGCATGGCCAAGACCCAGTACAGTTTCAGCGATGACGCCACCAAGCTGGGCCGGCCGAGCGGCTTCCGGCTCACCATTCGCGACGTCTACGCCTCGGCCGGGGCCGGGTTCGTCGTGGCGCTGGCCGGCGAGATCATGACGATGCCCGGTCTCTCCAAGACGCCGTCCGCCGAGGCGATTCGTGTCCATCCCGACGGGACCATCGAGGGGCTGTTCTGATGCCCATCGAATTCGTCTCGACCCCGAACGCACCCCGCGCGATCGGTCCGTACAGCCAGGCCGCCCGCGCCAACGGGTTCCTGTTCACAGCGGGCCAGGTCGGGTTCGACCCGGCCACGGGCGAGCTGGTCGACGGCGGCATCGCCGAGCAGACCGCGCGGGTCCTGGAGAACCTCCGGGCCATCCTCACGGCGGCCGGCGTGGACGTAACCAGCGTGGTGAAGACGAGCGTGTTCCTCGTGGACATGGCCGACTTCAGCGCCATGAACGAGGTCTATGCCCGCACCTTCGGCGAGCACCGTCCCGCGCGCTCGACCGTGGCCGTCGCCGCGCTCCCGCGCGGCGCCCGCGTCGAGATCGAGGCCGTTGCGGTGTTACCTTCCTGACGCACGGGGGCGGATCGGGCCTGGTGGCTCGGCCGGTCTTCAAAACCGCGACGGAGACGCCTTCGGCGGCTCTGGTGAGTTCGATTCTCACACGCTCCCGCCACCAGCCGCTCGCGCCACCTTGCCCCGGGATTACCTTCATTTGACGCTCAGTCATCGTCGGTCGCTCGCCGCACTCGCGCTGCTGGTGGCCCTCGGCGGCAGCCGGCTCCCTGCCCAGGACTCGACCGTTGCGGCGCCGGCCGCCGCGATCCCCGCCGACTCGTCCCTTGCGGGTCCGACGCCGCGGTCCGACGGCGACTCCCTCGCCCTCCGCACCAGCCCGATGAACGCCTTCTGGCGCTCGTTCCTGCTGCCGGGGTGGGGGCAGGCCAAACTGGGCCGGAAGCTGACCGGTGGGCTCTTCATCGTCTGGGAGGGCACGACGCTCGGCATGAGTCTCAAGACCCGGCACGAGCTCGCCTATCTCCGGCGAACCGGCTCCGGACGCGCCGAGGACAAGCGCCGGGAGCACGAGGACTGGGTGGTCCTGCTGGCGTTCAACCACTTGCTGTCGGGGCTCGAAGCCTACGTGTCGGGCCACCTGACCGATTTCCCGGCCGATCTCAAGCTCCGGGCGGTGCCCGGCGGGATCGGTGGCAGCGTGACCGTTCCCTTCCGCCTTCGATGAACGCATCTCCCATCGGAATCTTCGACTCGGGCATCGGTGGTCTCACCGTGGCGCGCGCGGTATACGAGCGCCTGCCCGAGGAGTCGACGATCTATTTTGGCGACACCGCGCGCGTGCCGTACGGACCCAAGTCGCCCGAGACGGTACGGCGCTACAGCATCGAGATTCTGAACTGGATGCTGGGCCAGGGCGTGAAGGCGGTGGTGGTGGCCTGCAATACGAGCACCGCGCACGCGCTCGAGGCACTCCAGGCGCATTCACCGGTGCCCGTGATCGGGGTGATCGAGCCGGGCGCACAGGCGGCCGCCGCGGCGTCGGAGGCCGGGCCCATCGGGGTCATCGGGACGGCGGGAACCATCGCCAGCAATGCCTACGCGCGAGCCATCCGGCGGGCCCGGCCGGACGCGCTGGTCGAGCAGCGGCCGTGCCCGCTATTTGTGCCACTGGTCGAGGAGGGGTGGTTCGAGCATCCGGCGGCGGCGCTGATCGCGCACGAGTATCTCGAACCGCTCCGTCGGGCGGGTGTCGATACGCTCGTGCTCGGCTGCACCCACTACCCTCTGCTCAAGCCGCTGCTGCAGCAGGTGATGGGAACGACGGTGCGGTTGATCGACAGCGGCGAGGAGACCGCCGCCGCCGTCGTGGACACGCTCGAGGCGAAATCGCTCCGGGCACCGGCCGGGGGGAAAGGTACGCACCGCTTCGTCGTCAGCGACGATGAGGCGCGTTTCCGTCAGGTCGGCGCCCGCTTCATCGGGGACCGTCTGGAACGCGCCGAGGTCGTGCCGTTGGGCTGAAGGTGCACAGGTCGGCGCCCGTCTCGCTGGCCACGGCGTATCGGAAGCCGTCGAACCACGCGCCGGGATTGAGATACTGCCGTCCGGCGGCCGGTTCCTCGAGGGCAGGCAGGTGCGTGTGGCCCATGATCACGAGCCCCAGGCTCGGCTCCGCGGCCAGGTGCTGGGCCGCCCATCGCCCCTGTCGCGCCGCGGCCTCGGCGAGCCGGTCCGGGGTGGCGGAATGGTCGCCGAGGTGGGGACTTAACACGTCCACCAGCCGGAGTCCGAGCTCCGGATGGAGCGTGCGGTACACCGCGGCGGTGACCGGATGGTTGATCGCCCGGTGGAGCGCCCTCGCCCGGCGGCCGGGCTCCGTCAGGCCGTCACCGTGGATGGCCTCGACGCGCCGACGACCGATCTCGAACCTGGCCCGGTGCGGCTCGAACCGGATGCCGATTTCGCGATCCCAGAAGTCGCCGCCCCAGCGGTCGTGGTTGCCCCCGACCATCACGATCGGCACGCGACGGCGGAGCTGGGCCAGCGCGGCGGCCACGCGGAAGCCCCGCCGCGGGATCACCCGGCTGTAGGCGAACCAGAAATCGAAGAGATCGCCGTTCACGAGCAGGCTGTCCCCGAGATCGGGAACGGCCTCCAGGAACGACAGGAGCCCCTCCTCGACGGCGGCAGGCGCGATGCCGAGGTGGGCATCGGACACGACAACCAGCGCATGGCCCAGCACGGCGCCAAAGATGGATCGCCCCGACCGGCGGGGCAACCGCCGCCGCGGCCGCCGAAGTGTGACACCGCCGCCCCGCCGAGCGTCACCAACCCCGAGAGGCAGGCATGACGGGACCGTCCGTCACCGAGACCCTGGTCCGGGTCAATTACTCCGAGACCGACCAGATGGGCGTCGCGTACCACGCGCGCTACCTCGTGTGGCTCGACGTGGCCCGGACCGAGCACCTCCGCCGGTGCGGAGCGAGTTATCGGGAGCTCGAGACCGGCGGGCTTCGGCTCGCGGTCAGCACGGTGGCCGTCCGGTACCGGCAGCCCGCGCGGTTCGACGACCCCATTCGCATCCGGTGCTGGGTGCGGGAGCTGGCCTCGCGCCGCGTCGAATTCGGCTACGCGGTGGAACACGCCGACGACGGACGGCTGCTGGCGACGGCCACGGTAGCGCTCCTCGCGCTTGACGCGGCGTTCGGCCTCGCGCGCATCCCGGTAGCCGTCCGACGCGTGCTCACCGTCACGCCCGATCCGGTCCGGCTCGGCCTCACCCCCGCCACACCCGAGGACAGCGCGTGATCCTTTGCAGAACCCTTCGCCTCGCCCGTTCCGCCGTGCGCCCTCTTCCGTTTCGTGGCTTGCCGTTGTTCCTGCTGGCCTGGTCGATGTCGGCCGCGCCGGCACGCGTCCACGCGCAGGAACAAACGGTGGTCGAGGAGCTCGTCCCGCTGCTGGCCGCCGAGGATGCGCGCGAGTTTCAGCCCGACCGGTTCCGCCGCGCCATGGTGGCGCCGGACTCGCTCGTGCGACGCGTCGCGGTGCTGGGGGCCGGCCGGATCGGTGATCTTCGCGCCACGCCCCTCGTGCTGCCGCTGCTGGCCGACCGCGACTCCACCGTGCGCGTCGCCGCCGCGTTCGCGCTCGGCCTGCTCCGCGACACGGCGGCCGTCGCGCCGCTCATCGAGCGGCTGACCGGCCTTCCAGCCCTGGACGCCCCGACCGCGGTCGAGGCGGTCACCGCCCTGGCCAAGATCGGCGGGCGCCGGAGCGGGGAATTTTTCGCGGGCGTGCTCGCCGGCCGGGTCACGTTGTCGCAGGAGGATCGGACCCCGGCCCGGAACCAGGTGCTGAGCGAGGCATGGCGGCTCGGGGACGACGCACCGGTGACCGGCCTCCTGCCGTTCATGGACGATACCAACGCCGCGCCGCGTCTCCGCGCGATCTACAGCCTCGGCCGGCTGCACGCGCCGGCGGCGGGCAACCGGATGCTGCTGGCGCTGCGTGATCCGGAGGCCTACCTGCGGTCGCTCGCGGCCCGCGCCCTCACCCGCGAGTACGCCGACGCCGCCAAGCTCGCCCCCTCGGCCGTCGCCGAACTACTTGTGCGCGCTGCCGACGAGCCGAGCCCGCAGGTCCGGATCAACGCACTCCGCTCGCTGGCCGGCTTCCGGGACTCGAGCCTCGCAGGCAAGCTCGTGCCGATGCTCGACGATCCGCTGCCCAGCGTCCAGGTCACGGCTGCCGAAACCCTCGGGGAGTTGGGGGGCGCCGAGGCGGTGAAGGGGCTGACCCGCGTGGCCGGGGGGAAGGGACTGTTCGCGGTGCGGCGCGCGGCGCTGGTAGGACTCGCCCGTGCCGGGCCGGCGGCGTTTCCTGCCGCGGCCGCGCGGTGGCGCACGAGCCCCGACTGGCGCGAGCGGGCCGCGGCAGCGGAGGGGACCGCCATCGCAGGGCCGGGGGCGTCGCCGTTCTTTCTCGCCGACCGGGACGGTCGGGTCGTCGCCGCCGGGCTCCAGGCGTGGAGCACCGAGGTCGAAGGACCGGCGCCACCGCTGCTCGCGGCCGCGCGCCCGCTGCTCACGCATCGGGACGCCGCGGTCCGGAGCGTGGCCGCCGACGTGGTCGCGCGCGCGGCCGATCCCGGCGATCTGGCCGCCCTCGGACGCATGTACGCGGCCACGCGTCGCGACTCGTTCCCCGAAGCCGCGCTGTCGGCGCTAAGCGCGATCCTCGCCATCCGGAAAGCCGGACCGGCCGCCGCCGCGCGCGTGGATCGGGAGTTTCTCGCGAGCGCCGGGCGTCCGGACGACTACCAGCGCCGCCGATGGGCCGAGGACAACTGGCCCGCAGC
>JBBQDU010000181.1:0-5165 GCA_038320055.1 Gemmatimonadales bacterium | reverse complement strand
GCCGGCGGGATCGCGCAGGTGGACGCGGTGCTCTACACCCACGAGCACGCCGATCACACCAACGGCATCGACGATCTCCGCATGTTCTCGGTGCGCCGGCGTCGCCCGCTGCCGATCTACGGTCCTCCGGAAACGCTCGATCGCCTGCGCGCCTCCTTCAGCTACATCTTCGACGACGTGCGGCCCTACGAGGGAACCTCGAAGCCGAGCCTCGAGCTGCACGGCATCGAGCCCGACCGGCCCGTGCGGGTGGCCGGCGTGGAAGTGCTGCCGCTCGCGTTTCAGCACGGACACATCAGGGTGTACGGCTACCGGATCGGCGCGCTCGCCTACATCACCGATGTGAAGGCGATCCCCGAGGCGGAGCGCCGGCACCTGCAGGGGCTCGATCTCCTCGCCCTCAACGCGCTGTGGTGGCGTCCGCACCCAACGCACTTGAGCATCGGCGAAGCGGTCGATACCGCGCAGGCGCTCGGCGCGCGACGCACCTATCTCACGCATCTCACCCACGAAACCGGGCACGCGGAGCTCGCCGGGCAACTGCCCGACGGGATTCTGCCCGCCTACGACGGCCTGAACGTGGACATCCCGTGATCACCCTGGCCTACGGGCGGATGCTCCGCGAGGCGCTCGAAGGGGATCATGGGGTGCCGAGGGCGCGCCTGGCCGAGCTCGCCACCCGGTTCGGTGCCGTGCACGCCGAGGTCCGCCGGCGGAGGGAGGCGGGGGAGTACGGGTTCTATGGGCTGATCGACCAGGGCGACACGGTGCGCGAGATCACGACCTTCGCCGAGGGCCTCGGCCAGGCGCACGAGCACATCCTGGTGCTCGGCATCGGCGGCTCGGCGCTCGGCACCCGCGCGCTGCTCGGCGCGCTTCGCCGGCCCGCGTGGAACGAGCTGGACGACGAGGGCCGGGACTACTTTCCGCGCCTGACGGTGCTGGAGAACGTCGATCCGACCACGGTCGGCGCCGCGCTCGAGCGCATTGACCCGCGTCGGGTGCTGGTCAACGTGATCAGCAAATCGGGTGGCACGGCCGAAACGATGGCCCAGTACCTCGTCGTCCGCGCGTGGCTCGAGGACGCGCTGGGGGACGCCGCGCACCGGCACCTCGTCTTCACCACCGATCCGGAGCGGGGAGCGCTCCGGGAGATCGCATCGCGGGACGGGATCGCCACGCTGGCGGTGCCGCCGGCCGTCGGGGGCCGGTACAGCGTCCTCAGCCCCGTCGGCCTCCTGCCCGCGGCACTGGTGGGCATCGACATCGAGGCGCTGCTGGGCGGTGCCCGCCGTGCCGTCCAGCGAGCCGAGGCCGACGATCTCCTCGACAACCCCGCGGCGCTTTACGCGGCGTTGCTCTGGGCCGCCGACGCCGAGCTGGGCGCCCGGATCGACGTCCTGATGCCGTACACCGACCGGCTGCGCGATTTCGCCGAATGGTTCCGTCAGCTCTGGGCCGAGAGTCTGGGGAAGCGAGTGGATCGCGAGGGACGAGTCGTGCACGCCGGTCCCACGCCGATGGCCGCCACCGGCGCCACCGATCAGCACAGCCAGGTGCAGCTCTTCATGGAGGGACCGTTCGACAAGGTGATCACCTTCGCCGTCGTCGAGGATCCGGGCCGCGACCTTCCGATCCCGGGACCGTCCGCCGAGCAGCCCGGGGTGCCGGAGCTCCCGCCCGATCTCGCGTACCTGCCCGGGCACACGCTCGGAGAGCTGTTGCGCGCGGAGTACGAGGCCACGGCCACCGCGCTCGCGCGGATGGGGCGGATGAGCTGCACCCTTCGGCTGCCCGATCTCACCGCCGCGACCGTCGGCGAGCTCCTAATGTTCTTCCAGATCGCGGCCGGGTACGCCGGTGTATGGTACGGCATCGATCCATTCGATCAGCCGGGCGTGGAGCTGGGCAAGCGGCTGACGTTCGCGGCGATGGGACGGGCGGGGTACGACGCGCCACCGCCCGAGGACGCGGTGGGCGACCGGGACCAGACGTGAGGGTCGTGAGGCCTCGGAGGATCGTTTGACGGTCCCCCCGTTCCGCTCTACCTTTACCCCACATTCCGACACACTGCACTTGCCGAGGGTGCCGATACATGGCTGACGAAATCCAGCGGGCGGTCGATCTGTACGGGGGGGCGGTGGCGCTGGTGCCGGGAGGCGTGACGGTGCGCGATCCCACCCGCCTTCGCACCCCGGCGACCGACCGGCTCGTGTGGCAGGCGGTCTTCGGCGCGAGCGACGAGAAGGAGGCGGCGCGCTGGCTCCTGTGGGAGCTGGGCCAGGTGACCGGAGCCCGGCCGGCATCGATCCAGGGATTGTACGAGGCCCGCGGCCGTGGCGACGTCAGCGGGATCACGGTCCCGGCCATGAACGTGCGCGCCATGGCCTACGACACCGCTCGCGCGATCTTCCGCGTCGCCCGGACGGGGAAGGCCGGGGCGATCATCCTGGAAATCGCGCGGTCCGAGATCGCCTACACCGACCAGCGTCCCGCGGAATACGTCTCGGTGCTGATCGGCGCGGCGCTCCGCGAGGGTTACGTGCTGCCCCTCTTCATCCAGGGCGACCACTGCCAGGTCAATCACAAGAAGTACCAGGCGGATGCCGAGGCCGAAGTGGGCGAGGTCAAGAAGCTCATCGCCGAAGAGGTGGGGGCGGGGTTCTACAACATCGACGTGGACACCTCGACGCTGGTGGACCTCGCCCCCGACTCGCTGGAAGAGCAGCAGCGTCTCAACTACGAGCGCGCCGCCGAGATCACGGCTTTCATCCGCGAGCACGAGACCGAGGGTGTCACCGTGTCGATCGGTGCGGAGATCGGCGAGGTGGGCATGAAGAACAGCACCGTCGAGGAGCTGCACGCCTTCATGCAGGGCTACAACCGCGCCATCGCCGCCGCCGACGGCGACATCACGGGAATCAGCAAGATTTCGGTACAGACCGGCACCAGCCACGGCGGGGTGGTTCTGCCCGACGGTTCGATCGCCGACGTGAAGCTGGATCTCCAGGCCCTCGCCGCCCTGTCGAAGGCCGCGCGAGAGGACTATGGCCTGGCCGGCGCGGTGCAGCACGGCGCGAGCACGCTCCCCGCGAACGCCTTCGGCAGCTTTCCCCGCATCGAGACGGCGGAGATCCACCTGGCCACGAATTTCCAGAACATCGTGTTCGACCATCCGAAGCTGCCGACCGACCTGCGCGACCGGCTGCGGCGGTGGGTGGACGAGAACGCCGCGGGCGAGCGAAAGGCGGGCGACACCGCGGAGCAGTTCTACTACAAGGCGCGCAAGAAGGCCATCGGGCCGTTCAAGCGCGAATTCTGGTCGCTGAGCGAGGAGGTCCGCGGCGCCATCGCGGCCGACCTCGAGCGCACCTTCGCGTTCCTGTTCGAGCAGCTCAACGTGAACGGGACGGAGAAGGACATCAATCGTTTCGTCCAGGCCCCCATGCAGCACCACGCGGCGCTGAAGCCCGTCCTGGTGGCGGCCGAGGACGACCCGGACGCCGGGGAATAGGAGGAGCGCATGGTACGTCGCAAGAAGGGGCGGGAGATCGTCTACGTCGAGCGCGGGGGTGACAGCTCGGTCAAGTGGTTGTTCTGGGGCGCCGCGCTGGGCGCCGGGCTGGCGCTGCTCTACGCGCCGCGCACCGGGGAGGAAGCCCGCCGGGGGCTGCAGCGGCAGCTCTGGAAGGTCCGCGCCATGACCGAGGAGAAGCTGGACGATATCGCGCAACAGTTCGGGAGCGGCAAGCACGCGCTCGAGGATCTGGTCGACGACGACGACGACGAATTCGACGAGGCGCCCGAGGCGCCCGCCATCCGGCCGCGGGCCTCCGGCAGCTCGGCCCGCGAGGAGCTCGAACGCCGGTTGGCCGAATCGCGCGCGCGGCGCCGGGCGGTCGGCGACTTCGAGGAGCCGCTCGCCTGAAGCGGATCCGGTCCGGCGGGTGGCATCGGACGCCCGCCGGCTTTCTCCGCCGGACTCTGCAGGCCGCCGACGAAAACAACATCCCGTTCCTGGCCAGCGCGCTCACCTTCGACGCGCTGCTGGCGGCGGTGCCGTTCGTGCTGCTGGTGCTGATCGGCCTCACCCACGTGGCGCAGGCCATTGCGGGTGGACCCGCGGTCGATCCCACGCTCCTCTTTCATCGCTTTTTCCCGCCGCACAGCTCCGATGCCGGAAGCGATCCGTTCGATCTGGTCGAACGCCTCCTGATCGGCGTCTCGCGGAATCGCGGGCAGATCTCGCTCTATGCCATCCCGGCGTTCATCTGGTTCAGCACGCGGCTCTTCGCGGGCGTCCGGACCTCGCTCAACGACGTGTACGACGTCTCCGCCCGGCCCGCGCCGCCCCGGAACTTCCTGCTCACCTGGCTGGCCGGCAAACTGCGCGACGTGGCGATGGTGGTCGCCACCGTGGCGCTGTTCCTGGCCAACACCTCGCTGAGCACGGTGCTTACGATCGCCTGGGCCCGCGGCTCGGCCCGCGTCATCCCGCAGCTGGCCTTCGTCTTCTCGACGCTCGGGCGGCTCTCGACCGAGGTGCTGGCCTTCGGCTTCTCGGTCTCGCTCTTCTACATCACCTACCGCTACGCGTCCGTCCGCCGGCTGCCGTGGCGGACCGCGCTGCTGGCCTCCACCTTCACCGCGCTCCTGTTCGAGGCGGCCAAGCGCCTGTACGGCCTGTATCTGGCTCATTTTGCGTCGGTCGGAAGCGCCGCGGGCGACGCGAAAATCGGTGCTGCCGTGCTCTTCGTTCTGTGGGTCTACTACACGGCCATCGTCTTCCTGCTGGGGGGTGTCTTCGCCGAAACCTGGGAACTTCGTCACATGCAGCAGCGGCAACGCACCATCCTCGGCTGATCGTCTGCGACCCCGTCCCGCACCGACGGCCCGGGGCCTGCCGGCGCTGGGTCCGGACCCAGCGCCGAGCCTGCCGGGGAGAGTTGCCCCGGGGGTCGCCGGGTGTATATTCCCGGTGCCTCAGGTCCGAAGGGCGCCGGCGCGTGAACCGCGTCAGGACCTTGCCGGTAGCAGCGCTAAGCGAGGCCCGGTGTCGCTTCGGGGTGCCTGAGGCACTTTTCTTTTTTCCCCCTCCGTCTGCCAATTCATGTCGATCGCGCTCGCCCGTCGATATCGTCCCAAGCGCTTCGCCGATCTGCTCG
>JBBQDU010000180.1:0-5212 GCA_038320055.1 Gemmatimonadales bacterium | reverse complement strand
ACGGACAGGGAGGGATTCGAACCCTCGAAACCGTTGCCGGTTTACCGGTTTTCGAGACCGGCTCCTTCAGCCACTCGGACACCTGTCCCGAGACTGCAGAACTGCTTTCGGGCGAGAAGTTTACATGGAGACGGGCGAGTTATCCAGTTGGGCGGGAGCCGCGTCCCCTCGCGCCGTCCGCTCGTCCGGACCCGAGCGGCGCGACCAGCGGTCCACCGCGTCGTGCAGCGTGGGGAGCTGTCGCGCCAGCCGGCCGATACGGCCCCGGAGGAGCGGCGGCACGGCGCCGTCGGCCGGGGCGGGCGTGTCCGCCAGGGGCGCGGGGGGCCGGCCCTCGGCGAGCGCCGCCGCGAGCTCGTCGAGGGTGGCCACCACCGCCCGGGCGAACGGCACGAGCGCATCCCCGTGCGACCCATCTCCGCTGAACGCATCCCCGTGCGACGCCTCTCCGCCAGAGG
Organism: Gemmatimonadales bacterium; assembly: GCA_038320055.1. Lineage (GTDB taxonomy): Bacteria > Gemmatimonadota > Gemmatimonadetes > Gemmatimonadales > GWC2-71-9 > CAVVWJ01. The sequence continues at coordinate 4,754 of JBBQDU010000180.1, read as the reverse complement.
CGCCGGCGCCGGTCGCGGGCACGGAGTGCCGGCTTAGCGCCAGCGCGGCGATGGAGGCGGTGAAGCGGCGGGCGTAGGTGATCAGGGTCATGAGCGACGACAGCTCATCCGGCGACCCGCGCTGCTCGCCCAGCGCGCGTTGGAGCGACTCGTCGGCGTTGAGGATCGCGAGCCCGACGTCCCGCCGGGCGGCGCGGAGCGCCCGGCCGCCGGCGTCGCTCCGGTCGTCGAACCGGGCCACCACGGACTCCACGTAGCGCCGCATCGCGACGAGCACCGCGCCGAAGTAGCCGGGCAGGCGGTCCACCTCCGGCGTGGGCCACAGGAGCCGGCTCCCGGCAAAGGCGAGCGCGCCGCCGATCAGGGTGTTCACGATCCGGAGACCGGCCAAGTGCCAGTCGCCCGCGCTGGCCTCCGCGAGCAGGACGAACGTCGGGGTCAGGAAGACGGAGAACGCCGCGTAGTTGAGCGGCAGGAGCGCCACGCTCACGCCCGAGAACGCGAAGGCGAGCCCCAGGATGGCGAGCGGATCGTGCAGCCGTGCCGCGATCGCCGCGGTGAGAACACCACCCACGATGGTCCCGAGCACCCGCTGGAGCGCCCGCTGACTCGTGGCACCGGCGTAGGGCTGCAGGATGATGACGGCGGTGAGCGTCACCCAGTAGCCGCGCTCGAGGCCGAGCCCGAGCGTCAGCGCCACGGCGCCCGCGGTCACGAGACCCACCCGGAGCGCGTGGCGCAGCACGATCGAGTCGGGGGCGAGCACGGCGCGGAGCGGCGCGAGCACCGGGGGACGGATTTCGGGATCCTCGACCTCGCGCGGGCGCTCGATCGCGGGGAGCGGCGAGCCGTCGTTGAGTCCCGCCGCGGTAGCCGCCGCGAGATCCGCATACTGGGCGATGCGATCCAGCAGCCCCGCCACCTCGCGGTAGTGCGCGACCGGGCCGGCCTCGGCGGCCGCCGCCCCCACCGCCTCCGTGGCGTGCGCGCGCGGGAGCGTCGCCCGCAGCGCGTCCCCGGACCGGACGGCCGGCACCGGGACCATCCCCTCCTCCGCCTCGATGCGGTCCGCGATCGCCCGCGCGCTCGCCGCGAGGGCGTCCGCCGCGCCCGCGAGCGCGTCCTGCGCCTCGCCTCGCCGCGCCGAGGGCGCGATGGTCTCCGCGACGTCGCTCAGGCCGAACAGATTGCCGAAGAGCCGGTCCGCCATCTCGCCGAGCACCACGAGACGCTCGCCGCGTCCGCTCGGGCCGGAGCGGCCCCGGCGCACGGTGGCCAGCGCGGCGCGCGCGGTCTCGAGCGCGGCGCGCACCGGGATCGGGTTGGGCACCGCGCCGGTGCGCGTCCAGCCGGACAGACGATCGGCGTAGTCGGCCACCGCGCGATACACCTCCGCGACGGCGATCCGGACGGGGCGGTAGGGCCTGAGCGGCCAGAGGACGAGGGCCAGCAGCATGGCCCACACGCCGCCGACCACCGTGAACCCGGCACGCCACAGCGCGTCGGCCGGCCCCGCGGACGGGAAGCCGAGGGAGATGACGAGGATCAGGAGGACGGTGACGCCGACGCTCGCGCCCGCATCGCCGTAGGCGCGGCCGAGGCTGCAGAGCAGCGCCACCACGAACGCGAGCGGGATGGCGAGGCCCGGGTGCCCGGCCGCGAGTGCCCCCAGGCCGGCGACCGCCGCGCCGGCCGCGGTGAGGGCGCCGAGGGTGGCCGCGCGGGTGCGGTAGGGGCCGCCTTTGTCGGCCAAGGCGCCGCTGAACCCGGCGAGGCTGATCCAGATGCCGCCGCCGAAGCCCAGCACATGATCCAGGAGGAGCGGTGCGACCGTACCGATGGCGGCCCGGAGACCGGCGGCGTACGCCGGCCGCGCGTGGGCCAGGGTGGTGGCGGCGCGGACCTGAATCAACGCCCGGCGGATCGGAGCCCGGGGCGGTGCTTCCCGGCGGCTCACAGCGTCATGCGGCGTGCCTCGAAGAAGCGCTTCAGCAGGTCGGCGCAGTCCTCGGCCATCAGGCCGCCGGCGACCTCGGGACGGTGGTTGAGACGCGGGTGGCGGAGCAGATCGTAGACGCTGCCCGCCATGCCGGCGCGCTGGTCCTGGGCCCCGAAGACGACCCGTCCCACCTTGGCCAGCACGATGGCCCCGGCGCACTGCGCGCAGGGCTCGAGGGTCACGTACAGCGTCGCGAAGGGCAGCCGGTCCTCTCCCGCCTTCAGCAGCGCGCGCTGGATCGCCAGCAGCTCGGCGTGCGCCGTGGGGTCGCGGCGGTGCACGGTCTCGTTGTGCGCCTCCGCGAGCACGGTCCCGTCGGCCACGATCACGGCGCCGACGGGAATCTCCTCGCGCACCGAGGCGGCCCGCGCCAGGCGCAGCGCCGACTGCATCCCGTCGAGGTCGCTGGGCGAGGGCGTCCCCCTACGCACTGGCGCGCTCGGGGACCGTACCGCCGCGGACGAAGCGCAGATGCTCGCCATCGCGCTCGACCCGCACGACGTCGTTCTCGCCGTACGTGCCGGCCAGCAGCTCGAGCGCGATGGGATTCTGGAGCTCGCGCTGGATCACCCGCTTGAGCGGCCGCGCCCCGTAGACCGGGTCGTAGCCCCGCGCCGCGAGCAGCTCCCGGGCGTCGGCACCGACCTCCAGGCGGATGTGCCGGGGCGCCAGCAGGTCCTCCAGATGCCGGAGCTGGATGTCCACGATCCGGCCGAGGTCCTCGCGCGTGAGCGGGCGGAACACGATCACCTCGTCCACGCGGTTGAGGAACTCGGGCCGGAAATGCCGGCGCAGCTCCTCGCGCACCCGCTGCTCCACGCCGGCCCACGCGCCCGCCTCGCCCTCGCCCCCGGCGTCCACGATGAGCTGGCTCCCGATGTTGCTGGTCATGATGATGACCACGTTGCGGAAGTCCACCAGGCGGCCCTGGCTGTCGGTCAGCCGGCCGTCGTCGAGGATCTGCAGGAGCACGTGGAAGACGTCGGGGTGCGCCTTCTCGATCTCGTCGAACAGGATGACGCTGTAGGGCCGGCGCCGCACCGCCTCGGTGAGCTGGCCGCCCTCCTCGTACCCCACGTAGCCGGGCGGCGCCCCGATGAGGCGGGCCACCGAGTGCTTCTCCATGTATTCGGACATGTCGAGACGGATCATGGCCCGCTCGTCGTCGAACAGGAACTCGGCGAGCGCGCGGGCGGTCTCCGTCTTCCCGACGCCGGTCGGCCCCAGGAAGATGAACGACCCGGTGGGCCGGTTGGGATCGCCCAGACCCGCGCGGCTCCGCCGCACGGCGTTGGCCACCGCCGTGACGCCCAGCCGCTGTCCCACCACCCGCTGGCCCAATTCCTCCTCGAGCTTGAGCAGCCGCGCGCGCTCGCTCTCGAGCATGCGGCTCACCGGAACGCCGGTCCACCGCGACACGATATCGGCGATGTCCTCGGCGTCGACCTCCTCCTTGAGGTAGCGGACCCGCGCCTGGGTCTCCTGCAGGCCCTGCTCGTCCGCGCGCAGTTGGCGCTCGAGCTCGGGCACCCGGCCGTACTGCAGCTCCGCCGCACGCTGCAAATCGCCCTGGCGGGTGGCCTGATCCATCTCGACACGGAGCTGCTCGATCTCGGCGCGGATCCGCTGGATACCGCCGATGGACGCCTTCTCCGCCTGCCACTGCGCCTTCATCCCGCCCGCACGCTCGCGCAGCTCCGCGATCTCCGCGTCCAGCGCGTCGCGACGCTCGACGGCAGCCTTGTCCTTCTCCTTGAGCAGCGCCTGCCGCTCGATCTGGAGCTGGACGACGCGTCGCTCGACCTCGTCGATCTCCTGGGGCAGGCTATCGATCTCGATGCGGAGTCGGCTCGCGGCCTCGTCGACCAGGTCGATCGCCTTGTCGGGCAGGAAGCGGTCGCCGATGTAGCGATCGGAGAGCGTGGCGGCCGCCACCAGCGCGTTGTCCGTGATCCGCACGCCGTGGTGCACCTCGTACTTCTCCTTGAGCCCCCGCAGGATCGCGATCGTGTCGGCCACGCTGGGCTCGCCCACCAGCACCGGCTGGAACCGGCGCTCCAGGGCCGGATCCTTCTCGATGTGCTTCCGGTACTCGTCCAGGGTGGTGGCGCCGACCACGTGCAGCTCGCCGCGAGCGAGCGGCGGCTTCAGCATGTTGCTGGCGTCCACCGCGCCTTCGGCGGCGCCGGCGCCGACGATGGTGTGGAGCTCGTCGATGAAGGTGACGTACCGCCCCTCGCTCTCGGTGAGCTCCTTCACCACCGACTTGAGCCGCTCCTCGAACTCGCCGCGGAACTTGGCCCCCGCGAGCAGCTGGCCGATGTCCAGCGCCACCAGCTCCCGGTTCCGGAGCGACTCGGGGACGTCGCCGTGGACGATCCGCTGCGCCAAGCCTTCCACGATCGCGGTCTTGCCGACGCCCGGCTCTCCGATCAGCACCGGGTTGTTCTTGGTGCGGCGCGAGAGCACCTGCATCACCCGGCGCACTTCCTCGTCGCGGCCGATGACCGGATCGAGTTTCCCCTTGCGTGCCAGCTCGGTGAGGTTCCGGGTGTAGCGCTCGACCGCCTGGAACTTCTCCTCGGGCGACTGGTCTGTCACCCGGTGGGAGCCACGGACCTCCTGGAGCGCCTTGCGCAGGTCGGCGGCGTCCAGATCCTGCTCGCTCAACAGCGTGCGCAAGGTGGTCGCCTTCTCCTCCGCGAGCGCCAGCAGGAGGTGCTCGGTCGAGATGTAGGCATCCCCCAGCTTCGAC
>JBBQDU010000179.1:0-5333 GCA_038320055.1 Gemmatimonadales bacterium | reverse complement strand
CCTGCAGCAGCTCGCCCAGGTGGCGGACGATGCCGGCGAGGACGCGGGCATCGTCCAGGGCGTGATGCGACCTGCCGGTCGGCACGCCGAAGCGGTGGGCCAGGTCTCCCAGCCTGGCACTGCCGTCTACCAGCGAGCGGGCGAGCGGGAGCGTGTCGAGAAAGACGAGGTCGTCGAGGCTGGGGAGGCCCGCGGCGAGGCGGCGCAGCACCGGCACGTCGAACGTATGGCCGTTGTGGGCCACCAGGAGATCGCTCCCGACGAAGGCCCTGAAGGCGGGCCAGACGGCCGCGAACTCCGGCTGGTCGCACACATCGGCGTCCCGGTAGCCGTGCACGGCGGTGGCCTGCGGCGTGATCGGCCGAGCGGCCCGGATCAGTTGCTTGAATTCCGCCACGATCGTCCCGCCGCGCACCCGCACCGCTCCGAGCTCGACGATCTCGCATTCGGCCGCGTCCATCTCGGTCGTCTCGAGGTCGAACGCGACGTAGTCCTGCAGCGAATCGGCGAGGCCCCGGCACTGCAGGAGCTGCAGCGCCTTGAACACCAGCAGCGGGCGGGCGGCGCCGGCGCGGAGCACCAGGTCGCGGAGGCGGGGCCGGTCGCCGGGCTCGAGGCGGCGGACCCGATCGCCGACGACCGTTCTGAGCATCGCGAGGAGCGCGAAGTCGAGTCCGCCGGCGGGCTCGATCCAGACGGTCGCGCCGCGGTCGCGCGTCTCGGCGAGCCGGTCGGCCAGATCAGGCGCGCCAGGATAGTCGACGGGGTCGGTGAGCTCCGGGGCCCGCTCATCGAGCGGGTTTCGGTGGGGGCCCACGCGCTCCAGGAGCAGCGCATCGACCAGCGCGTCGAGCGACTCGTGCGTGCGGCTCAGCCCGACCAGGTTCTCGACGTGAAAGATGACGCGCCACACCGCCCGCGTGTCGGGGTCGCCTCGCGCGACCCGCGTGAACGTTCGGAGGGTCGTGAGCTGATCGTGTCCCCGGTGAGCGGCCCGGATCCGGTCGAGCAACGGTCGCTGCAGCACCAGCTCGGCGAACGCCTCGACCGGGATCGGATCGTCCGGGTCGCGGATGATCCGCAGGCTGGCCACGATGAACGCGATGAGGTCGTCGTCCAGGAGCGCCTGCCCCTTGGCCAGCAGGCAGGGGATACCGGCCTCGATGAGCGCGGTCTCGAGCCTCTGTCCGACGGTGTGGACGCGATAGAGCAGTCCGTACTGGTCCCAGCCGAGCCCCGACGCGGCATGATCGTCCGCCAGGTCGGCCACCAGCCACCTGGCCTCGGCCACCTCGTCGTCGAACTCATGGGCGGCGACCTCGTGGCGGGACTCGCGGGTCGCCTCGAGCCGTTTCTCGAACAATCCGGGATTCCAGGCGACCAGGCGCCGGGCGGTCTCGAAAATCTGACAGGAGCAGCGGCGGTTCAGGTCGAGCACGATCGGCGCGGCGATGCCGAAGTCGGTCCGGAAGCGCTCCAGGATGGCGGGGTCGGCGCCGGTCCAGGAGAAGATCGACTGCTCGTCGTCGCCCACGGCGTAGCAGTTCCGGTGGCGGGAGGCCAGGTGGGTGACGACCTCGTACTGCGCCAGGCTCAAGTCCTGGAACTCGTCGACCAGCACACAGTCCCAGCGGCCGGACACCTCCGCCACGACATCGCTCCGAGCGCGGAGCAGCTCGCCCGTCCGGGCCACCAGGTCGTCGTAATCGAGCAGGTTCCTCGACTGCAGCGCCTCGGCGTACACCCGGAACAGGGCGGCGTCACCATCCGTGAGCGGCACATGCTGCAGGCGGTGGCGGCCGAACTGCCGGAGGAGAGAACTCTGCCGCTCCGAGCGGACGTGCAGGCGGCGAAGGACCCGCCGTTGATAGTCCTCGTCGGCGATGCCGAAGCCGCGCTGAAGTCCCGCGGCGCCGGCATGGTCACGGAGAAGGCGAGCGCAGAGCGAGTGGAGCGTTCCCCGGGTGATCTCCTCGGCGGCGGGGCCGATCTCCCGCCGGAGCCGCGCGGCGATCTCGTCGGCGGCCTTGTTGGTGAAGGTGACCGCGCAGATCCGTCCGGGCGCGATTCCTTCCTTCCCGATGAGATGCGCGATGCGCGCGATGAGACTGAACGTCTTGCCGCTGCCCGGCCCGGCCACGACGAGGACGGGGCCAAGGGGGGCCTCGATGGCCAGGCGTTGGGCGAGGGACGGGGTGAGGGTCAGCGAATGCTCCGGCGCGGACGGTGGTACGGCCGATTTCCGGGACAGCTACTCCGGACGGGGGAGCAGCTCGGCCAGCGTGGCTTGCCAGGTCGCGCCGGTCTCCGCCGGCGCGCGGCAGCTGGTCCCCGTGCAGGCGTAGCCGCGCGGCGCCTGCCCGGCCGCGACCATGCCGGCCATCGCGGGCGGCAGCGGCCGGGCGGCGGCGACACCCGGCGCGATCCGCTGCACCACGCGCCTGGGGACGAAGGCGGCCAGCGCGGCCGCGTGCATGCCATCCGCCACGGCGTCGCCGGCCCCGCCCACGACGACCAGATGCGTCGCGGGCGACAGCAGCCAATCGATGGCGAGCAGAAACGCCGCGGCGTAGAGGCCGAGCTCGGCCCCGCGCCCGGCGAAGGCGCGCACCAGCGCCAGCCCACGCTCGCGCCAGCGGGCGTCGCCGGTGAGCTCGTGGAGACGCGCGCACACGATACCCGCCACGCCGTTGGGCGAGGGAGTCGGGGTGTCCTGGACCGGCTTGGCGCGCGCGGGCAAGAGTCCCGGCTCGGCGCCGCGGTCGCGGGCGGTGTCGAACAGTCCGCCCCCTTCCTGGTCCCAATAGTCCGCCCACACGCGGTCCATGAGCTGCTCGCTCCAGTCCAGCCACGAGGTGTCGCCGGTGGCCTCGTGGGCGTCGAGCGCGGCCGCGGCCACCTGGACCTGGTCGTCGAGCAGACCGGTGACGCCGCCCGGCGTATGGGCGACGGCGTCGTCCGCCACGCGCTCGTCCCGGAGCCGCGCCAGCGTGAGCAACGCGTGCCGCCGCGCGTCCTCGTCGCCCAGGACGAAGCCCGCCCGGAGCATCGCCGAGGCCATCATGGCGTTCCAGTTGGCGTAGCGGGTGCGATCGACGAATGGGGCCGTGCGCGTCCCGCGCGCGGCGAGCAACCTGGCCTTGGCACGCTCCAGGGTGGCGCGGATCTCGTCGGCGGGGCGGCCCATCCGGCTCGCGAGCCCCGACACCGTTTCGGCCACGAAGAGCACGTTCTTCGCGGGGTCGTGGTGCATTTCGCCCGCGGTGCCGATGTCGTAGTAGGCGCCGGCGACCTCGAGCTCGTCGGGCGTCAGCACGGCCGCGGCCTCGTCCCGCGTCCAAGTGAAATAGTCGCCGTCGTCGTCCAGACCGACATCGGCGTCCTGGCTGGCGGCGTAGCCGCCCTCGGGATCGGCGCACACCTCGCGGACCCAGCGGACGATGCCTCGCGCCGCGTCCGCGTACTCCTCGGTCCCGAACACGGCGTAGGCATCGAGGTAGGCCTTCAGGAGCTCGGAGTTGTCATAAGACATTTTTTCAAAGTGCGGGACCACCCATTCCGCATCCACGCTGTACCGATGGAAGCCTCCGCCCAGCTGGTCGTACACCCCGCCGCGCGCCATGCCGTGGAGCGTGCGGTCGAGGATCGTGCGCGCGGGCTCGCCCGGTCGGTCCGCCCACCGGTGGAGCAGCAGCGTCATGGCGCCGGGATGGGGGAACTTGGGCGCCCGACCGAAGCCGCCGTTCGTCGAGTCGAACACCCGCGCCATCTGGGTCACGGCGGCCTCCAGCATCTCGAGCGCGGGCTCGCCCGAGGCTCCCTCGTCGAGCTCCTCGGACACCACGCGCCGGATGGCCTCGGCCTGTGAAGCGACCTGACCTCGCCGCGAGCGATACGCGTCGAGCACCCCCTCGAGCACGCTTCGGAAACCAGGGCGGCCGTGCGTGCCGTCGGGCGGGAAGTACGTCCCGCCGTAGAACACTTCGCCCGCCGGCGTGAGGAACGCCGTGAGCGGCCAGCCGCCCTGGCGGGTCAGCGCCTGGATGGCGCGCTGATAGCGGGCGTCCACGTCGGGCCGCTCGTCCCGGTCCACCTTGATGCAGACGAAGTGCTCATTCAGGAATTGCGCGAGCTCCGGATTCTCGTACGACTCGCCGTCCATGACGTGACACCAGTGGCACCAGACCGCGCCGATATCGAGGAGGACTGGACGATCCTCCGCGCGGGCGGCCGCGAAGGCGTCGTCGCTCCAGGGAAACCAGTGGATGGGCTGGTGCGCGGCGGACTGCAGGTAGGCCGACGTGGAGGCGGCGAGGCGGTTCGAAGTCATCGGTGCAAGGTAGCCGGAGGGGCGCACGCTCGTGCGCCCCTCCGAGATTCCGCGGGCGCGGCCGGAGCCGCGCGCCTCAGGACGCTTTCTTGTGGCTCAGGGAATAGACGTAGGCGGCCACGGCCTTCACCTGGTCGTCGGTGATCTGGGAGCCGCCCTTGGGCGGCATCGGAATCTTGCTCTTCGACTCCTCCGCGGTAACGCCCGTAGTGATTTGCTTGACGATGGCGTCGTAGGACCCGTCGCTGTGGATCCACTCCGCATCGGTGAGATTGGGGCCCACTGCGCCCTGGGCATTGGCGCCGTGGCAGGCGTAGCAGTTGCCGGGGCCGTGGAAGATGCTGTCGCCCTGCGCGATGGTCGCCGGCGTCGCCGCGGCGGGGGCCTGGGCCGCGGCGGGGCTGGCGCCCCAGGCGGCGGCGAACGCGAGCAGCAGGCCGAAGCGAATGCGGGTCTCCATCATGGCTCCTGTAGGGTGGCGTCGTCGGTGAACGGCTAATGGAGAATACTGCGCCGGGGAAGGCGGTCAAGATGCCGGGAGGGCAAGGGGCGGGCCGAAGCCGCGCCCCGGCGCTAGGCTGCGGCGGGCGAGAGCCTTGCGGCGTTCCGGCCGGCGGGCTGCTGCCGGCTCAATTCCAGAATCGTCCTCTAGGAAGGACGGGGATCGTCCCCTGGCGCGGCGCTGACTGACGGCGTCCGGGGCCGGAAGATGGCGGGGTCGTAGGCGCTCCGCGGGTTCCAGAGCACCCAGGACGCGATGCCCAACTCCTCCGCGGCACGGATCTGGTCGCGGACCAGGGCGGGCGTGTAGCGCGGCGGACCGAGTGTGAAGGCCTGCAGGTAGGGCCGGATCTCGGCCGATTTGCCGAGGGCCGCCGACCGCCTGAGCGCGTCCTGCATCGCCCGGCGGACGACCTGGTACGGCTCGCTGTTGGGATGCGCCAGATTGTAGTGTCCGCGGTAGTAATGGCTCGGATACACCATCGGCAGGACCACGTCGGCA
>JBBQDU010000178.1:0-5439 GCA_038320055.1 Gemmatimonadales bacterium | reverse complement strand
GCAATGATCGGCACGGTGGTGACGTTCGGGAACCGCTCGGTCAGCTCGGCGAGCACGTCGAAGATCGAGTTCTCGCCGTGGCCTAGCAGGAGAATCTGCGCGGGCTCGAGCCGCGCCAGCTGCCGGCAGAGCTCGCTGCCGATCGAGCCGCCGGCACCCGTGACGAGGACCGTTTCGCCCGTGGCCAGGACGCGCACCTGGTCGAGGTCGGTCTGGATCGGCTCCCGGCGGAGCAGGTCCTGAATCTCGACCTGGCGGAGCGACGCGACGGCCACCCGCCCCGAGATGATGTCGAAGATGCCGGGGACGGTGCGCGTCTTGACGCCGCTGTCGAGCGCTGCCCGCACCACCTGCCGGACCACCGCGCCCGGGGCCCGCGGCATGGCGATGATGACCTCCTCGACCTCGTGCCGGCGGACGATCTCGGGAATCTTGGCGAGCGGGCCCAGGATGGGGAGATCGCACAGCCGGTGCCCGCGCTTGGCGCGATCGTCGTCGACGAAGCCCACCGGATTGAGCCGCAGCTGCGGGTGTCCCAGCAGCTCCTTCACGATCATCTCGCCGGCCGTGCCCGCCCCCACGATCAGCACCCGGTGCGCATCCTCCAGACGACGCCACTGGACGCGCCGGCCCAGCAGGCGAACCAGCAGCCGGGGCAGCGACACCAGCGCCACGGTCAGGCAGGCGTCGATGAACAGGACCGACAGCGGGACGCGGAGCGGCGTGATGCCGAGCGTGGGCAGCACCACGGCCCCCAGCACGGCGACCGACACGGACGAAAGGGTGGTGGCGAGGAGGATCTGCTCCAGCTCGGCCACGCCCGCGTGGCGCCACAGCCGGCGATACAGCCCGACCGCCTGGAGGACGATCAATTTGACGGGAACGCTGAAGACGACGAACAGGAGGGCGGTACGGAGGTCGAGCGGCCCCCAGTCGAACCCCTCGAAGCGGACGAAGTAGGCCCAGAGCGGCGCGGCCGACAGGGTGGCCGCGTCCATTAGAAACAGGTACCGGTTCCGAATCTGGCCGATCTTTATCATGGCGTCGCGGTACCCATGCCGTGCTCCCGCCGGTGTCCGGTCCGAAGGTGAGGCAACGGCTCAAGTCGCTTTCAAATAATCAGTTAGACAGCTCTTGAAGCTGGCGTCGATGCCGGGATCGACCTGGGGAGCCCCGATCTGGCGTAGAATCTAACCGTTGCAGGCGGAAGCGCCTAACCGGTGTCGGCACCGAGCCGTTCAGCCAGATATACAAATGGTGTGCCGTGGAGGATGCCGTCACAGATCACGTCGAGGCCGGCACTCCGCCCGGGCTGTAGATCATCCACCGTTCGAACCCGGAGACGGAACGGCGGCTGGGCGCCGGTGGGCTCCACCTGGTGGATCGGGATCATCCGGCGAAAGAAGAAGTGGTAGGCATACTTGCGGGCCCGCCGGACGGCCGGTTCCGCCATCCGGGCCCCGAACGGCAGGCGGGAGAGGATCGCGAAATAGTCGTCCGGCGACGCCGCGTCGGTGGTGAGCCCCTTGTTCCGGATCCAGGCCTCGCCGGCCACGATGACGGGAATGCCCAGACTCGTCAATTCGACACCGGTCTTGGTGCCGAAGATGACGACCGCGTCGCACGCCTCGGCCGCAGCATAGGTGCTCATCGGGCTGTCGGGCGGGACCACAAATACGTTGGGCGGGAGGGTCGGAAATGCGCCGCGCAGCTCGTCGACCACGCGCTGCCGGGACGGGATATCCCCCGAAAGCTCGGCAGGGTGGACTCGAATGAGCAGTTGGAGGTCCGGCCGGCCTTCGAACCAGCGCACCGTGCGGACGATCCAGTCGAGCATGTCGGGAAACGCGTTGGCCCGGTAATGGAGCTGCGCGTCCCAGGCCACGTTGGTGAGCAGTCCGATGATCGGCCGGTCGGGGTCGATGGCCGCCAGCTCGGGCGTGGCGCGCCGCAGGTCCTCCTCGGGCTTGGTGTTGTGGAACACGATCCAGTCGCGGCCCCCGCGCCGGCGGCTTCCCAGATACTCCACGATCTCCGCCTCGCGCTCTCCCGACCACTCGATCGACTCCCACGCAGTCACCGGCTCCGACATCAGAGTGTGGTGGTAAGTCTCGTCGTGGCTGAACACGAACGACCGCTTGCGGTACGCGACGTTCCAGGCCACCACCCGACGCCCCTCCCGCCGGGCCACCTCCGCCACGATGCCGTGCGGGACATAGATCGCATGATTGACGACGACGACCTCAATCGCCTCCTGCTCCAGCAGGCGTCGGGTGGCGTAGGCCGTGAGCACCGCTGCTTCCACGAACCGGCGCAGCACCGGCTCGGCCAGCGCCTCGCCGGCGAGCGTCGAGCGCGCGAAGTAGCGGATCGCGCCGGCCCTCGCGTGCTCGCCCACGGGCAGGCCGTCGACGACCAGTGTCGCCAGCCGGTCGGCGCCCGTTTCGGCCGCGATCGCCGCCGCGGAGCGGCGCTCCTCCAGCAACAGCAGCTCGCCGTAGCGGTGGATCGGCAGCCCGAGAGGAGCGTAGAGTGCCGCGGCGCGTGGAAAGCAGTCCGAGCACATGTAGCGCTGGGGGCCGCCCCGCGTGAACGAGCGCGGACCCTGCAGTCCGATCTCGACCATCTGACAGGCCGGCAGCACGCCGTCGCAGAGGAGAAAGCTCGCCCGCGCGCCCCGGACCGTCAGCGCTCCGGCGAGCAGCGTGTCCATGAGCGGCGCCGACGGATGGCCTCCGGTGCTGGTGGCGAGAAGAACGCGGGTGCCGGCGGCGCCGGCGAGAGCCTGGTCCCAGCGCTCTCCCGAATCGGCGACGATGCGCGCCCAGTCGGGCTCGAAGCGCCGCGCCTGCCGGCGCCGCAGGCCGTGATACAACCGGTTGGCCGCCGGGGACCGGCGCGTGATCTCCTTGACGAGATCCTTCAGCGCCATCAATCGGTGAAGCACCGGCGGTGGCCCGGGCGGACGCGGGCCAGCCAGTAGCGCGGGGGCTCGTAGTGATTGTCGGCGGTATACGGCGGGAGGAAGTGGTGGGCGAGCAGATCTTCGCGCACGAAGAACGCATTGGTGCCCGCCAGCCCACACCCCACGAGCGCGTAGCCGAGACGGCGGCCGAGCATCTCGTAGCTTCGGAGGCTGGCGCCGAAGTGGTTGCTCCGGTTCCAGAGCTTCTCGGGGGCATAGGCCACCACCCACTCGTCGGAGGGGGGCATGGTCGAGTTGTACTCGACCACCACCACCCGGGGACGATATCCGGCCAGCGCTTCCCAGACGTAGTAGGTGTTGCGGTCGACGTCGATGCTCAGCAGGTCGAACTCGGTCGGCACGCCCGCGGTCGCCAGCGACGGTCCGACGCTTTCGGCCGTGACGATCGTCTCTTCGATGACCAGGTCGCCCCTTGAGAGCGGCGCCTGGAAATGCTTGCGCGCCTCCCGCACGGCCGAGGCGCTGCCTTCGAGCCAGACGCCCCGCCACCCGCCCGCGAGCAGGTACGTCGTGTTGTTCTCGAGGCCGTTCCCCACCCCGATCTCGACGAAGCGCCGGTCGCTCGACCCGATGCGACGGAAGATCTCGCCCAGGATGCCGTCCTCGCCGCTCTGCGAGAACACTTGCGCCTCGTAGCGGGCCAGGCGCCGCGCGTCGCGATACTTGGGCGTGGCCAGGATGTCGCGCACCGCCGTGTCTGCGGCCAGCGCGAGCAGGTCGCGGTGCGCGAGGGCCACCGCGGTGGCCGCATTGCGTACGGCGAGGAGATCGCGGATCACCGGGAGGCGCTGCAGAAAGGCTTTCACCGGTCGTCTCCGGCCCTCATGAGCGGGCGCCCGAGGGCTTCAGGGTCCTGAGTCGTGCCGTCAGCCCGCCGAGCAGCGAGTGATCGAGCCAGAGCAGCACCGCGCAGTAGGCCGCCAGCGGTAGCAGCGCGATGGTGGCCGCCTTGGCCCACGACGGCGCCCCGAGAACCCGATCGACGGCGTATGCCGTCGCCACCATCGCCACGGCGGCCGCCAACGGCTTGCTGGAGATCCGCCACAGATCGCGCGCGCCAAACCGGATGAGGGCGTCGGTCATCCGCACGATGACCACGGACCCGAGCGCGTACGCGATCGTGATTCCCCAGACCGCGCCGCTCACGCCGCCGCGCTGCACGCCCGCCCACAGCAGGAGGGCCACCAGGGCGGTGATCCCGACCGACCACCAGAGCAGCCACCGGGGCCGGTCCAGCGACTTGAGCAGCTGGCCCACGGGCGACACGTAGGCCTGAAAGATGGCCAGCACGCCCATGACCTGAATCAGCGTCACCGCGTCCAGCCAGCGCGTCCCCCAGATCATCGGCACGAACACCGGCGCGCCCACGACCGACAGGATGGCGAGCGGAAGCGCCACCGCGGCGAGCCCGCGCATCGCGTCGCCATAGGCGCGCCGGAGACCCTCGGGGTCCGCCTGGAGGCGGGAGAGATACGGGAACAGGTATGTGCCCACCGCCCCGACCAACGTGGCGATGGGTTGGACCACCAGTCGGTAGGCAAACACGTACAGCCCCACCGCCACCGGACCCAGCAGGTGGCCCAGCAGAAGGCGGTCCAGGTTCTGCACGAACGACTTGAACACATTAAACATGAACAGCTGGCTGCTGTACGGCCACATCTCGCGGAGCAGCGCGATGGAGTACTCGCCCAGCTTCGGGCGCCAGGCGGAGAGCGGCCAGATCAGGATGGCGGCGACGAGGCCGGTAATCAGCGACTGCGCCACGAGACTCCAGACCCCCCAACCGGTAGCCGCCAGCGCGATGCCAGAGCCGCCCCCGACCGCGGAGGCGGCGATGTCCCGGGCGGCGAGCTCGCGGAACCGCAGCTCCCGCTGCGCCACCGCCGACTGCGCCGCGGACATCGACCCGATGACAAAGTTGAGGGAGAGTGCCATCGCGACCGGCTGGAGCACCGGCTCGTGGAAGAACGACGCCACGGGCCACGACAGCGCGACGCCCAGCACGGTCAGCGCCGCGCCGACGCCGACGTTGAGGAGAAAGACGGTGCTGAAGTGGGCGGGACCGATTTCCCGGCGCTGGATGAGCGCCGCGCCCAGGCCGAGGTCGCTGAACGACTGCACGATCGAGAGCCAGGCCATCGCCATGCCGACGAGGCCGAAGTCTCGCGGGGCGAGGAGCACGCCGAGCACGCCGAAGACGAGCAACGAGGTAAGCTGGCGGCCGCCGACCTGCAGGATCGCCCACTTCATGCCGCCGCCGTCTGCTCGAGCACCGCCGCCATCCGGGCCTGGGTGATGCGCGTATCCCATTCGGACTCGATCAACGCGCGCCCCTGCGCTCCAAAGTGGTGCCGGCGTTCCGGGTCGTCCGCGAGGCGGAGCACCGCGGCGGCAAGCGCCGCCGGATCCTCGGGCGCCACCAGGACCCCGTTGACGCCGTCCCGGACCAGTTC
>JBBQDU010000177.1:0-5442 GCA_038320055.1 Gemmatimonadales bacterium | reverse complement strand
TGTGGCAGACACTCGGCGAACACTTCCGACATGAGCGCCAGCGTGTCGGTCTCGAGGCCTTTCGTGGCACTGACCAGCAGTGCTCCGGGGGCCACCGCCTGGTGCACCCGACTCACCACCGCGCGCACCGCATGGCTGGGTAGAGCGCTCACGATCGTGCGCGCGCCCTCCACGGCCTCCGCGGCGTCGGCGAAGGCCTGAAGGCCCGTGGCCAACCGGACGCCCGGAAGAAACAGGGCGTTCTCATGTTCGCGATTGACCGAGTCCACGACCTCGCGCTCGTAGGCCCACAGTCGCACCGGCCGGCCCTTCGCGGCCAGCAGGTTGGCGAGGGTCGTGCCCCAGCTGCCCGCGCCGAGGACCGCCACGGCGCTCACGACCCCGGCGCCGCCGCCGCACGCCGGCCGAATCGGTTCTCGGTGCCGTTCCGGAGACGACGGATGTTGCCCCGATGCAGCCAGATGATAGCGAGCGCCACCGCCAGATCGAGCCAGAGCATCGCGGGCGCGGACGGGCGGTAGAGCAGAAAGACCGCCAGGGGAAAGACCGCGGCGGCCGTGATGCTGGCGACCGAGACGTACCCCGTCAGGTACACCAGGGCCACCCAGATCGCCGCGGCGACGCCGAGGGCGGCCGGCGTAAGGCCCAGCATCGCGCCCGCCGCCGTGGCGACGCCCTTGCCGCCCTTGAAGCGGACGAACACCGAGAAGGCGTGCCCGAGCACCGCGACGAGCCCACAGATCAGCGCGAACACTTCCGACGGGGACACCTGCGGTGCAAACACCACTACCGGTATCAGACCCTTGGCGGCATCCAGCAGCCCGACCGGAAGCGCGAAGCGCCAGCCAAGCACGCGATAGAGGTTGGTGGCGCCCAGGTTCCGGCTACCGTGCTCCCGCAGATCGATGCCCCGAAACAGCCGACCCGCCAGATAGCTCGTCGGAATGGCGCCGAGCAGGTAGGAGGCGGCGAGCCAGGGCAGCGCCGCCATCAACGCCGCGAGCCTCGCGCTGTGAACTTGAGCCGCAGTGGGGAGCCCGCGAACGGCCATGCCTCGCGGAAGCCGTGCGTCAGGTAGCGCTGGTAGGCGTCCGGCACGTCATCGGGCCGGTTGCTCACGATGGCAAAGGTGGGCGGCGCGACCGCGATCTGTGACGCATAGAGCAGCTTGACCTCCTCGCCAGGCCGCTGCGGTGGACCGTTGCGCTCCAGCAGGCTCGCCAGCACCCGGTTCACCTCCGCGGTCGGTACGCGCTGCTCGCGACCCTCGGCGACCTCGAGGATCAGGTCGAGGATGCGCCGAACCCGCTGGCCCGTGAGCGCGCTGACGTAGACGAACGGCACGTAGCGGAGAAACGGCGCCTTGTCCATCAACTCCTCCTGGCCGCGTCGTGCCGTGTTCGTGTCCTTCTCCTCGACGAGATCCCACTTGTTCACCACGACGATCTGCGCGCAGCCGCTGTCCCAGGCCTGGGTCGCGATCCGGAGATCCTGGTTGTGCAGGCCGAGGATGGCATCCACCACGAGTACACAGACCTGCGCGCGGTCGATGGCGCGCTCCGTCCGGAGCGTCGAGTAGAACTCGAGGTCATCTTCCACTTTAGCGCGGCGACGTAACCCTGCGGTATCTATGAACTTGAGGTTCTTTTCACGGTAGCGCAAGAGGGAGTCGACGGCATCCCGCGTCGTCCCAGCCTCCGGGGCCACCACGTGCCGCTCCTCGCCCAGCAGGCGATTGACCAACGACGACTTGCCCGCATTGGGCCGGCCGACCACCGCGACGTTGATCGTGGCCTGGTCCTCCGCGGGATCGTGCGGCGGCAGAAGAGCCACCACGGCGTCGAGCAGGTCGCCGCTTCCCTTCCCGATCGTGGCACTCACCCCCATGGGGTCGCCGAACCCGAGCTGGAAGAAGTCGTACTGCGCCGTGCTGCGCTCGAGGTCGTCGAGTTTGTTCACCGCGAGGACCACCGGCCGCCGGGCTTTCCGGAGCCGCTCCGCGATGGCCTGGTCGACCGGATTGAGGCCCTCCCGCCCATCCACCACGAACACGACGACGTCGGACTCCGCCAACGCAAAGTCGACCTGCTGGCGAATGGCGCGATCCATCGAGTCGTCCGATTCGGGCACGAGGCCGCCGGTGTCCACCAGCCAGAACTGCCGCCCCTGCCAGTCGGCGTCGCCGAAATGGCGATCGCGCGTAGTGCCGGGCCGGTCGGAGACGATGGCGGGACGCCCGCCGACGATGCGGTTGAACAGCGTGGACTTCCCGACGTTGGGACGTCCGACGATCGCGACGGTCGGTTTGCTCATGCGGCCCTGGGCTGGTTGAGCGCGTCGATGAAATCCTTCGAGAGGCGAAGCTCCATCGGCACCGTGGACGCGAGCAGGTCCAGGCTCATGCTGTCCACGAAGAGGCCGTCGTCGTTGAGCGCTTCGCCCGGCAGGAGTGCCAGGTCGAGATCGCGGCGGCCGGCGAGCGCCTGCTGGAGCGCGGTGCCCGGCAGGAGCCCCGCGGTCGTCACCGAGGCGCCGAACAGCGAGTTGACGACGGGGAGCAATTCGTAATGCGCGCCCGTCGCCTGGGCGAGCGGCTCGAGGACCATCGGCATGAGCGCCGCCATGGCGGTCCCCGTGACCACGCCGATGCGTCGCCCTTCCCAGCCGGCGAGGGTCTCGGCACCTCGCTCGATCTGTCGCTGGAGCCAGCGCACGCTCCCGACGCCGTTCTCGACCTGATCGAACCCGTCGTAGATCTCCGCCGGGGGAAGCGCGACACCTGCGCGCACGTACAGCTCGTCGGCGCCGAACGCCCAGTGCACGCCACGCTCCCGTCGGGCCACCAGCGCGCGTGCCTCCACCAGCTCGAGCGCGGCGCGACATTCCTGGGCCGTCGGTTCCCGCACCAGATGGTGCTTGCTGTATTCGGTCAGCCCGACCGGCACCACCGAGCAGCCCATGATTGCCGGCCCGAACTCGTACAGCTCGCGCAGCGTCTGCTCTAGCACCTCGCCGTCGTTCACGCCCGGCGACATCACGATCTGCGTGTGGAACCGAATGCCGTGCTCGGCGAACTCCCGCAGCTGGGGGAGGATCTCGGGAGCGGTGGGGTTCCGAAGGAGATACCGGCGAACGGTGGGATCGGTGGCGTGGACGGACACGTAGAGCGGCGAAAGCCGGTATTCGATGATTCGCTGGACGTCCTTCGGCTTCAGATTGGTCAGCGTGGCGAAATTGCCGTAGCGGAAGGACAGCCGGTAGTCGTCGTCCCGGATATACAGGACGTCGCGGAGCCCGTTGGGCAGGCCGTCCACGAAGCAGAAGTCACAGCGGTTGGCGCAGCGGCGGATCCGCGCGGGCTCGAGCGAGACGCCCAGCGGCTCGCCGAGTGGGCGCTCGATCTCGAACTCGATCTCCTGGCCGTCGGGCTGACGAACGTGGAGGAGGAACTCCTCCTCCGCGGTCAGAAACTCCCAGTCGAGAAAGTCCTCGAGCTCCCGGCCGTCGACCGCGAGCAGTTGCGTGCCCTCGGCGAGACCGAGCTCTTCCGCAATGGATTCCGCTTGAACCGCCGTCACCCGAATCATCCCTGCCGCACCCCTCGTCGGTCGCTGGATCGCGAGCCGGGTAAGATGGCAGCGGATGGCGGTAAATTCAAGGGGTCAAACCACTTCCCTGCTGACGCGGAAGTGACTTCTCAACCGGCGGCAGGGCTCGCGCGGAGCAGTCCGAGTAACGCCTCACCATACGACTCGAGTTTGGCCGGCCCGATCCCGTGCACCAGCTCGAGCGCGGCGCGATCCTGCGGCTCGGCGGCCGCGAGGGCCACGAGCGTGCGATCGTGGAAGATGACGTACGATGGCATGCCCCGGCGCTTCGCTTCCTCGGTGCGCCATTGCCGCAGGCGAGCGAGGGCGTCGGGATTGGCGCCGGCCGCGTCCGCCCCGGCCGATGGATCCTGCCCCGGCGATCCGCCGGCTGCCGAGGGCCGCGCCCGACTCCGCCCGCGCCGCGGTGCCCCCGCGCCTGGCAGGGCCAGCTCCGGCCGGGCGTTCCCCATGGCCACCTGGCGGCCTTCGGGGGTGAGCGCCAGCACGAACGCACCGGGCCGTCCCCCCTCGATGCCATGACGGTCGATCAGCCCCGCGTCCGCCAGCACGCCGAGCAGATCCTTCACTTCAGGTAGCGGCACGCCGGCGAGCTTGCCATAGGTTGGGATGCGGTCCAGCCCGCGGTCCAGGATCTCGCGCCCACGGCTGCCGACGAGGACCTGGGCGATGCGCTCCACACCGAAGCGGCCCGACAGGCGTCCGACCCCCGAGAGCGCGATCCGCACGCGCAGCAACTCGTCGTCGTTGAGCGCCCGGCCGTTCTCCCGGCCCCAACCTAGACACACGTCGCAGGTCCCGCAGCGGGGTGCGGCCCCGCCTCGCGCTCCCCCCGCGAAATAGTCGTAGATGAAGCGCGTGCGGCAGCCTCGGGAGAAGGCGTAGCGCACGACGGTGTCGAGCCGCTCTCGGTCGCGCTGGGCCTTTAGCTTGAGGAGGCCGTCGTCGACTGGGACGGGCCCGGACCCCGCCGCAATTCCCGCCGTGTCGGCGGCGCGCCGAAGGAGACGGACGGCGGTGTTGGCGCCCATCGAGCTGGAGGCATCGCGGCCGAGCTCCGTGACGATGTCCTCATCCGTGACCCCGTCCGCCATGAGGCGCCAGGCCGCGGCGAGCACCCGAGCCGACGGGTTGGCACCCGCGAGAAAGAATTCCTGCGTGCGCACGTCGGCCGGCGAGAACAGCAGCGTGCAGCGGGAGGCCAGTCCGTCCCGACCCGCGCGACCGACCTCCTGGTAGTACGCTTCCACGCTGCCGGGGACTTCGACGTGCGCGACGAACCGGATGTCGGCCTTGTCCACGCCCATGCCGAACGCGTTCGTGGCCACGATGACGTCCAGACGCCCCGCGAGAAAGTCGTCCTGCACGCGCGTGCGCTCGTCGTCCGACAGGCCGGCGTGGTAGCGCCCGGTGCGGAGCCGCCGGCTGGCCAGGAAATCGGCCCACAGCTCGACGGCCTTCCGAGTGGCGGCGTAGACGATGCCTGGCGGGCCGACCTCGGCCACCAAGTGCTCGAGCGCGGCCGCTTTCTCGTCGCGGCCGCGACACGACGCCACCGCGAGCGTCAGGTTCGGGCGCTCGAATCCGGTGATCAGCTCCAGCGGGTCCTGGAGCTGGAGCTGCGCGGCGATGTCGGCCCGAACCTCCGGCGTCGCGGTGCCGGTGAACGCCGCGGCCGGGACCCCCAGGTCCGCGCGGAACGCGGCGAGACGCCGGTAGTCGGGGCGGAAATCGTGTCCCCACTGGCTGATGCAGTGGGCTTCGTCCACCACGAGACGCGTGGGCCGGGCGCGCTGCAGCGCCGCGCGAAAGGTGGCGCTGGCCAAGCGCTCCG
>JBBQDU010000176.1:0-5478 GCA_038320055.1 Gemmatimonadales bacterium | reverse complement strand
AAGCCGTTGGCGAGCGCCAGGAGCCGCTCCGCGTTGCCGCTCTGGCGAAGGAGCCGGTCGTATTCCCAGCGGCTTTCGGCCCCCAGGCCCAGCCGCTGAAGCAGGGCGGCGCGCGCGAGAGCGCTGTCGGCGTCGGGGATGGCGATGAACGACTCCTTGGCCGCGGGCGGCACCCACGCGGGCCGCCGGAGGCGTCGGACGGCGAGGCCGGTGTAATAGGAGCCGGGATCGCCGCCGGCGACCCGCTCGAGGCGCTGGCGCGCCGAGTCGGCGCTGCCCGCCGTTTCCCACGCGCGGGCGGCCCAATAGGCGGCGGCGCCGGCCTCGTCGCTAGACCCGTAGCGGCGGACGAGTCCGTCGAACTCCGCGGCCGCGAGCCGCGCGTCGCCGCCGATGAGGGCGATCATCGCGGCCCGGAAGGCGGCGGTCGGCGCGAAGCGACTGCTGGGATAGCGGGTGACGACCTCCCGGAATCGGGCGCGAGCCCGATCGTCGGCGCGATCGTCGGAAGCGAGGTCGCCCAGCAGGAAGAGCGCGGACGAGGCGGCGCTGGTGTCGCGCGGATAGAGCCGGAGCACGCGGTCGAGCGCCAGCCGGCCGGGCGCGTCCTGCCCCGACCGAATCAGGGCGCGCGCCCGCTGATACGCCGCGGTGGCGGCGAGATCCCGCGGCGCGGTGACGAGCGCGAACTGGGGCGCGGCCTCGGCGTGGCGGCCGAGCCGCGTGAGGGCCGTCGCGTAGGCGAACCGGTCCTGGGGCGTCTCGAGGTGGGCCGCGAAGGCGACCCCGAACGCGTCCACGGCCCGCGTGTGACTGCCGGCGGTGGCGGCGGCCCGCCCGACCTCGAGCTCTTCGGCCGCGGTGAGCGGGGCGAACGCGCTGTCGAGCAGGGCGATCGCGTCGCGCACCTCGCCGGGGCTCCGGCGGGCGGTGACGAGCGCCGTCAGATCGCGGCGGACGCCGGCGCGCGCGCCGCTGTCGGAGCTCATTGCGAGCCGGAGCCGAAGCGCCGTAGCACGCGCGCCGAGGGCGGCGTAGCGGGCGGCCGCGCCGTACAGATCGCCGGTGCCGCGATGGGCGGCGGCCTCGCTCCACCCGATCCGCTCCCGAACGAGCGGGTCGTCGATCCGCGCATAGAGGGCGGCCCGCTGGACGCTGTCGTCGCTTACCGCGGCGGCGCGGATCCGGAGCCAGCCGGCAATGGCCGGAAGCCGGTCGGCGGCCCCCGCGTACACCGCCGCGGCGCTGTCCCGTGCCCCGAGATGCTCCAGCGCTGTGGCAAGAAGCACCAGTCGCTCACCTTCGACGGAATCGACCGGCGAGGCGGGCACCAGGAGCGCGTACTTCACCGCGACCGAGTCGGCGCCCAGCTCGAGCGCCGCCCGGGCCAGCAGGCTCCGGCCGCGGGCCCCGTACGCATCATCGAGCCAGGGTTGGCCTTCCAGCAGCCGGCTGACCTCGCGCCATCCGCCCCATTGGCTCGCGGCCCTGGCACCCAGCATCACGGCGTCCGGCGTGCGGCTGGCGGAATCGGCCAGCAGGACGGCGATGAGCCGGCTCGCCTGCCAGGGCCTGCCCCGCTCGAGCGCGACGGCGGCATCGGCGATGATCGAGTCGGCCGGCACCGGCGCCTTGAGCGGCACGTGCGCCGGGGCGGCCACCGGAGCGATGGTCAGAGCGATGGCGACCCAGACTGGGGGCAGTGGCAGCATGCGAATCCGCGTTGGGGGAAGCCCTACTCGGCCTGCAATTGTCGCGCCCGCCCGTGCAGTATTCAGCATGCACCGGGACGAGGAGGAGACCGACGACGGCCGAGTGCGCCTCGACAAGTGGCTGTGGGCGGCGCGCTTCTTCAAGACGCGCGCGTTGGCCTCGGCGGCGATCGCCGGCGGCAAGGTGCAGGTGAACGGGGACCGCGCGAAGCGTGCCCGGCCGCTCCAGGTGGGCGACGAGGTGCGGGTGCGGCAAGGGCCCTACGAAGCCCTGGTGGTGGTCCGGGCGCTATCGGGGAGGCGCGGCCCCGCTTCGGCGGCGGCGCTGCTGTACGAGGAGCGGCCCGAGAGCCTGGCGGCCCGCGAGGCCATGGCGGTCCAGCTCAAGACGCTGCACGCCGCGTTCGTGCCGGACAAGGGCCGGCCCACGAAACGGGACCGGCGGGACATCGAGCGGATGAGAGGGCGGCGGTGACCCCGAACCAGCCGACTCACATGTTGCCCACCATCGCCTCGCCGAACTCGCTGGTCTTGAGCAGCGTCGCTCCGGTCATCAGCCGCTCGAAATCGTAGGTGACGCGCTTCTGCGCGATGGTCTTCTCGAGCGACGTGACGATCAGGTCGGCCACCTCGTCCCAGCCGATGTAGCGGAACATCATCTCGCCCGAGAGGATCAGGGAGCCGGGATTCACCTTGTCCTGGCCGGCGTACTTGGGCGCGGTCCCGTGGGTGGCCTCGAACACGGCGTGCCCGGTGAGATAGTTGATGTTGGCGCCGGGGGCGATGCCGATCCCGCCGACCTGCGCCGCCAGCGCGTCGGAGATGTAGTCGCCGTTGAGGTTGAGCGTGGCGATAACGGAATACTCGCGCGGTCGGGTCAGGATCTGCTGGAGGAAGGCGTCGGCGATGACGTCCTTGACGATCGCGCCCGAGGGCAGCCGGCACCAGGGGCCGCCGTCGATCTCGACGGCGCCGTACTCGTCGCGGGCCACCTGGTAGCCCCAGTCGCGAAAGGCACCCTCGGTGAACTTCATGATGTTGCCCTTGTGCACCAGCGTCACGCTGGGCGCCGACCGGGCCACGGTGTAGTCGAGCGCGGACCGGA
Source organism: Gemmatimonadales bacterium (assembly GCA_038320055.1). Lineage (GTDB taxonomy): Bacteria > Gemmatimonadota > Gemmatimonadetes > Gemmatimonadales > GWC2-71-9 > CAVVWJ01. The sequence goes on along the minus strand of JBBQDU010000176.1, from coordinate 2,661 downwards.
TGAGGCGCTTCGATCCCTCCTCGGAGACCGGCTTGATGCCGATGGCGCTCGTGCCCGGAAAGCGGATCGTCTGGGCGCCCATCTGCTGCTGGAGGAAGTCCACGACGCGGCGGGCCTCCGCGCTCCCGGCCTTGTACTCGATCCCGGCGTAGATGTCCTCGGTGTTCTCGCGGAAGATGGTCATGTCCACGTCGCCCGGCGCCTTGACGGGCGAGGGTACGCCCTCGAACCACCGCACCGGCCGCACGCAGGCGTAGAGATCGAGCCGCTGCCGGAGCGCCACGTTGAGCGAGCGGAACCCGCCCCCGACCGGCGTCGTCAGCGGCCCCTTGATGGCGACGAGATGCTGGTCGATCGCGGCGAGGGTCTCGTCGGGAAGCCAGCTGTTGAGCCGGTTCTTGGCCTTCTCGCCGGCCAGGACCTCGCGCCAGGCCACCTGCCGCTCACCGCCGTACGCCCGGCGGACCGCCGCGTCGAAGACGTGCTGCGACGCGCGCCAGATGTCCGGACCGGTGCCGTCGCCCTCGATGAAGGGGATGATCGGATGGGCGGGGACCGCGAGCCGGCCGGCTCGCATCGTAATCGTGTCGCCCTGCGTGGAGACTGTCATGAACGCGTTCCTTGGAACGGGCCGGAATGACTGCCATCGGCGGTGAATCGACGCTGAATCTGCCCGCGTGCCCCGAGATCGGCAACCGAGCCGTGGCGGCGATCCACGCAGCCTACGACCGCTACCACGGGGGCTTCGAGGAGATCACCCGTCGGGCCCGCGACCGGTTCGAGCGCCGTGACTGGGTGGGCGCGCAGGCCGATGCCACCGAGCGGCTGGCACTCTACCGCATCCACCTCGACGCGGCCGTCGCCGACGTGCGCGACATCCTGGAGGACGCGGTCATGGAGCGCACGCTCTGGGCGGCCATGCGGGGCCGCCACGCCGTCGGCAGCCGCCACCGGCCCGACGCGGAGCTGGCGCAGACCTTCTTCAACTCGGTGACGCGCCGGGTGTTCAGCACCGTGGGCGTGGATGCCGCGATCGAGTACCTCGATCCGTCCCCCGCCCCGACGGCGCCCGGCACGGAGCCGCTCTACGACACCGACGAGGTCGCGGCCGTCGACGCGGAGGTCGTCCGCCGCATCCTGGACCGCATCCCCTGGTCGGTGCCGTACGCGGACCCCGATCGCAACGCGGACATCGTGGCGCGCCTGATCGGCGAGACGCTCGCCGGCCTTCCCGAGCGCGGTCCCATCGCGATCGACGTGGTGCGTTCCGTGTTCTACCGGAACAAGGGGGCCTACGTCATCGGGCGCATCCGGCGCGGCGGGAACACCCTCCCGCTCGTGCTGCCGCTCCTCCGCGCCGAGCGCGGCATCGTCGTCGACGCGGTGCTGCTGGACCAGAACGAGGCCAGCATCGTTTTCGGCTTCAGCTGGATGTACTTCCGGGTGGAAGTGCCGCAGCCGCGCGAGCTGGTCGAGTTTCTCCACTCCATCATGCCGTTCAAGCGGATCGACGAGCTCTACAACGCGATCGGCTACAACAAGCACGGCAAGACCGAGCTGTTCCGCAATCTCATGGCCTACCTGGAGGATCGGGACGCCCGCTTCGCCTTCGCCGAGGGAGACGAGGGGATGGTGATGGCGGTCTTCATCCTGCCCGCCTTCAATCTGGTGTTCAAGATCATCAAGGACAGCTTCGGCGCCCCCAAGAACACCACGCGCCAGGCGGTCATGGACAAGTACCATTTCGTCTTCGTCCGGGATCGGGTGGGACGGCTGGCGGACGCGCAGGAGTTCGAGCATCTCGAGTTCCCCCGCCGCTGCTTTCCCGACGATCTGCTGGCGTATCTGCTCGACGTCGCGTCCACGACCGTCCGTGTCGAAGGGGACCGGGTCATCGTCCGGCACGTCTACACCGAGCGCCGGCTCATCCCCCTCAACATCTACCTTCAGGAGGCCGAGCCCCCGGCGGCGCGGGAGGCCGTCCTGGAGTACGGCACCGCCATCAAGGATCTGGCCGCGGCCGACATCTTCACCGGCGACATGCTGCTCAAGAACTTCGGGATCACCCGGAACGGCCGGGTGATCTGCTACGACTACGACGAGCTGTGCCTCCTGTCGGAGTGCCACTTCCGCCGCATCCCCCAGCCGACCTCGATCGAAGAGGAATACTCGGCCGAGCCGTGGTTCTTCGTGGGGGAGCACGACGTGTTCCCCGAGGAGTTCGGTGCCTTCCTCGTGCCGGCGGGCGCGGCGCGGGAAGCCTTTCTCGACGCGCACGGAGAGCTGCTCGACTACGGGTTCTGGCAGGGGGTGCAGGCGCGGCTGCGAGCGGGTGAGGTCGTGGACGTGTTTCCCTACCGGCGAAGCGACCTGCTGCGGCGACGCTGACTCGGCGACGCCCACGCGGCGACGCCGACGGGGCGCGGGCCTACGACCGCCGGGTCGCGCCGCGGAGGAAGCGCTCGGCCAGCTGCTCCAGTCGGTCGTCGCGGTCGTCGCGCGCCTCGGCGAGGATGCGCTCGACCTGGGTGAAGAGCGCCGGGTCGCCCCAGAAGTAGCCGGTAGCGGCTTCGGCGCCGGCGGTGTCGCCCAGGTCGGCGCCACGCAGCAGCGCCCGCGCGGCCTGACGGTCGAAGTCCGGGTCCGTCCGGTCGGGCAGCG
>JBBQDU010000175.1:0-5503 GCA_038320055.1 Gemmatimonadales bacterium | reverse complement strand
ACGGAGCCGATCGCGCTGTACACCTTCAACGTGCTGCTCCAGAATCTCCGGTTCGGGTACGGCTCCGCGCTCTCGGTCATCGTCTTCGCCGTCACCTTCGCCCTGGCGCTGGGGTACATCAAGCTCCTCGGCGCCGGCCTCACGGAGACCCGGCCGTGACGGCGCGCGACCGGTGGGGGGCGCTGGCCATCGGCGCGCTGATCGCGGCCACGGCCTTCCCGTTCTACTGGGCCGTCGTCTCGTCGCTCACCCCTGAGGCGCGGCTGTTCCAGGCGCCCTCGCTGGTGCCCTCGGGCCTGGTGCTCGATCACTACCGCGCTCTGTTCGCCGAGCGCGACTTCTGGGTGCCCGTTCGGAACTCGTTGATCGTCGCGGGATCGACCACCGCGTTCTGCGTGACCGTCGGCGGACTCTGCGCCTACGCCCTCGCGCGGCTCCGCTTCCGCGGCAAGGCGCCGCTGCTCGGCCTCATCCTCGCCGTGAGCGTGTTTCCCCAGATCTCGGTGGTGTCGCCGCTGTACCTGCTGCTCCGGCGCCTGCACCTCATCAACACCTACCCCGGTCTGATCCTGCCGTATCTCACGTTCGCCATGCCGCTCACGGTCTGGCTGCTGGTCGGGTTCTTTCGCCAGCTTCCCGCCGAGCTGGAGGAGGCGGCGATGGTGGACGGTGCGAGCCGGCTCCGCGCCCTGTGGGAGGTCATCCTGCCGCTGGCTCTGCCGGGCCTCGCGACCACTGCGATCCTGACCTTCGTGTACAGCTGGAACGAGTTCCTGTTCGCCCTCTCGTTCACCATTGGGCCCGAGCGGCAGACGGTGCCGGTGGCCATCGCGCTGTTCCGCGGGCAGTACCAGGTGCCGTGGGGGCAGATCCTCGCCGCCGCGATCGTCGCCACGGCGCCGGTCGCGCTGCTCGTACTCGCGTTCCAGCGCCGCATCGTGCAGGGTCTCACCGCCGGCGCGGTGAAGGGGTAGCCATGGCCTCGGTCCGACTCGCGGGCGTCGAGAAGGTTTATCCCAACGGACACGTCGCCGCGCGGAACCTGGAGCTGGAGATCGCCGATGGCGAGCTGATGGTGCTGGTGGGACCGTCGGGATGCGGGAAGAGTACGGCGCTCCGGATGATCGCGGGCCTGGAGACGCCCACCGCCGGGCAGGTGCTGATCGGCGACCGCGACGTGACCGCGCTGCCGCCACAGGAGCGCGACATCGCCATGGTCTTCCAGAGCTACGCGCTCTACCCCCACATGACGGTGCGGGGCAACCTCGCCTTCGGCCTTCGCATGCGGGGTGCCGCGCCGGACGCGATCGCCGAGCGGGTGGGCCGGGCGGCGGCGGCGCTCGGACTCGATCAGGTGCTCGAGCGGAAGCCGAGCCAGCTCTCGGGCGGGCAGCGCCAGCGGGTGGCCTTGGGCCGCGCCATGGTACGCGATCCGCTGGTCTTCCTGTTCGACGAGCCGCTCTCCAATCTCGACGCCAAGCTCCGGGTCGAGACCCGCGCGGAGCTGGCGCGGCTGCACCGGCGGCTCCGGGCGACGATCGTCTACGTCACCCACGATCAGGAGGAGGCGCTGACCCTCGGGAGCCGCGTGGCGGTGATGCGCGACGGCATCGTGGAGCAGGTGGCGCCGCCGATGGAGGTGTACCGGCGGCCGGCGTCGGTGTTCGTGGCGGGGTTCGTCGGGTCGCCGGCGATGAACTTCCTGCCGGGCGTCCTCGCGGGCGGAGCGGACAGCGCGCTGCTCGGCGTCCGGCCTCACGACATCGCCGTCGTCGCCCAAGGCGCGGGCGACCTGGATGCGCGGGTGGACGTCGTCGAGCCGCGCGGCAGCGAGCTGCTGGTGCATCTGCGGCTCGGCGCCGACGGCGAGGGCGACGAGGTGCGCGTCGTCACGCCCCCGGACGCCGTCGTGCCGGCGGACTCGGTGGTGGGGCTGCGATGGATGAAGGAGCGCCTGCACTGGTTCGACCGCGGGACTGGGAGGCGCGCCGAATGACCCGGTCCCGCGGTGCCGCCCCCGCGGAGTGATTCGTCCAGCCGCGGGTTTCCCTCCGTGAGACCGTGCGAGTCGGCCAGGTTGAGCGCGTTGGCGTTGTTGGAGAACCGCCCGCCCCACCCGCACGTCCTGGCTGGGGAAGGGCCGCGGTTGCGTCCGGATTGGAGACGTAATGCGACGACGACCGGGGGTCGGGTAGGGCGCTGCCGCCCCGGCTCGGCAGAGCGCCCTCGACGAGGGCTGCGGCGAGATGTATGTCGGTGGCGCGAGAGGGTCAAGCGGAACGACATCCGGCCGCCTTGCTCGTGCGCCGCGGCCCCGGTCGGGGATATCATCCCCACTATTGCGCTTCGCGTCCCATCATCTCACGAGGAACGACCGATGCCCTTTCAGCGGACGAGCGGTGCTCTGCTTCTTCTCGTGCTCCTTGCCTGCGGCGGCCGGGAGGCACGCGCGCCCGACACCCAGTCCGGTTCCTCGACCATGACTGTGCCCGCCGGCCCGGCAGGCCACCTCTCGGCCATGCCGATGCTGCCGGCGTTTCGCGCGCACCTGGATTCGGTGGCCGCCCAGCCGGCCATGCTGAAGAGCACCATGTCCGAGCACCAGGCTGAGGTGAGGGCCGTGGTGGACGCCATGCGCGCGGACATGGCGGGCTCGGGCATGCACAGCGATGCCGCCTACGAGGCGCTGGCCGATTCGGTGGTGGCCGGCTCAGCGGCCATCGGGAAGGCAACCGGGGCCGAGTTCACGCGGCTGGTCGAGAAGCACTTGGATCAGACCCGCCGGCTGGCGTCGGTCTACGAGACGAAGGTGGCGGCGATGTAGGGCGGGTGGCGCCCCGCCCGCGCTACTCGTCGGTCGCGCGGCGGCTCCCGGAGCTGGGCTCGACGCCGCCCGCGTTTCGAAACTCGAAGTGATCTGGCAGGAGAATGCGTTCGCCGAGGTGCACCGCGCCCTCCCCGCGGCGGAGGCGCAGCGCCCAGACGATGTCCACCATGCGGGCGGCCTGGAGCCAGTCGTCCGGGGTGACGCCGGGATAGAGATGGGCGGCTTCCGGGCGAAGGCGCGCTTCGCGCGGCCGCTCGTGCCCGCCGCTTTGCCGGTTCATGAGAGTGTCGCCATGCTCGTACAATGCGCTGTTTGCTACGAGCCTCGCAAGCCTCCCGCGAAGGCGCGAATCCTCACCGTCCGCTCCAGCTCGTCCATGTGCTGCCGCACCTTCCGGCGCAGATCGGGCGCCAGATGCGGGTGCGCATCCAGGTAGGATCGCACGACACCCAGCGCAGCGTCGCCGGTCTGCCCCCGCAGGAACGCCGCCAGCCAGGACTCCAGAAAGAAGATTCGCCGGTTGGCCTGGATGAACGGCAGCGAATCGAGCGCCGGCCGCAGATACCGCAGGGTGAGCGCCTCGTGCTCGATGGCGTCGAACTGGCCGAGGCTTCCGGCGGCCCACTCCTCGTTGAGGGACGTGTCCGCGAAGTAGCGCTCGAAGTACGACCGCTTCGTCGCCGAGTCCGCTCGTCCGGCCCCTGTGATGAATGCGCGACGGCGCCCGTCCGCCGACGTGTCCCGCCGCTCCTGGGCCGTGAACCCTGCCTCGGCCCCTGGAGCCTGCACCTCGAGGAGGCGCGCGACCACGTCCCAACGGGTCGGATCGCGGAGCGGCTCGCCGGCCAGCGAGTCCGCCGAGAGGAGCTCACCGAGTCGCGCCAGCCCGGCAGGTGACATCGCAAGCCCGATGAACGCGTCCGCGTACGCCTTCCGCACGCCGTAGGAACGCGCCGTGTCCCCCGCGGCCTCCCAGAGCATGCGCTCGACGTCGCTCTGTACCCGCGCCCGGGCGTCAGGAAGCAGGTACGCCCGGACGGCCCGATCGAGCCGGGCCAGCGTCACCGGTACGATCTGCTCGTCGGGCTCACGGGGAAGGTCGCGGAGCGCGAGACGCACGAATCGCTCGGGCGCCATCCGGTACGTGCGCACCTGATCCCAGAGCGCGCCCCACAGCATGGCGCGGAGGAACGCATCACCGGTACGGGCGAGCGCTCCGCCCTCGAGCGCACGGACGCTCGCGGAGTCGAGCAGCAGGAGGAAGTAGCCGTAGTCCCGGGCGTTGGCGAAGATGAACTCGGGTGCGGGCAGGCCGGCGGCCTCGGGCACCTCGGTGACGGGCTTCCGGAGCGTGACCGGGATCCGCACCGGCGGCCGATCGCGCCAGGCGAGGAGCACCTCGGTGCGTTCGGTCCAGATGGGCGGAGGGGAGGGTCCGTCTGCCGGCCGCTGCGTGAGCGCCAGCCGCGCGATCCGTCCATCGCGCACCGCCACCCGCTGCTCCACCACCGGCATCCCTTCGCGCAGCATGAACTCCCGCCCGAACTCATCCAGCGGCCGCCCCGCGGCGCGGCCGATGGCGCCGAGCAGGTCCCGCCAGGTGGCGTTGGCGTAGGCGTGCACCTGGAGGAAGCGGCGGACGCCGGCCTGAAATGCGGTGTCGCCCACCTGGTACTCGAGCTGCTTCAGGACCGACGGGGCCTTGTTGTAGACGATCGCGCCGTAGTTGCTCTTGGCCTGATCGAGGTTGTCGAGCGCCTGCCAGAGCGGCCGCGTCCCGGCGGTCTGGTCCACCGCGTAGGCCGAGGGCTTGTTGCCGAGATAGAAGGTCTTCCAGGCGTCGGCCGCCGGCTCGAGGTCGCCCAGCGCCTTCGACGCCATGAAGGTAGCGAAGCCCTCCTTGAGCCAGAGATCGTCGAACCAGCGCATGGTGACGAGATCGCCGAACCACTGATGGGCCGCCTCGTGCAGGATGGTCGAGTAGCGGCCGAGCCGGCGGGGCAGGGTAGGCCGCTCGCGGAAGACGAAGCCGTCCTCGCTGTAGAACACCGCACCCGGGTGCTCCATGCCGCCGAACGGAAACGCCGGCGCGAGCACGAAATCGAATTTCTCGAATGGGTAGGGCCGCCCGAAGTAGCGCTCCATCCAGTCGAGCGCCCGCCGGTTGAGCGCAAGCAGCGTGTCGAGATCGGCCTCGGCGGCGCGCGAGCGGCGGACGTAGGCGGTGATGGTACGGCCGTCGCGGGTGGTGGTCTCCCGGTGCCACGGTCCGGCGGCAAACGCGATGAGATAGGTGCTGATGGGCCGGGTCTCGGCGAATCTGGTGACCACGCGGGCGCCCGCGGCGAGGGTGTCGGCGGACGCCACCGGTCCGTTGGCGACCACCGACCAGGTGGCCGGCGTCGTGAGCGCCAGGCGGACACGGGCCTTGAGGTCGGGCTGGTCGAAGCAGGGAAAGAGCTGGCTGGCGTCGGCGGGGACGAGCAGCGTGTAGAGGTAGTCGCTGCCGTCGCTCGGGTCGTGGTTCCGGATGATGCTCGCACCGCTCGGCGCGATGGCGGCGACAAAGGCGAGGTCGAGCACGTTCTCGCCCGGGCGGAGCAGACGCGCGGGTACGAGGATGTGGCCGTTCCGGGCGGCCCCAGCGGGGAGCGGGCGGCCGTTCGCCTCCGCCCG
>JBBQDU010000174.1:0-5621 GCA_038320055.1 Gemmatimonadales bacterium | reverse complement strand
TTCAGCGGGGAGGAGTTGGGCCTGCTCGGCTCGGCGCACTACGTGAAGCAGCCGATCTATCCCCTGTCCGCCACGGTGGCAATGATCAACCTCGACATGGTCGGCCGCCTCCGGCAGAAGCGGCTGATCGTCTACGGCGCGAAGACGGCCGCGGAGTTCCCCGCGCTGCTCGACTCCCTCAACTGGCACGCGGGGTTCGATCTCAAGGCGCAGGGCGATGGCTACGGCCCCAGCGACCAGTCGTCCTTCTACGCCGCCGGCAAGCCGGTGCTCCATTTCTTCACCGATCTCCACGAGGACTACCACCGCACGACTGACGACTGGCAAAAGATCAACGTCGAGGGCATGGAGCAGGTGGCGAGCTTCGTCACCGGCGTAATCACCGCGCTCGGCAACCGTCCGGGGCCGCTGACGCCGGTGACCAGCGCGCCCCGTCGCGAGACCCTGGGAGCGGTCGTCAGCCCAGGCTACGGCGCCTACCTCGGCACCGTGCCCGACATGACCGACAGTCCCGGCGGCGTCCGGCTGCTGGGCGTGCGGGCCGGCAGCCCCGCGGAGCAGGCGGGCCTGCGCGGCGACGACGTCATCACCAGGATCGGCGATATGACGGTCCCCGACCTGCAGGCGATGACCGACGCGCTGCGAAGTCACCGACCGGGCGACACCGTGGAGATCGTCGTCCGTCGCGGGGATGCGACCACGACGGTCCGCGCGACGCTCGGCCAGCGCGGCGGCTGAGCGATGCCCGTGCTCGACGCCGACCGCGTCATTGCCGCGCTGCGTGGTGCGTTCGCCCGGGAGGCGGGGCGGGCGGAGCTGCTCGCGCTTGCCGCCGAGCGCATCCGGGCGGCCGGGCCGCCCTACACGTCGGTGTATCTCTACATGCTCGACGGCGAGCACCTGGTGCTCGAGGCCCACGCCGGCCGGGAAACCGACCACACGCGCATCGCGGTCGGCCACGGCGTCTGCGGCACCGCCGTGGCCACGGGCCGGGACCAGAACGTGCCCGACGTGCGGGCCGTGGAGAACTACATCGCCTGTAACGCGTGGACGCGCTCCGAGCTGGTGGTCCTGATCCGGCGCGGCACCACGATCCTGGGGCAGATCGACGTCGACAGCGACGTCCCCGACCCGTTCACACCGGACGAGGAAGCGACCGTCCGGAAGGTGGCGGACGCACTGGCCGTGCTGCTCTAACCATGCGCGCGTGGTCGTCCGCCCGGTTCACCATCGCGCTGCCGGACGGCCACCGCTTCCCCATCGCCAAATACGCGAGGATCCGCGACGAGATCGTCGCGCGCGGCCTGCTCACCGCCGGCGGCATCGAGGAGCCCGATCGTGCCGAGCGCTGGACGCTCGGCCTGGTCCACACGCCGCGGTACATCGACGCGGTGGTGGACGGTGGCCTGACCGCCCCGGAGGTGCGGCGACTCGGCTTTCCGTGGAGCGGCCAGCTCCGCGAGCGGTCCCTGCACACGGTCCAGGGCACGGTCGAAGCAGCCCACGACGCGCTCGCCTGCGGGCTCGGGATCAACCTCGCGGGCGGCACCCACCACGCCTTTCCCGGTCACGGGGAGGGCTTCTGCGTCTTCAACGATGTCGCGATCGCGATCCGGGTGCTGCAGCACGCCGGCCGCATCACGCGGGCGGCCGTCGTGGATCTGGACGTGCATCAGGGCAACGGCACGGCCCGCATCTTCGCGGACGATCCCGACGTCTTCACGTTCTCCATGCACGGTGCGCGCAACTACCCGTTCCGGAAGGAGCGGAGCGCGCTGGATGTGGAGCTCGACGACGGCTGTGCCGACGCGACCTACCTGGCGGCGCTCGATGCCCATCTGGGTCCGGTGCTCGACCTCGCGCGCCCCGATATCGTCTTCTATCTCGGCGGCGCCGATCCGTTCGTGCACGACCGGTTCGGCCGCCTGGGCCTGAGCGTCGGCGGGCTCGGCGCCCGGGACCGGCGGGCATTCGAGGCGTTCCGCCGGCGGGGCCTCCCGGTCGTGGTCACGATGGCCGGCGGCTACGCCCGCGATCTCGAGGACGTGGTAAGGATCCAGACGAACACGATCGAATTGGCGCTGGCGGCATATGCCTGAGGCGCGCGCGGCGCGCGAGGCGATGGTGACGATCCGCGGCGTGGAGCTGTTCACGCGGCGGATCGGCGCGGGACCGCCGGCGGTGGTGCTCCACGGCGGCCCCGGGGCGGATCACGGCTACCTGCTTCCCGGGTTCGACGCCCTGGCCGACGGACGTGAGCTGCTGTACTACGACCAGCGCGGCGGGGGACGCTCGCCGGTGTCGCGCGAAGTCCCCGTCGGCTGGACCGAGCAGGTCGGCGATCTCGAGGGCCTGCGAGCGCACTGGCAGCTGGACCAGTTGACGCTCATCGGCTATTCCTGGGGGGGCCTGCTCGCCCTCCTCTACGCGCTGGAGCATCCCGCGCGCGTGGCGCGGCTCGCGCTCGTCTCGCCCGCGCCCACCTGGCGCGGCGCGCGGGAGGAGTTCGAGCGCGCCTTCGCGCGGCGCAACCTCGACCCGGCCCTGCAGGAGGAGCGCCGCCGGCTGCGCGAGAGCGGTCTCCGCGAGCGCGACCCGGCGGCGTTCCAGCAACGGATCTTCGAGCTCTCGGTGGCGCCGTACTTCTTCGACCCCGCCCGCGCAGCGGAGCTCACCCCCTTCCGCGTGACCGGGCGGACGCAGCAGGAGGTCTGGCGGAGCCTCGGCGACTACGACCTTAGACCTCGACTGCCGGCGCTCGGCACGGTGCCCTCGCTCATCCTCCAGGGCGAGAACGATCCGATCCCCATCGGCGCCGCTCGGACGGCCTCGGAGCTCCTCGGAGCGGCGTTCCACCCCTTGAGCCGCTGCGGCCACGTACCGTACGTGGAAGCTGTGGAGCAGTTTAGGACACTGGTGGGGCATTTCGTCCCCTCCATCCCGGCCGGTCAAACAGGCCGGCCCCCCTGATCCCGCTATCTTCCGGCATGGCCCGTCCCACCCCGTCCGACCTGGTGTTTACCCGCACGGCCGAGACCGTCTTCCCCACGATCCGGACCGCCCTGGAGCGCGGCGGGCACGACCCTGTGGACCGGGATGTGTTCCTTCTGGTGCCTGAGGTGATCGCACTGCTGCACGATCTCCGGCCGGAGGACGGCATCGGCGAGGGGATGGATCAGCTCGTCGCCCTCGTCCACCACGGCTACCTCCTCTGGGACGCCGGGACGCTCATGCTGCCGATGCCCGCCGAGCGGGTCGCCGCAATGCTCGACGCCCCGCCCCCGCCCTCCCCCGAGCTCAACGCACCGCCGCGCGCCTACTACGCCCAGTTGCTCGACCGGCAGGTCTGGGCCTGCGTGATCGACGAGCGGACCGCGGAGCCGATGGACGGCTGCTTCGTTCACGCATCGGGAGACGAGCTTCGCGTGCTCGGCATCTTCGGCCTGCGGCCCGATCGGGACGGCTTCAGCGCGGTGGAAACGGCGGGGTCGCGTCCGCGAGGCCTCGAGCGACCCGACGGCACCCCGCTCTTCTCCCCCGTCCTCGCGGGCGGCCAGGCGGCCGGCCTCTACTCGCTCGTCGGCGCCGAGGAGCTACTGGAGATCGGCTGGCGGACGCGCGCGCTCGCGAACGAGCTCTCCGCCGAGCCCCGATGACCGACGCCGTCCGCAGCTTCATGGACAAGAAGGCGGTCGCGCAGGTGCTCGAGCAGGTCGCCGCGTTTCTCGAACTCAAGAACGAGAACCCGTTTCGCATCCGCGCCTTTCGGAGCGCCGCGCGCGCGGTCGGTAGCTTCCCCGCCGACCTGAGAGACGGGATGGAGGACGGGAGCCTTGCCGCGACCAAGGGCGTGGGCCCCGCGACCCTGCAGATCGTGGCGGAGATCGTGGCGACCGGTCGCGCGAGCCTGCTGGAAGAACTCCGGGAGCAGATTCCACCCGGCCTGGTCGAGATGCTGGCCATCTCGGGGCTCGGGGTCGCCAAGATTCGGCAGATCCACGAGGTGCTCGACATCGACTCGCTGCCGGAGCTCGAGGCGGCGGCACTCGACGGCCGCCTCGCCCGGCTGGCGCGGTTCGGGCCCAAGACCTCGGAGAACATCCTCAAGGGAATCGCCTTCCTGCGACAGGCGAGCGCGTATCGCCTGCTCCATCACGCGACGGACGAAGCCGAAGGACTCAGGGCCGCGCTCGAGCGGCTGCCCGGGGTGCTGCGTGCCTACGTCGCCGGCGACGTTCGGCGGCGCGCCGAGGTCGTCCGGGATCTGGTGCTGGTGATCGTCGCCGACGTGGCGCCGGGCGAGCTGTTCAAGCGGCTGAGCCAGCTTCCGGGCGTCCACGAGTTCGCGGGACAGGACGACCGCCGGCTCACCCTCCGGTTCGCCGGCGGCGCCAGTGCGCAGATCGTGGTGACGACCCCGGTGAACACGGGTGCGGTGCTGGCGCAGGCGACCGGGAGCGAGGCGCACCTCCGCCAGCTCGCGGCGCACGCCGCCTCGCGCGACCTGGCGCTCACCGGCGCGGCGCTCTGGCGCGGCAGCACGTTCGTGCCCACACCCGACGAGGCGACGTTCTACTCCACCCTGGGTCTCGACTGCATTCCCCCCGAGCTGCGCGAGGGCCAGGACGAGATCGAGGCCGCGGCCAGGCACGCCCTCCCCAAGCTGCTGGAACGCGGCGATCTCCAGGGGTTCCTCCACTGCCACACCCGCTACTCCGACGGCTCGAACTCGGCCGAGGAGCTGGCCCTCGCGTGCCGCGCCGCGGGGTACACGTACATCGGGATCACCGACCACAGCCAGGCCGCCGCCTATGCCGGCGGACTGAAGGCGGATGACCTCAAACGTCAGGCCGACGAGATCGACGAGGTGAACGGCCGGCTCGAAGGAATCCGCGTCCTCAAGGGGGTCGAGGCCGACATCCTCCAGGACGGCCGGATCGACTTCGACGATGCGGTGCTCGCCCAGCTCGATTTCGTCATCGCCTCGGTGCACAGCCGCTTCAACATGGGCGAGCGGGACATGACGGCGCGGATGCTCGCGGCGATGGACAATCCGTACCTGACGATCATCGGCCATCCGACGGGTCGGCTGCTGCTCTCGCGGGATCCGTACGGACTCGACCTGCCGGCGGTGATCGAGAAGGCGGCGGCGACCGGCGTGGCGCTGGAGATCAACGCCGATCCGCACCGGCTCGATCTCGACTGGCGGGCCGTCCGACAGGCGCGAGAGCGCGGCGCCGCGATCTCGATCGGCGCCGATGCGCACAACGTCGCGGGAATCGCCAACGTCGAATACGGCGTGAGCATCGCGCGCAAGGGATGGCTGGGCCCGGCGGACGTGCTGAACGCCCTGCCGCTCGACGGGTTCCTGGCGCACGGCGCCCGTCGGCGAGGCGCCTGATGGCCCGGCGCTCGGTGGCCGCCCTGAGACCGCGCGGCGGCGTCCGGGCCCGGCGCACGCGCGATGCGCCCGCGCGCGCGCCCCAGAGTCTGGCGAGACTCCGGGCAGCGTACCCGGATGCCCGCTGCGCGCTCGTCCACGGGGACGCCTTCGAGCTTCTCGCGGCGACGATCCTCTCGGCGCAATGCACCGATGCCCGGGTCAACCTCGTCACGCCGGC
>JBBQDU010000173.1:0-5679 GCA_038320055.1 Gemmatimonadales bacterium | reverse complement strand
GCCCCCGACCGTTCCTCGCCGTTGGTGGCCTGCCGGCGATCCACCACAAAGACCGAGCCGGGCAAGGTCTTGGCGTAGCTCTTCATTTCGGTGGCAAGCTCGCTCACTTGGGCCGGATGCGCAAACCGGCGGTGCCGGTTCGTAACGATGCCGATGGAGAGCGTCATGAGTGGCACCCGGTGGAGCTGCCCCCGCCGGTCCTTGCCGAAGAAGTAGCCCGCCCTCCGGTCCTGATCGTTGTACTGCAGCGGGATCAGGGTGTCGAACACGTCCAGGATCTCGCTGCAGACCGGATTGATCTCCTCCGCGGGGACGATGAAGATAAAGTCGTCGCCCCCGATGTGCCCGACGAACCCACGCTGACCCAGCAGCCCCTTGACCACGTCGTGCAGGATGCGCGACAGCAGATAGATGACGCGGTCACCGTCGTAGTAGCTGTAGCGGTCGTTGAATTCCTTGAAGTGATCGAGGTCGGCGTAGCAAACCGCGAAATCCTGGCCCGACTCGAGCCGGCGCCGGATCTCGCGCTCGATCTCGGTCGTGCCCGGCAGTCGAGTCGACGGGTGCACCGAGACGTCCCGCTCCGTGCGGACCAGCATCGCGTCGAGCCGGGCGCGCTGCTCGGCGGTCGAGAAGATCCCGCTGATGACCTCGTCGGCCCCCGCCCCGAACCATGCCTGCACCTGCTCCGGGTGGTGGTTCGCCGCCAGCACGGTCACCGGCACAATGGCGGTAAAGGCGTCGAGCTTGAGCTCGCGCACCAGGCCGACCCCGACCGCGGGCTCGCCATCGCCATCCACGAACAGCAGGCACGGGTGACCGCGCAGGACGATCGCCTCGACCTCCGCGGCCTGGTTGAAAACCAGCAGCGGGAACTCGTTGGCCGAGGCCCACTCCTGCACAAGCGCGGGCACCGGGCCAACCGCCGGCGAAAAGAAGAGAATCGTCGGGCGAGTCCGCACCCATTGCCTCTCGTAAGGGTTTATCCGAAGCTAACTTGGACTGCCTTTTCCGCCAAGTCAATTCAGGAAGAACGCCCCTACCGCCACCATCGCGTATACGGCCAGCAATTGGACGCCCTCGAACCAGTGGGATTCGCCGTCCAGCGTGATGATGGCCGTGACGATAGTGGCCAGACCCAGGGCCACGACTTCGAACGGTCGGAACACCAGGTTCATGTCCTGGCCCAGCAGGACCCCCGCGAACACCAGCAGCGGCGCCACCAGCAAGGCGATCTGGGTGCTCGAGCCGAGGGCGATCTGCAGCCCGAGATCGATCTGCCCCTTCCGGGACAGCATGACAGCCGCCGCGTGCTCGGCCGCGTTTCCGATGATGGGGATCACGATCAGCCCCAGGAAGACCGTCGAGAGCCCGAGCGCTTCGGTGGCCTCCGTGGCGGCGTGCACCAGCAGCTCCGATTCCACCGCCACGCCGACCGTCGCGAGGCCCAGCACCAGCATGGCCTTTCCCGGACTCCACACGGGACCCTCCATGGGATGGGCCTCACCGCCGAACAGGCCCCGGTGCGTGCGAAGCGTGAACAACAGGGAGAAGCCGTAGGTCACGATCAGGATCACGGCCACCGCTTCCGACATGTGCAGCTCGGACAGCCGTGCCGCGGCTTCCGGGTGCACGCTGTGAAAGAGCGCCGGAAACACCAGTGCCACCACCGACAGCGCGAGCATGCCCGCGCTCATCCCGGCGCTGGTCCGGTTGAACTTGAGCTCCGAACGCTTGGTGCCGCCGGCGATCAGCGCCAGCCCGAGGATCAGCAGCAGGTTGCCGAGGATGCTCCCGGTGATCGATGCCTTGACGAGCTCGACCAGGCCCGCCCGGAGCGCGACGATGGCGATGATCAGCTCGGCCGCGTTTCCGAAGGTGGCGTTGAGAAGGCCGCCGATGGTCGGCCCCGTCCGGTGGGCCAGGTGCTCGGTGGCCTCGCCCATGAATCCCGCCAGCGGCAGCACGCCCAGGCAGGCGGTCAAGAAGACCCAGACCGCCGGCGCGTGCATCAGGTACCCCAACACCATGCTGACCGGGACCGCGAGGAGCAGCAGGACGCGCCACGGGATGCCGCGCCGAGGTTCGGCTTTTCCAGGTGCCGCCGACCGCTCTTCGGAACTTCCCCCGGGGGAGCGCCGGGCCCGCGCCGGGCGTTCCCGCGCGGGATCCACCTCGGACCGGACCCGCTCCGGTCCGGTCCCGGCTTCTGCCAGCAGCTTGCCCATCGTGCCGCGCGGTTCGAGCAGGGCCGCCAGCAACAGATGCCGGGGGGTGAACTCACTGCCGGCTTCGCGCGCGCTCTTGGAGGCCATTTCGAGCAGGCGCTTGGCGTGGGTCGTATACGCCAGCTCCTCCGCACCATCGCGCGTCCTGCCTCGTCGGCCGCCGGCCTCCAGCCGGGACCGGACGCGGTCGGGGTCGAGCCCCAGCCGCGACAGCACCGCCAGCTCCCCGCTTTCCGATCCCAGCACGGCCAGGACAATGTGCTCCGCCCCGATGGCATCGTGCCCCAGGCGCACGGCCTCCGCCCGCGCGGCCTCGAGGGCGCGCTGCACCTCGGCGCTCAGGGTGTGCGGGTTTACAGCAGGCGCCGGCCGGTCCGGGCTCAGAACGGTTTCGCTTCGTCGATCAGCATGATGGGGATGCCGTCCTCGACCGGATAGATCAGGCGGCAGGCATGGCAGGCAAGCGACTCCGGGGATTGCCGGTACTCGAGGTCGCCCTTGCACTTGGGACACACCAGGATCTGCAGGAGTTCGGGGGCCAGTGTCATGAAGTCTCCGACTCAGGGAAGCCGAACCGGGCCAGGGCGGCCGCGCTCTTGCGCCACCGCGGCAGCACCTTGACCCAGCAATCGAGATAGACGGGTGCGCCGATCAGCTCCTCGACGCGGCGACGGGCGTGGGCACCGATCGCCTTGATCGTGCGGCCGGCGGCGCCGATCACGATCCCTTTCTGCGACTCTCGCTCCACGAACAACGTCACCCGAATGTATACGGGCCGTTCCGCTTCGCGAAACTCCTCGACCTCGGCGGTGAAGCTGTACGGCAGCTCATCCTCGAGCAGCTCGAACGCCGCTTCGCGCAGATACTCCACGACGAAGAACCGCACGGGCTGCGTGCCGATCTCCTCGGGATCGAAGCCGAATTCCGCCGAGGGAAGGCGCTCCCGCACGGCCTCGAGCAACCGGTCGAGCCCGTCCGCGCGTGTCGACGACACCACGAACGCGGAACCCGCAAGTTCGGCGCGACGGTCCGGGGGCACTAGATCGCCTTTGGTGTACACGGTCAGGACGGGGGCGCGAAGGGGGTGATCGAGACGGGCGATGCTCGCAAACGGCGGGGCCGGCGCCTCGGCCGCGGGATGTAGATGGAGCACCACATCCATCCGGCCCAGCGCCTCGAGCGCGAGCTCCCGCATGCGGACCTGCATCAGGTACGACGGCTCCAGCAGACCTGGGAGGTCGTGGAAGACGTATTGCGTGTCCGCCTCCGTCCGCAGCCCGATCACGGGGAGGCGCGTGGCCTGCGCTCGGGGACTCACGATGGCCAGGTGCTGCCCGACGATGGCATTGAGCAGCGAAGACTTTCCGACGTTCGGTTCGCCCGCGAGGGCGATGTGACCGGAGCGAGGCATGGCCCAAAGGTACCTCGGCGCCGGGAAGGCCAGCGAGCGGAACCCCTATTCCACCACCACCGTGGCCGTCATGAACGGGTGGGGCTCGCAGTGAAACGCGAAGCGACCGACCTGGTCGAACACCCGGGAGAACTGGGCGCCGGGCTCGAGGGTGGGCGAGCTCCAGACGCCATTATCGGAGGTGGACGTGTGGGCGGGCGTGCCGGCGGGCTCGCAATTGAGCCAGGTCACTCTGCTGCCCTGGCGCACGCGGATCTCGACCGGCTGAAAGGCGAACCCCTGAATCGCCACGAGGGCCTGGGTGGTGCCGATGATCCCGCCGGAGATCGGAAACGTGCACTCCGCGCCCGTGGGGGGCGCGGTGCTCTCGGAGCGATCCGAGAAGCACGCGCCGGCCACCAGCGGAAGGAGGGCTCGGCGCCCGAGGCGCATCAGCACGGCGTTCATGGCGCTCACTTCACGATCACCGTTCCCTTCATGAAGGGATGGGGCGTGCACGAGTACGCGACGGTTCCGGCGCCTCCGATCGTCGTGCGCCAGGTGCCCCCACTCGGAATCAGGGGAGAAGCGACGCGGCCATCGGCGGAGGTGACCGTGTGCTCGACTTGATCGTTGTTGGTCCACTCGACGGTCGTGCCGGGCGCCACGTCGACCTGTGCGGGATTGAAGGCGAAGCCGCTGATCGAGATCCGAACGATCGCGCCGGGCTTGGCGGACGGACCCGGTGGGCGCGGCGTCCCCGCCGGCGGGAGGGGCTCGGCTTGCACCGGTGGGGCGGGCGGCGGGGCCGGCCGTCGCCCGAAATAGCGGGCGAGCGTGACCGGAATCGTAAATTCGAACCCGTAACGCTTCCGGGCGGTGCCCCTCGACAATCCCTGGAGCGTCGCCGTGTTGGTGTTGGTGACATGCAGCGAGAGGGTGTGCGGGGTGTTCGGGATCGCGAGGTGGATCCCCGCGCTCCACGCCACCTTTTCATCCCGCTCGGCGGACCGCTCAGTGAGCGACGCCGCATCCCCGGCCAGGGCGAGCCACCGGCGGACCCGCACCGTTGCGCCGGCCGCGACGGCGACCTGGGCGTGGTCCGCGACGAAGGGATCGGACAGCGCCCGCACCGCGCCGACCAGGCGCACCGGGCCGAGCCGACGAGCCACGGAGGCTTCGCCATCCAGACCGTCGGCCGCAAGGTTGTAGCCGACCTGCAGGCCGGCGTCGACGGGGGAACCGCGCTCCTGCTGCACCAACGCCACGCGGCCGAAGAATTCCCACTCGTTCGGAAACCGCGGCGCGAGCGTGGAGTTGGTCGCGTAGTGGAACCCGATCATGGACCGGCCGGGCAGACCCGTCCCCAGCAGGAACGTCGGGAAATTCGAGACCTTGCGCTCGGGCGCATCGCTCCGGACGAAGCGGTGCAGAAAGTTGAACTGGATGACGCCGGGGCGGACGACCCATCCACCGGAGACGTTGGGCGGGCGGTCGAGGAGAGACTGCGCTCCGACCTTCGCGGCCGCCGCGACGAGCGAGAACCCCAGCAGGGTGGCGACGCGGTACGGGCCAAGCGCGATGGTCACGGAGCTCGCACTCTCAGGAGAGTGCCGTGACCAGCGCGGGCCTGTCATTCGGCCGGCTCGCCGTGGGGGCGCACCCGCCGCCGCTTGCGGTTATGCGGATCAGCGCGAGCGAAGCATGCGTGCCATGGGCCATGGGAGTCCCCGGGTGGGACCGTCGTTCGCGGGACGGCGTCGATTCAACCCAGGGAGCCAAGCTTGCATCCGGGGCGGCAATTGACAAGAGAGCGAGGGGCCGGGGCGGGGCTGACACAACAAGCCCGGCGACTCGAGGAGTCTCCGGGCTTGCGCAAGAAAAGGCTGGCGACGGCCTACTCTCCCACCATCTCGCGATGGCAGTACCATCGGCGCTACAGGGCTTAACTGCCGTGTTCGGAATGGGAACGGGTGTGACCCCTGCGCGCTAGTCGTCAGCCAATGTGAACGCGAGGCCCCGAGGGGCCCCGCGACAATCGGCGGAATGGATGGTCTACTG
>JBBQDU010000172.1:0-5695 GCA_038320055.1 Gemmatimonadales bacterium | reverse complement strand
TGGGATTCAAAGTGAGGGAGGACGGGAGCGGCAGGTGGGCGGACGGGGCCAGGAGAATCGTCGCGCGAGCCGAATGACGCTCCGCGCGAGTCGAATAAGCTGGGCTGCGAGGTCAATGGATCGTTCCGCGAGCTCAATAGTGCGCCACGCCAGGCGAATGAACGGGGCCGCGAGGCCAATGGATCGGCCTGCGAGGCCAATAGTGCACCACGCGAGCCCAATGAATCGCCCCGCGAGCCGATGGACGGGGCCGCGATGCCAATGGTTCGCCCCGCGATGCCAATGCATCACCCCGCGATCCGAATGACACGCCACGCGATCCGAATGAGCGAGGTTGCGACGTCGATGGATCGCCTCGCGATCCGAATGTGCGGGGCCGCGACGAGAATGGATCGCGACGCGACGCCGATGGACGGCCACGCGGAGGCCATGCGATGCCGCGCATCGGCTCGTCCCCGTCGCCCACCTGCTCCACGCGCGCCCCGACCCCGAGTTTTTCTCGCTCAATCGTTGGCATACTGAATGCACCTGGCAGGTGCCGACCGGCGCACGGCCCGGCCCGCACCGGTCTCTTCGATCACGACAACGGAACGATCACGCACGCGCCGGTGGATGCCGGGTCATTCATCGTCGCACAGCACGGAGGTGTGCCATGCGAGCGGAGTCGAGCAGGATGTACGAGATGGGTGGGCGCGTCGGGATGTTCAGCGACGGGCAGCCCGACACCGACGAGGGTCACCAGATGTCGGTGGCGAAGGTGAAGGAAGTGGTGGCGCGGATGAAAGTCGTCGCGACCCTCCAGCGAGCCGGGCTGGTGGACAAGGGCGCGGGCTCGGCGGAGAAGGCCAGGCTCCGGCGGGAGATCCTCACGGGCCCGATCGCCCACCTGGCCGAGGTCGGCCGGCGGGCATCGCGAAGCGGCTACGAGCTGGGCCGCACGTACCGGTACAAGCCGGGGGCCCAGTCGTACGTGGCGTTCCAGACCGCCGGGCGGAGCATGCAGGGGAGGGCGCAGACGGATGCGAAGGTGCTCCTCAAGTTCGGGCTGTCGGAGGCGGTGCTGGCGCAGCTCGGGGAGTTGCTGGACCGATTCGATGCGGCGGTCGTGCTGGCCGACGCCGGGCGGACCGCGCACCGGGGGGCCACCCGGCAGCTCGACCAGCTGGCGACGGAGCTGGGGTCGGTGGTGCGGACGATGGACGGCCGGAACCGCCAGCGGTTCCAGGACAACCCGCAGCTCCTGGCGTCGTGGATCAGCGCGAGCACGGTGCTGGGCCGGAAGCGGGGCGTGCAGGTGCACGCAGGTACGCCGGTGGCGGTGCCGGGCAGTGTGCCGGCCGGACCGCCGGTGGCGGGCGGTGACGCGGTGAGGCCCGCAGCGTGACCGGGGGGTGGGTGACCCCGGGGGGGGTGGGAAGAGTGAACCGCCGCCGAGAGATCGCGACTTTCGGCGGCGGTTTCATTTCAGCCCGGGCTGCGCCGTCGAGTGAGGACAAGAAAATCCGTGCGATCCGTCTTATACTCAGGAAGACGGGTCACCCGACCCGGCCGACCTGAGGACGGACAAGCAACCGGGGAAGATCGCCATGAGCGAGCAGGAGAAGGACCAGCGCACGGCCGTGGCCGGGCAGCAGACCGAGGTGGCCGTGCTGGCCGGCGGGTGTTTCTGGGGCGTTGAGGAGATTCTGCGCGCCGTGCCGGGCGTGCTCGACACGGACGTGGGCTACACCGGCGGCTGGCTGCCGAATCCGAAGTACGACGACACGCACGA
Source organism: Gemmatimonadales bacterium (assembly GCA_038320055.1). GTDB lineage: Bacteria > Gemmatimonadota > Gemmatimonadetes > Gemmatimonadales > GWC2-71-9 > CAVVWJ01. The sequence goes on along the minus strand of JBBQDU010000172.1, from coordinate 3,924 downwards.
GAGCAAGTCCGGGCACGCCGAGGCGATCCGCGTGACCTTCGACCCGTCGGTGCTGAGCTACGAGGACCTGCTCGAGCAATGGTTCTTCAAGCTGCACGACCCGACCACGCCCAACCGCCAGGGCAACGACACCGGGACGCAGTACCGCTCGGCGATCTTTCCGCAGACGCCGGAGCAGCAGCGCGCGGCGGAGGCCGTGAAGGCGCGGGTCGAGGCCTCGGGCAAGTGGAAGCGGCCGATCGCGACGACGATCGAGCCGGCCTCCACCTGGTACAGCGCCGAGGGGTATCACCAGGACTATCTGCGGAAGCATCCTGGCGGGTACAGCTGCCACTACATGCGAGACTGAAGGCACCGCCGGACCCCGCCCTGCATCACCCGCCCGCCACCGAGGCGTCGCCGTCGCCCGAATTGGTGATCTGCGTCGCCGCGCGCCGCTCCGAGCCAGTCTAGGTTCGCCAGGTGTCAGTACAGTCGATCATGCGCGGGCGTCCACGGACGCCGCGCGTGCCTGAGCGGACGAGCCTCATCGAAAGGGAGGGTGCTATGCTGCAGCGGCAGGACCCGGAATGGGTGATCTGGCCGGTCTCGTGGAGCGCTATCTGGGTGGGCGCGCTCACGGCCCTGGCCGTCGGCCTCCTGATCGGGCTGGTCGGCCTCGCCCTGGGAGCCAACGAGGCGAGCCAGTATGTGGACTGGAAGAAAGTGCACCTCATCGGGCTCATCTTCTCCATCGGCGGCGCGTTCTTCGGCTATGTGGCCGGCGGCTGGGCAGCGGCGCGGATCGCGGGCCGGGTGCGGTCGGAGCCGGCCATCCTCCACGGTGCCATCGTCTGGCTGGTGACGATTCCATTGCTGCTCGTGCTGGGCGCCATGGGCGCGTCGGGGCACGTCGGCGGCTGGTACGGCGGCCTCTCGGCCATCGCCGCCGGGGCCACGCCGCTGTCCGACGCGGACATGGCGGTGGCCGTCCGCAACAACGCCCTGGCGACGGCGGTCGCCCTTCTGATCGGCCTGGTCGGCGCCGTAGTCGGTGGCTGGATGGCGTCGGGCGAGCCCATGACCTTCACCCACCACCGCACGCGCGACCGCGTGGCGGCCTGACCGTTTCCTTCACGGGGATAGGAGTGTACCGATGCCGCTCATTCTGATGTGGCTGCTCGGAGTGCCGGGGGTGATCATCCTGTTGCTGTTCCTGCTGGGGGTGGGCCACTAGGCGGCATTCCGTGGGACGAGGGCCCGGCCGTTTCGCCGGGCCCCTTTTTTCGATCAGTCGTCCGTGTCCTCGGCCGCCACGTTGATGGCCTCGGACAGCTTGGTCAGTTCCTTGTCGGTCGCGCCTTCCTCGTCGAGCGTCTGCTGCAGTAGCCGGGCATGATCCTCGTGTCCCAGCAGCCTGGCCCAGGTCCGTACGGTGCCGTACCCCGCCATCTCGTAGTGCTCAACGTGTTGCGCGGCGGAGATCAGGCCTGCGTCCAGAACATCGGCGTCCGGCCGCTCCTTGATGAGTTCCGCGCCTTCCTTCAGCAGCCCCTCCATGCCGACGCACTTCTTCCCCCGGGGGCTGACGCCCAGGGACTTGACGATCCGCTCGAGCCGGCGGACGTGCTCGCGGGTCTGGGTCTCGTGCTTCCGGAACCCCTGCTTGAGGGGCGTGGCAGAGGCGGCCTTGATCATCTTCTGGAGGGCCTTGAGGATCTGCTTCTCGGCGCTCCAGAGATCCTTCAATTCATCGACATACAAGTCGGCGAGCGACTCCATTTCCATGCGAAGCTCCGGTCAGGGAGAAAGTGACGAACGGACCCATCCTACCGCTCGCCGTCCCATCCTTCCGTGAGGACGCTCACCTGCCGTCTCCTGGCTGCGGGTGGATCCTACATGTCCTCGAGCGGCCGCCTCGCACTCCCGTCGAACGCGGGCCACGCGGTGCAGCTCCATGAAGTCCCGGGCGACCTTCAGGGCTTCGTCCCTCGAGCCGACCTCGACCTGGCCACGAGGATGCTACCGATGTTGCAGCAGCACATGGCGCTGGCCGCGGAGACCGCGGGCTCGGTCGGCGCGGACGTCACCGCCACGACCGCGGGCGCGCCGCAGGGGTCCTAGCGCTTACTGCGCCGGGACCTTGTTGGCCAGCTCGGTGAACCAGTTGAGCACCACCGTCAGGCGGCGAGTCTCCGGGCCCGAGGAGGAGCTGCGCTGCAGCATCACGAAGGTCCGATCGCCGGGGCGGACGCCAAAGGCCTGATGCCAGGGCTGGAAGACGAAGGGCCGGGTGCTGAATAGTGCCCGGCGTCCCGTCACCTGGAAGTCGGCGGCGCCCGCCACGCTCGCGGATACCAGCGTGTCTCCCGGCACGAGGTAGAACAGCTCCCGCCCCGAATGCGCCCAGACCGGGCTGGTCCCGCCCGCCGGCGACACCTGCCACCGGGCCCGTTCCGTCTGGGGAAACGGGCGGACGTACACCTCCTCTCGCCCCGATTCCTGCGAGACATACGCGATCCAGCGTCCGTCGGGCGAGAGCGCCGGCATGTACTCGTCGGCGGGGCCGGCGGCGACGGTGATCCGCGCCGTATCGCCGTCGAGCCGGCGGGCGTAGATGTCGCGCACGCCGGCGATCGTGCCGGTGCGGTACGCCAGCCAGTGCCCGTCGCGCGACCAGTCGGCCTCGTCCACCTGCGAGGTGTCGCCGGGAAAGAGCCGCTCGGGCCGGCCGCTGCCGTCGGCCCGGACCCGATAGAGGAACGTGGCCGGGCTGTGCATGTCGGAGCTGAAGCTGAGCGACTTCCCGTCGGCCATCCAGGCGCCGCGGTAGTTGATCGTGCCGTCGAAGGTGAGCCGCGTGAGCGGACCGGCGTCGAGCTGCTTGACCCAGAGCATGCCGCCGGTCCCCTCGGCCATGCCCACCGCCACCCGGCGCCCCTCGGGCGAGAGCGTGACGCTGTTGAACCGGCCCAGCCAGGAGGGATCCAAGACGCGGCCCTTCCCCGTCCGGTCCACCTCGGCCGGCGTGGCCCGGCCCGCCGTGAGATTGGCGGGGAGATAGACCATGGTGCCGTCGTCGGCCACGGTGAATTCGGGGATGATCGTGAGCTCGCTCTGCACCCCGCTCAGGAGAACGGACGGGGCGCGCTTGAAGCGGAGCGCGCCGACGTCGAACGGCGCGCCGACCACGCTCCCGTCCTGCAGGATCGCGATGAGGAGGCCGTTGGGCAGGTAGAACCCGCGCGACGCGTTGTGGAGGATGGTGTCGAGCGCCTGCGTCTTCAGGTTGACGGCCATGAGCACCTGCTGCGCGCAGTTGTTGCCGCAGCGGGTGACCAGCAGGACGTCCTTCCGCGGCAGGGGGGTCGGATAGATCGTGCCGCCGTTCGCCGGCGCTGGCACCAGCGTCGTGATCGGTCCCCCCGACGACGACACCGCCATCAGCGCGAAGCTGGGGCTGTAGAATACGATCCTTCCGTCCTCGAGCCAGACCCCGCCCGCGAGGATGGAGTTGGCCACCTCGGCCAACTGCGCCGGCGGCCCGCCGCCCGCGGCCGCCACCTTGTAGACCTTGCCGTTGGCGATGTACGCGATCCACGCCCCGTCGGGCGAGAAGAACGGCCCGTCGCCCCCGTCGGTGCCGGCGAGTAGTCGCGGCTGCACGTTGGCGCGGTCGCGCACCATGAGGTGGGTGATCCCGCCCAGTCCGTCGCCACCGGTGCCGCCGCGGCTGACGAAGACGAGGCGGGAGCCGTCGCGCGAGATGGCGAAGGCGTTGCCGTAGTAGCCGGTGTGGTTCACCCGGAGGTCGGGGAGGTCGAGCGTGAGGCGGGTGACGGGACCTGGGGCCGGGGCCCGGAACGCCTTGGCCGCCAACACGGCGGACGCGAGCACCGCCAGGGCCGCGACCGCGCCGACCACGCGGAGCGCGACGGGACTCGA
>JBBQDU010000171.1:0-5697 GCA_038320055.1 Gemmatimonadales bacterium | reverse complement strand
CCGCTCCTCTGCGCCGGCATCACCACGTACTCGCCGCTCCGCCATTGGGGGGTGGGGCCGGGCCAGCGGGTCGGGGTCGTCGGTCTCGGCGGGCTCGGCCACATGGGCGTCAAGCTCGCGCGGGCCATGGGCGCCGGCGTTTCGCTCTTCACCACCTCGCCCGGGAAGGCGGACGATGCCCGCCGGCTCGGCGCCGACGAGGTGATCGTCTCGAAAAACCCCGACGAGATGAAGCGTCACGGCAACCGGTTCGACTTCATCCTCGACACCGTGGCGGCGCCGCACGACCTGGACGCGTACCTCACGATGCTCAAGCGCGACGGCACGCTCTGCCTGGTCGGCGTGCCCGATCAGCCGCATCCGTCGCCATCGGCGTTCAATCTGATCTCCCGCCGGCGGCAGCTGGCCGGCTCGCTGATCGGGGGCATCAAGGAAACTCAGGAGATGCTCGACTTCTGCGCCGAGCACGGCATCGTGTCGGATGTCGAGGTGATCCCGATTCAGCAGATCAACGAAGCCTACGAGCGGATGCTCAAGAGCGATGTGAAGTACCGCTTCGTGATCGATCTCGGAACGCTGGCGTAACGCGCGGATCGGCCGGCCACTACTGGAGCGGGCGCTCCAGGGTGGTCGCGCCGGCCACTGCCCTGCACCCTCGACCCACCTACAGGCACGGTTGCTCGCTCGCCGCCCCGAACCGCGACTATTATCCATCCCATCGGCACCAGTTCCCTCGGCGCGCCCTGCTCGCGCCAAATAGGTAACGGCATAAATGACAAGCTTTTCCGTTCGCGGAACGGCCTCGGCACTGGCAGCCGCTTGCGCCTTGGCGGCATGTGGCGGTGCCTCGCGAGAAGTCGCCCAGCCGGCGCCAGCCCAGGCCGCCCCCGAGCACGGCGTCGTCGTTCGCGTCGATTCCGCCGTCGTCGAGCGGGTGCGGGCCGACAGCACCCGCAACCCGTACACCGAGGCGGACATCCATTTCATGTCCGCCATGATCGGTCACCATGCGCAGGCCATCGTCATGGCCGGCTGGGCCCCCACCCACAGTGCGTCGCCGGCCGTCCGCACCCTGGCCGAGCGGATCGTCAACGGGCAGCAGGACGAGATCGCGACGATGCAGCGGTGGCTCGGCGAGCGCCGGCAGCCGATCCCGGACGTGCACACATCGGGCATGACGGTGTCGCACGCCGGCCAGCACGACATGGCGCTGATGCCCGGCATGCTGACCGACGCGCAGATGACGGAGCTGGAACAGACCAGGGGGCCCGGCTTCGACCGGCTCTTTCTCACCTCCATGATTCGGCATCACCAGGGCGCCGTCGCCATGGTGAAGGCGCTGTTCGGGACCTACGGCGCCGCCCAGGACGAGACCGTGTTCAAGTTCGCCAACGACGTCAGCGTTGATCAGTCCACCGAGATCGCCCGCATGGAGTCGATGCTCGCCGCCTCCTCTCTCGAGAGAGCTTCCCCGTGACCCCCAGAACGCCGCTCATGACCTCCGTTTCGCTCCGGTCGCTTTCCCTTGCCGTCGGCCTCGCGGCCGTGGCGGCCTGCGCCGGCTCGACCGCCACGTCGGGCACCGGCGGCGCCTCGCCGGCCGGCAGCCTGTCCACGGACGCGCCGAGTCCCGATCCGCGCATCGGCCTCCACGCCGGCCTGATGGACGCCCAGGAGGCCACCTGGAATCTGCGCGTGCTGTCGAAGACCCCGCCCTCGGAACGGTTCGTGGACATCACCAACTCCGATCTGGCGTTCACCGGCCCGTACGCCATTCAGGGCAGCTACGGCGGGTATCAGGTCTGGAACATCTCGGACCCGGCGAAGCCGGTCCTGAAGACCGCGTTCGTCTGCCCGGCGTCGCAGAGTGACGTCTCGGTGTACCGGAACCTGCTCTTCGTCTCCGGCGAGGGGCTCGGCGGGCGGCTCGACTGCGGCACCCAGGGCGTGCAGGACACGGTTAGCGCGGAGCGGCTCCGCGGTCTCCGGATCTTCGACATCAGCGACATCGAGCATCCGCGCAACGTCGGCAGCGTGCAGACCTGCCGCGGCTCGCACACGCATTCGGTGCTGGTCGATCCGAAGGACTCGGCGAACGTGTACGTGTACATCTCGGGCTCGTCCCAGGTGCGCTCCCCGAGCGAGCTCGCGGGGTGCATCGGGGCCCCTCCCACGGAAGATCCCAACTCGGCGCTCTTCCGCATCGAGGTCATCAAGGTGCCGCTCGCCCATCCCGAGCAGGCGGCGATCGTGAGCTCGCCGCGGATCTTCAACGATCTGACGTCCCCGCCCGAGCACGGCTAGGCGCCGGAGGACATCGCCGCCAACAAGAAGGCCGTCGCCGAAGCGCGTGCGACGGGCGGATACACGGCGGTGATCGAGGGACACGAAATGGTCGTGCCGCCGGAGTACACCGGCCCCATGCTGGACACCATCGTCACCGCCCGCGGCGGCACCGGCGCGCCGACCGCCGCGGACAGCGCCGTGCTCCGCCGGTCGCTCCCCGGGATCATCGCGGCCATGGTCGGCCCCGAGCCCGACACCACCGCCGGGCCCCGCCCCGGTCCGACCCAATGCCACGACATCACGCTCTACCCCGCGATCGGCCTGGCCGGCGGTGCCTGCGGCGGCTACGGCCTGCTGCTCGACATCAGCAATCCCACCCAGCCGGTCCGGATCGGCGCGGTAGCCGACTCGAACGTCTCCTACTGGCATTCGGCCACGTTCAACAACGACGGCACCAAGATCCTGTTCTCGGACGAGTGGGGCGGTGGTGGACAGCCGAAGTGCCGCAAGACGGACAAACCGGAGTGGGGGGCGGACGCGATCTTCACACTGGCCGACCGGAAGATGCAGTTCAAGAGCTACTACAAGATGCCCGCGCCGCAGACGCCCGAGGAGAATTGCGTGGCGCACAACGGCTCTCTGATTCCGATTCCGGGCCGGGACGTGATGGTGCAGGCGTGGTACCAGGGCGGCATCTCGGTCTTCGACTGGACCGACGCCGCCCATCCGAAAGAGATCGCGTTCTTCGACCGCGGGCCGGTGGACTCGACCCGGCTGGCTAGCGGCGGGGCGTGGTCGGTCTACTGGTACAACGGCGTGATGGTCAGCAGCGAGATCGCGCGCGGCCTCGACATCTTCGAGCTGACGCCGAGCGGATGGATCTCGCAGAACGAGATCGACGCGGCCAAGTCGGTGCACCTCGACTACCTGAACACCCAGGGCCAGCCCAAGCTGGTCTGGCCGCCGAGCTTCGCGCTGGCGCGGGCGTACGCCGATCAGCTCGAGCGGTCGAAGGGGCTGAAGGGGGGCAAGCTGTCCAAGGTGCGGGAGGCGTTGACGAGCGCCGAGCGGGCGTCGGGAGCGGAGCGGCGGGATGCGCTCACCGGTCTGGCCGGGGAGCTCGACGGCGACGCGAGCGCCGCCGCCGATGGGGCCAAGGTGCGGATGCTGGCCGGGGCGGTGCGGGCCCTCGCCGCCGCTCCGGAATGAGGCGCGGTCAAAAGGCGACGGACACCGTGTTCGAGCAGATGGTAGTCGTCGCCTCGCATACCCGGTAGGTGAACGTCCGGCCGCCCTTCTTGCCGGTGGCGTCGGTATGGCGGCCGGTGTTGGGCACCGTGACGAGCTTCGCGCCGTTGCGGTAGATGTCCACGCCCGCGCTGGCGGCTCCGCTCCAGACGAGGTCCACGTACTCGAGGCCCTTCACCTTTCGGCCGGTGGCGCCGAGCGCCAGCGCGGACGGCGCAAGGGTCCTGCCGGCGCTGCCTTGCGCTCCCCCGTCGTCGGTCACCGTGAGGCCGACGGTATACGAGCCGGCCGAGGCGTACGTGTGTGACGGGTGTCGGGTGGTCGAGCTGGTGCCATCGCCGAACGTCCACTGCCATGCCGTCACCGTACCATCGGCGTCGCTGCTGGCGTCGGTGAACGAGCAGACGAGCCCCGAGCACGAAGAACTGAACGACGCAACCGGCGGCGCGTTGGCCGGGGGAGTGTCGTTGACGATGGTCCCGTCGCACGCCACGTACCGTTCGGTCACCGCCGCGAACAGCTTCTGAAGCGACACCGTGTCGACCTCGGCACCGAGCGATTTCGGCGTGCGGCCGTTGAACGTCAGCATCATATCCAGCGAAGGCACCATCAGCGCCCAGTTGAGGCCCGACCCGGTGGTACGGTACATGTCGGCCGGGAACCTGGCGCCCCAGCGGCAGTCCACGTTCGAGCGGATGTTGCGGTAGTCCGGGGACGTCGTGAAGTTGGACAGCCATCCATCCGGCAACACCTGCGCGCTGCCCCAGCGTCCATCGTGGAGCATCAGGTATCCGATGCGTGCGAAGTCGCGCGCACTCGCCAGGCCGTTCCCGGCGGTGGCCCAGAGGTAGTCCCCGAGGCCCGGCGTGACCTTGTAGGCCATCCGTCCCACTCCGATCCGGTCCAGGATGCCCTCTCTCAGATACAGGCTGGGCTCTAGGCCGGTCACGGTACGAAAAATCAGACTGAAATGATTGAATGCGACGCTCGAGTACGCGCTTCCCTTGGGGTAGGCGGCGGGGTCGCCGGGCGGATAAAAGAGCGGGGCCGAGACCGGGAACGCCGCGTTCTGGCCGACGGTAAAGGGCACGAATTCCCATCCCGCCTCGGAGCGCACCGCCCCCGACGCGATGGCCGCCTCGGCCTCGGGGACGATACCCGAGGCGTGCCGGAACACGAGATCGAACGTGATGGCGCTCTTCCGTGCGTCGCTCAGGGGGAAGCCCTGCGGCAGCCACCGCGTATCGTACAGCTTGCTGGAAAGCCCGAAGCCGTATTGGGGATAGTCGAGTGCCATCCGCCCGACCAGCATGATGCTGAACGTCTTGCCGTTGGAAGCCAGGTAGTACACCGCCGTGGCCGCGCTCGGCTGGTTGTAGTACTCCCCGACGATCCACCCGTTCTTCACGACCATGGCCGCCTTGTTCGAGGCGCTGTATCCGCTCACCCCGGTGGCGTAGCCCTCGTACGGCAGCGTCGTGAGGTACGAGCCCAGCGCCGACAACCGGTTCGCGTCGATGCCGAGCGCCCCGATCTGGGCCGGGTCGGCAGTCTTGCGCCACCCGCCGGCCGCTTCCGAGGGGGGGAAGTAGCTGGACAGGGCTGCGGCCGAATGGGAGGGGAGCGGCGTCGCGTCGTTCGAGTCGAGCGGTCGTGCAGGATCGCAGGCGGTGGTGAAAACGAGCGCCATGGCGGCGAGGCGAACGAGCCGCGTGGAGGGGGGGCGCTTCACGAGTAACCTTCGCTATCCGGGCTGTCGGGACGCGGCGGTGGAATCGGGAACGACGTAAAAGATACGTGCCGTTCCGTGCTCCGCCAGCACCTCCGACGCCCGGCCGGTGCCGCCTGTCCTCCCCCTAGCTCGCAAGCGGCACCAGGTATTGCAGCTTCCCGCTCGGCGCGTTCGGGATGTGGTCCACGACCTCGAGCTGGATCTGGAAATCCTGGCCGACGGCGGTCTCGACCGAATTCCGGAGCGCCCGGCTCTGCTCCTCGGTCGGGGGGCGGCGCGCGTCGAGCAGAAAGCGAAGCCGGCGGCCGGGCTCCTCGCGCACCTGAAAGCGCCGCACCCAGGCTTGGGCGTCCACCCGACCGAAGAGGCTGGTCACGAACGGCGTCGTGATGAGCGCGCCGTTGGGCCGGCGGATGGCGTGGGCCGTCCGC
>JBBQDU010000170.1:0-5714 GCA_038320055.1 Gemmatimonadales bacterium | reverse complement strand
GATGTGCGCGGGGCGGCCGACGCGGTCGCCCAGCTCGGGAAACGACAGGATGGCGCCCAGCACCTCGGCCTTGAAGGGGGCACCCACATCGGGGTTCACCGAGGTACAGCGGCCCAGGATCCCGCCGAGGTTGAGCACGTCCAGCGTGTCGCCCACGGCGATGTTGGGCGGCACCACGCCGGCGTAGCCGCGGAGCGCGCGCCGGGTGCCGAGCGTCCCCGCCAGGGTGTCTCCCGCCCGGAGGGCGAGCATGCGGCCGGTGGTGTCCTCGATGGTGTTGTACGTCGCCTTGTCCTCGAGGATGCGCACCGCGAGCACGTAGCCTTCGGCGGCCACGATCTCGTCGCCCACGATGACCTCGGGCGGAAGCGCGGCGTTCCGGGTGGAGCTGCTGATCCGGTCGAGCCGGACACGGCTGGTGACGACCATGTTCGCATTGCCTCCTGAGCTGGGTACGGCTTCACCGGGACCGGACGGGCGCCGCCGCCCGCGCGGCCAGGAGCGACGGCACGGCCGCGACGCGCGCGAACGCGCGGGCCTCGTCCCCGGTCCACAGGCGATTCTCCTCGCCGTAGGTGGCCACCGACGTATCCATCATAGAATGCGGGCTCCGGGTGCCCACGACCTGGCTCCGGCCCGGTGCGAGCCGCACGCGGGTCTCGCCCGTGACGCGCGTCTGGGAGCTGGTGATCAGGGCCTCGATGTCGCGGAGGGAGGGATCGAAGTACTGCCCCTCGTGCAGGCGGTCGCCGTAGAAGCGGCCGAGTTGGTCCTTCCAGAACGTCTGCCACCGGGTGAGCACCAGCTTCTCGAGCTCCCGGTGGGCGCCAATGAGCAGCAGCGCCGCGCCGGCCTCGAAGCCGATCCGGCCCTTGATGCCGAGCGCCGTCTCCCCGACGTGGATGTTGCGGCCGATGCCGTAGGCCTCGGACAGCTCGCCCAGCGCCGCCACCAGTGCCGGCCCCGCCAGCGGCGCGCCGTCGAGCGCGACCGGGAGCCCCCCTTCCCAGGCGAGCACCAGCTCCCGCGGCGCGGGCGCATCGGCCGGCGGATCGATCAGTTCCGCGGGCGGACCGGCCCAGGTGTCGTGCGTCCAGCCGCCGCCCCAGGTGGTGCCCCAGAGCCCGCGATTGATGGAATAGGCGCCGGCCTTGGCCGGCACGGGGAGCTGCCGCGCCTCGAGGTAGGCGAGGGCCTGCTCCCGCGTGACGCCCTCGTCGCGGATGGGCGTCACGATCTCCAGATCCGGGGCCAGCACGCGGAGCGCGACGTCGAACCGGATCTGGTCGTTTCCCGCTCCGGTGGAGCCGTGCGCGACGGCCCGGGCGCCGAGCCCGCGCGCGGCTTCCACCACCGACAGCGCCTGCTGGGTGCGCTCGGCGGCCACGCTCAGCGGGTAGACCTCGCCGCGCAGCACATTCCCCTGGATCAGGAAGCGGACGAAGCGATCGTAGACCTGCTCGCGGGCGTCCACCTCGACGTGGGACACGGCGCCGACGGCCGCCGCCTGCCGGCGGATGGCGGCCCGATCACCGGCCGTGGCGCCGCCGGTGTCCACGTAGACAGTGTGCACGGCCCACCCCGCCTCGGCGAGACGGGGCACGCAGAACGAGGTGTCCAGGCCGCCGGAGAAGGCGAGGGCGAGGGGACCGCTGGGGGATTGCATACTGCATAATTATGCAACTCGGGCTCGCCGGCGCAAGCCCCCGGACGGGCCGTCCGCGGTGGACGGCCCGCCCGTGACATTCTACTTGATGAACGGTCCGACCAGCGCGAGCACGTCCGCCATCGTGAGCGGCTCGTCGAAGGCTTCCGTGCCGGTCTTGTCGCCCAGAAACGCCGTCACGTCCACGCCCAGCTGGGAGCGCTGATCCTCGCCGGCGTAGACCGCCCGGATCGGGGCCGGGGCCGACGGATACTGGTTGGGCACCCAGCCGGTTTCTCCCCGGAGCCGGCGCACCTCGGAGGCGTGCCGAGCCTCGACCGAATGGATGGTCAGCGCGGCGGTGAGGAACGCGGGATACGGCTTGAGCGCCCGCGCCTGCCCCTTGTACGCGCGCACGCCGGCGTCCTCGAATCCCTGCGCCAGGATCTTGAACACCTCGTAGTTCTTGAATGGGTCGGGCAGCGCCCCGCCGGCCGTGAAATCGAAGTCGGGCTTCGCGACCGCGTCCCTGCCGAGGGTCTGCTTCAGAAATGCGACGTGCGCGTTCTCATGCGCCTGGATCGTCTCGAAGATGCGGCGATCCTTGCCGCCGGGCACGACCCCCTGGCGGAGGCCCCGGTTGTAGAAGCTGGCCTCGAGGTACTCCAGTGTCAGCGCGAAGTTGAGCACGCGCACCACGGCGCTCGGGAGCGTGGAGCTGGCAAAGGCGTCCTTGACGCTGGTGGCGAGCGCCACGGGCACCGCGCTCAGCGCGAGCATTCCGGCGAGCCGGCCGCCGGCCCGAAGCGTTTCGCGCCGGCCTGCAAGGCGATCGAGGCTCCCCTGGTCCAGGCCGGTGAAGAGGCGATGCAGATCGGTGCTCATGAGTCCATCTCCTGGGCGTCGGCGCTCCGCTGCGCCATCTGGCCGGCCGTCGGGCTGTGGGAAAGAGCGATCGGGGTGGCGATGAAGGGACCTGCGCGCCGCAACACCTGCTCGAAGGTGAGAGCGCCGTCGAACGCATTCGGCGCGAAGGAGCGCCCGATGACGTCGCGAATGGCGGAGGCGTGCCGCCCTTCCACCGAGACGATCTTGCCGGCCGCCTCGAGGTAATCGCCGCTCCGGAGGAACTGGGCGGCACCGTTGTAGGCGCCCACGCCCGTGTCCTCCAGCGCCTTGGCGGTGAGGAGGACCGAGTCCCGGGAGTCGAAGTTCACGCTCGAGAAATCGACGGCGAGCTTGGGAATGGCCGCCGAGCCCAGCGCCGCCGCGAAAAACTCGCGGTGCACGACCTCGTGGTTCTTGATGTCGGCCACGAGACCCCCCTCATCACCCTGAGGGCCGGCGTAGAAGCCGGTGCGCAGGACCTCGATGTAGAAAGCCGCCTCCAGCTGTTCCAAAGCGTAGGCAAAGTTCAGGATGCCGATGTCGTTGGACAGGTTGATCGTGACGGCGCCGGCCGCGCCGGCGGCCAGGGCGGCATCCTGACCCTCCAGTGGGGCGACGGGCTCGGTGGGGGACTGGTCACATGCGGCGAGCAGAGCGACGGCGGCGGCGGTGCCGGACCACTGGAGGAAACTGCGACGATTGGTGGACGAGCGAAGCAGACCAACCTCGGCGGCGCGCTCGTCGGCGCCGGGAGTGGGGGGCGTCAGCATGATCGTTCCTCGATTGAACTGGCGATGGACGGGGACAGCGGACGGCATGTCGCTCCCCCGGAGCCAGGTGCCAGGGAGACACGTTGGGTCACGCGGTATCGTACCTGCGTGCTATCGTAGTGCGGAGAGCAGATGCTACGGCACGGCCGCCCATGAGACTGGCGAGATCAGGCGGCAAAGGATGCCGATATAACAAATACGCCGCCTGGATTGAATCGGATGTGTCGAGGGTCACAGAGCAACTCGCCCGCTCGCGATGGAACGACCGTCAAGGCTTGAGGGCGGCGGCTCCGGGGGCAGGGGCCCAGGGGTGGCGCGGCTCGAAGTGTCGCCAGAGGAGGGCCGAGACCCGGCGGAGCAGCACGTATCCCTCGTTGCCGGGCTCCCAGGTCTCGTCCTGCTGGTCCCTGGTGATGAGGCAGAAGACGTAATCGCCGGAGGGAGCATTCACCAGCACGACCTCGGAACGCGAGCGGTCCACCGCTCCCTGCTTCGACGCCGCCTGGACCGTCGGCGGGAGCTGCGACAGCGCCTCGCCAGTCCAGAAGCTCCGGGTGAGGGTGCGGTACATCTCCTCGCTCGCCGCCGGGCCGACCGCCTTGCCCTGACGGATGCGTGTCAGGAGTCCAGCCATCTCGCGCGGGGTGGTCATGCCCCAACCCCATCGTTCGTACTCCGCGGTGCGGTTGTCCGTTCGCGCATTGACGCGGGTGACCGGGAACCCGTTCCGCTCGAGCCAGCCGTTGATGTGGTCCGCCCCCGCCAGGCGCTGAAGCCAGAGCGAGGCGGAATTGTCGCTGTAGGTCAGGCTGAGCGTGAGGAGACGACTCACCGTAATGCGGGCGGTGTCGCTCAGGCCCGCGCTGATGTCGTCCTCCGGGTACTTCGCCAGCGCGCGCGGCTCGGGCGCCGTGTCGGTGAAGGCGAACGCCCCGCGCCCGATGGCCTCGAACACGCCGATCATGATCGGCACCTTGATCATGCTAGCCGTGGGAAAGGTGTCGTCGGGCTGGATGGCCGCCGTGGCGCCGGTGCGGAGGTGACGGACGTACACCCCGACCTCGCCGTGGAAGCCGGCCGTGAGCGCCTCGAGCTCGCGCTGCAGGCGGCGGTCGGGATGATCGCGCTGGGCGAGGGCGGGCGTCGGGACTAGGGCGAACGCCAGGGCGGCACCCAGTGCCGCCAGAAGTCCCCCCGGCCTGGGCGTGCCGGTCCTACCGCCCACCGAGCTCGGTCTTTCCGAGCCGCCCCGTCCCGCTCAACGCCAGCCAGATCCGCGCCCGGGCGCTGTCGGTTTCCATGTGGCGCACGATGGCGCCGCCGGTCGGAATCGCCACGGTTTCCATCCGCTCCGACGTCGGGTCGAACGCCACCATCAGGCCGCTCCGCGACTCGTTGTACCACACCCGGCCGTCGGTGCCGATCGCGATCCCGTACGGGCCGGCCTCCGGCGACGGCGAGCGCCATTCGCGCACCGTGCCGGTGGCCGGGTCGAGTGCCCCGAGGTAGCCCCGCCCGTAGTCGGTGTACCAGACGGTGCCGTCGCTCCCGACCTGCAGCCGGCGCGGCCGCGCCTCGGGCGCGGGGAGGACGAACTCGCGGATCCGGCCGCTCGCCGGGTCCACGCGGCCGAGCTTGTTGGTGCCGAGCATGGCGATCCAGATCGATCCGTCGGGCGCAGGGACGATGCCGTAGGGCACCGAGTTGGCGGTCGGAACCGGGTAGACCGACGCCTTGCCGGTGGCCGGATCGAGGCTGCCGTAGGTGTTGTTGTTCGCGTCGGTGAACCACACCCGGTCGCGGTGAAAGATCGGCGTGTGGGGGTTCCGGGCACTGCCCGGCAGCGCGAACTCCGTGATCCGTCCGGTGCCCGGATCCACGCGCCCCAGAAGTCCCGGTCCCTGCCCCGTGTACCAGACCTGACCGTCCGGCGCGACGGTGAGTCCGTGGGGCCCGCTGCCCGGCGTGGGCGTCGGGTAGTCCACGATCTTTCCCGTCGCGGGATCGAGCCGGCCGATGTAGCTGTTACGCTGGTCGGTGTACCAGACGGTGCCGTCGGCGGCGACGGCGGGATCGTGCGGGAAGTTTCCGGGGCGCGGGATGAGGTATTCGACGATCGTGGGTGGAGCGACGGGGACTCCCGGCGCGGCCAGGCCGCCGGCGAGCGCGGCGAAGGCCGTGGGAACGATGGAGGGCAGCGGCATGGCGAACATCCTGGCGAGAGGGGTCACCTCTGGACGGCGGTCGCTCACAACGACGGATCTCTCCCGGCGCCGGTTTCCGCCGTCACCACGCCGTCGCCGCCGCGAGCACCAGATCGGCCAGGCCGGCGACGTCGCGCAGGTCGGCCACCTCGACCGGCGAGTGCGAGTACCGGAGCGGCCATCCCAGCGGCACGTCGGGCACGCCCC
>JBBQDU010000169.1:0-5720 GCA_038320055.1 Gemmatimonadales bacterium | reverse complement strand
CGGCGGAGTTCCAGACCTGGGTGTCGCACATGCAGACGCTCGGACCGAAGCCCGCCGCCGCGGGCGCCGCCCCCAGCGCCGACTCGGTGCAGACGGCCAGCGCCGGCGCGAAAGTCCAGCCGGCGCCGCAGGCCCAGCAGGTGACCGACGACCCGGCCTACGCCGCGGGCGAGAAGCTCTTCCTGGCCAAGGGGTGCATCGGCTGCCATTCGCTGAACGCAGCCAACGCGCCCAAGGGCATGATCGGCCCGAACCTGGCCAACGTGGGCAGCCGCTCGTACATCGGGGCCGGCAGCTTCAAGAATACCGATGAGAATCTCGCCCGCTGGATCCAGAATCCGCAGCTGATGAAGGAGGGCGTGCTGATGCCCAACCTGGGCGTCAAACCCGACGAGGCCAAGTCGCTCGTCGCCTACCTCCGCGCTCACCAATAACAGGGTATATGGCAACCACCGCACTCGATCAGCAACGGGCGCACGCCGCCGCGGGTCACGCGGAGCCGACCGGTCTCTGGAGCTGGCTCACGACGGTCGACCACAAGCGCATTGGGATCCTCTACGGCACCACCGCGTTCGCCTTCTTCCTGCTGGGCGGGATCGAGGCACTCCTGCTCCGGATCCAGCTGGGGTCGCCGAACAACACCTTTCTGGCGCCGGACACGTACAACCAGCTGTTCACGATGCATGGCACCACCATGATCTTCCTCGCGATCATGCCGCTCAGTGCCGCGTTCTTCAACTTCATGATCCCGCTCCAGATCGGCGCGCGGGACGTGGCGTTCCCCCGGCTCAACGCCTTCAGCTACTGGGTGTTCCTGCTGGGCGGGCTGTTCCTCAACTCGAGCTTCCTGTTCGGGGCGGCGCCGAACCAGGGCTGGTACGGGTACGCCAACCTGACGTCGCGGCAGTACTCGCCCGGCATCAACGTGGACTTCTGGATGCTCGGCCTCCAGATCCTCGGCATCGCCTCGCTGGCCGCGGCGGTGAATTTCTTCGTGACGATCCTGAACATGCGTGCGCCCGGCATGAAGCTGATGCGCATGCCGATGTTCGTCTGGATGAGCTTCATCACCCAGATTCTGCTGCTGCTGGCGTTCCCGGTCATCACGGTGGCGCTGATCCTGCTCATGTTCGACCGGTTCTTCGGCACCAATTTCTTCGTGCCCTCGGGGGGCGGCGATCCCCTGCTGTGGCAGCACATGTTCTGGATCTTCGGGCATCCCGAGGTCTACATCCTGATCCTGCCGGCCTTCGGGATCGTGTCGGAGGTCCTGCCGGTGTTCTCGCGGAAGCCGCTCTTCGGCTACGCCGCGATGGTGTTCTCTGGCGCCTTCATCGCCTTCCTCGGTTTCGGCGTGTGGAGCCATCACATGTTCACGACGGGCATGGGCCCGATCGCGGACACGTTCTTCTCACTGACGACGATGCTGATCGCGGTGCCCACGGGCGTGAAGATCTTCAACTGGCTGGGCACCGTGTGGGGCGGCTCGATCCAGTACCGGGTGCCGATGTATTTCGCGCTCGGCTTCATCGCGATGTTCATCATCGGCGGTCTCTCGGGCGTCATGCACGCCTCGCCGCCGGCGGACCTCCAGCAGAACGACACCTACTTCATCGTGGCGCACTTCCACTACGTACTGTTCGGCGGCAGCATCTTCGGCCTCACGGCGGGGGCGTACTACTGGTGGCCCAAGATGTTCGGGCGGATGCTGAACGAGACGCTGGGCAAGATCCACTTCTGGCTGATGCTCATCGGCTTCAACGTGACCTTCTTCCCGATGCACATCCTCGGCCTGAACGGGATGCCGCGCCGCGTCTATACCTATCCCGAGGGCCTGGGGTTCGAGACGCTCAACCAGGTGGAGACGTTCGGCTCGGCGATCCTGACGCTCGGGTTCCTGGTGTTCCTGTTCAACATCTTCCGGACCTGGCGCGGCCCGCGCAACGCGCCGGCCGACCCCTGGAACGCCGCCACGCTGGAGTGGTCGATTCCGTCGCCGCCGCAGGAGTGGAACTTCGCCGAGGTCCCCGTGGTCCACGGGCGTGACCCGCTGTGGGAAGCCAAGCGCGAGGCGGGCGGTAGGCTGCCGGAGCCGCCGAGGGTGAGCGGGGCGGGCATCCACCTGCCCAATCCCTCCTACTGGCCGCTGGTCTCCGCGATCGGGCTGAGCGCGGTGATGGTCGGGCTGATGGTGGCGCACCACATCGGGCCGTGGGGCATCATCGCGGGCATGGCGATCCTGTTCGTCGGGGTGTTCAACTGGGCGTTCGAGCCCGCGGGCTGAGGAGAGCGAACGTGTCCGAGCACGCGCACGCGATGCACCTCGAGACCTCCACGGGGCTCGACAACCGGAAGCTGGCCATCTGGACCTTCATCGGGTCCGAGTGCCTATTCTTCGCCACGCTCATCTCGAACTACCTGGTCCACAAGCAGACCTGGCTCACCGGGCCGGGGCCGTTCCCCCACGAGGCGTGGAAGTCGCCGGCGGGGAAGCTGTTCGAGCCGATCATCGAGATTCCGCTCGTCACCCTCGGCACGGCGCTGCTGCTGTTCAGCTCCCTGTTCGTGGTGCTGGCGCTGGCCAACGCGCAGCGCGGGAACCGGAAGGGCCTGCTGCTGTGGCTCGGGCTGACCATCATGTGCGGCCTTTTCTTCGTGGGCATGCAGGTGTACGAGTTCAGCCACTTCGTCCACAAGGGGCTCACGCTCAAGACCAACCTGTACGGCGCCAGCTTCTTCACGCTCACCGGGTTTCACGGCACCCACGTGACGCTCGGTGTGATCTGGCTGCTCACGATGTGGGTCGAGGCGTTCCGCGGGAAGGTACCGCCGGCCAAGTCGCTGAACCTGGAGATCGCCGCGCTGTACTGGCACTTCGTGGACGTCGTCTGGATCGTGATCTTTCCCGTCGTCTACCTGATCAAGTAAGGGTCGCACGCATGGACGCCCACGCCACCCCGACCGCCGCCGACGCCGCGCACCACCACCCGTCGTCCGGGCTGTACGTCAAGATCGGCATCGTCCTCTTTGTGCTCACCGCGCTCGAGGTGGGACTCTACGAGTTCACCTACGGCGACCACGCCGGCACCAGCGGCGCCGCGATCCAGCCGTTCTTCGTGCCGCTGCTCCTGCTCCTGTCGGCGGCCAAGTTCGCGCTGGTCGCCATGTACTACATGCACCTCAAGCAGGACCACCGCCTGTTCAGCGGCGTGTTCGTCTTCCCGCTCATCATCGCGACCGTGGTCATCCTGGCGCTCATCGTGCTGGAGGCCTACCACTTCGCGTTCGCGGCCTCGGGGTGACGCTGCCGTCGTTCGCGGCGCTCCTCGACGAGCGACCGCGACCCACCATTCCGTACGAGCTGAGCTGGGGCCTGCATCCCAGCGTCCTCCTGGGCACCGGACTCCTCGGTGCCCTGTATTTTTACGGGATCGGGCCCTGGCGGCGCCGGCAGGGGCTGCCGCCGGCGCCGGCATGGAAGGTGGCCTCGTTCAGCGCGGCGCTGGTGGTGCTGCTCCTCGCCCTCAACGGGCCGGTGCACGACCTCAGCGACTACTACCTGTTCTCCGTCCACATGGTGCAGCACCTGGTGCTGACGCTGCTCTTTCCGCCGCTCCTGGTCCTGGGGACGCCGGGATGGCTGCTGGAGCCGCTCCTCCGCCCGACGGCAGTGCGGCGCGTGGCACGGGCGCTGACCCACCCGGTCGTGGCGGCGCTCCTCTACGTCCTGACCATCGCGGTGTGGCACCTGGCGCCCTACTACGACCTCATGATGCGGAGCCACGACGTCCACATCGTCACCCACCTGATGTTCATGGCGGCGGCTACGCTGTTCTGGTGGCCGGTCATGAGCCCGGTGCCCGATCTCCTGCCCAGAATGAGCTACGGGCTCGGCATGCTCTACCTGTTCCTGGTGGGCATTCCCATGCAGATCGTCGCGGCGCTGATCACCTTGAGCGACGGCGTGCTGTACCCGTGGTACAGCGCGGCGCCGCGCACCTGGGGGCTCACGACGCTCGACGACCAGCAGCTTGGCGGGCTGCTGATGTGGGTGCCGGGGAATCTCTGGATGTTCGCGGCGATCGGGGTGCTGTTCTTCGTGTGGGCGCGGGAGAGCAGGTAGGGCGAAGGCGCCGCGAGGCCCGGCGTCTCAGCCGGCGGGCGGCGGACCGGCCGGCGAGGAGAGTGGAATCCGCTCCGCCACCACCGCGGCGATGGTCGTCTCGAAGTCCCGGCGCGCCGGGTCCCCGAACCGCCGCCTCGCGGCACCACTGAGGCATTCCGCCTCGATCTCCTCGAACGCCTCCAGCTCGAACGGCACCGGGGCCAGTTCAGCGTAGCCCGGCAACCGGTCCTGAATGGGGCAGGCGTTCTCGATCACGCGCCCGGCCGGCGTCCGCATGCCCAGGCCGATCATGCGGCAGACGAGCGGGCGATCCTCGTAAATGCGGCATCGCCCGGCGTCGTCCAGCAGCGGGCACGGCTCGGCGGCGAACGCCTCCGTCAGCCGGTCGAAGCGCGCCTCGCCCAGCGCCGCGACCGCGTATGGCGAGGGCCAGCCCGGTTCCAGCACCTGCATCTTCTCCAGCAGCGCCCCGGCCCGGCGGACGACCTCCGCGCGCGTCTCCTCGGGCAGCCGGTCCACGGCTTCCCGGATCAACTCCGCATCGGCCACCGAGATGTCGAACGGCCCGTGACAGCAGGCGCTGCAGCCATCCCGGCAGGGTACGATCCCACCCGCGGCGCGGCGGCCCCTGGCGAACCAGTGCTGCAGGCGCTCGAGCAGCAGCCGGTAGTCGTCAGGCGTCGATGAGGCACCCGCGTCCTCCGCCGGCACGACGCTGCCGTCCCTCAGGGCTGGCGCGCCGCCAGCGCCAGGCAGATCCACCCCGCCAGGAACGCCGCGCCGCCGAGCGGCGTGATCGCGCCCAGCCAACGGACCCCCGACAGCGCGAGCGCGTACAGACTGCCGGAGAAGAGCACGGTGCCGGCCAGGAAGAGCCACCCGGCCGCCTGCGCCAGCGCGCCCGGCCAGCGCGAGGCGGCCCACGCGACTGCGAGCAGGCCCAGCGCATGATACATCTGGTAGCGGGCGCCGGTCTCGAACGCGGCCAGCAGCTCGGGCGACAGCCGTGCCCGGAGCGCATGCGCGCCGAAGGCGCCGCCGGCTACCGCGACGAACGCCGAGCCCGCGCCGAGGCTGAAGAAGAGGCGGTCCATGGGGAATTATCGTGTGGAACCCGTCGCCGTCACGAGCTCGGCGGGCAGGGCGGCCCGGTCGGCCCACGCCGCGAGTGCGCCCATCAGGAGCATGAAGCCGATATCGGTCACCGCGATGGCCGTGACGCTCGGCGGCGGCGGTCCGAAGAGCGCCGCGGCGTAGGCCCCGAGCAGCAGGAGCAGGACCAGGCCGAGCGCAACCGGCCGGACCGGGCGGCGGCGGGAGCGGCTCGTGAGATAGAGCGCGAGCCCACCGGCCAGCAGCACCAGTTCGAGCCCAATGCTCGCCCCGACGTGTCGCCAGAGACCGAGTCCGAGCTTGGTTGTGTCGTTCCCGGCCAGCGGCAGATCGCCCACGTGCACCACCAGGTCGAGCAGCCAGTGCGACGCGACGACCGCGCCGACGAGGGCCGACGCCTGCCAGTGCCGTGTCGTGTCGCGGGTGGGCCAGGAGTAGTAGAGCGCCGCGGCCACGGCGCCCCAGCCCACGGCACCGACCA
>JBBQDU010000168.1:0-5750 GCA_038320055.1 Gemmatimonadales bacterium | reverse complement strand
GGCGTGCCCTGGGCGATAACGTGTCCGTGGTCCACGATGGCCACCCGGTCGCAGAGCCGCTCGGCTTCCTCCATGTAGTGGGTGGTGAGCAGGAGGGACCGTCCGCCGGCCCGAAACCGCTCGATCAACTCCCACAGCTGCCGGCGCGATTGCGGGTCGAGGCCCGTGGTGGGCTCGTCGAGAAAGAGGAGCTCGGGATCGCCGACGAGGGCGCAGGCGAGCGCAAGTCGCTGCCGCTGGCCGCCGGAGAGCTGGCCGACCCGAGCCCGGGTCTTCTCGACCAGCTGCACGACGCTCAGGACGTCCTTCGGCGCCGGGCCCCGCGGATAGAAGCTCCGGAACAGCGACACCGTCTCCTCGACGGTAAGCTTTTCCGCGAATTGGGTCTCCTGCAGCGAGATGCCGAGCAGCTCGCGAAGTGACCGGTCGTCCTCGCCCCAGCGGCGCCCCAGGATCAGGACGTCGCCGGCGTCGGGCGCGGTGAGCCCTTCGCAGATCTCGATGGTCGTCGTCTTGCCCGCGCCGTTGGGGCCGAGGAGGCCGAAGCACTCCCCGGGACGGATCTCGAGATCGAGTCCGTCCACGGCGACGACGTCACCTTTCTTCAGCTGTCGGAGGACGAGCGGGGAGGTGCGGGTCGTTCCCGTCATGCGGGAAGTCTAATACTCAGCCCGCGCGGCGACGCCCCCAGGCCTCGCGGACGGTCTCCCGCACGCGCGTCCATTCCTCAGGCTGCGTCAGCAGCAGGTAACCGGCGAGCATGCCGCCCATATAGACGACGGTCTGCACTAGCGGGGATGGGTCGGAGGAAAGCATGATGCGCAGCATCGTCGTGCTACCGGGAAAAGGTGGTGGCCTGGATCATCTGGGCGGCGAGGGCGCGGGCGATGCGATCGCGGGCGTCCTCCAGATGGGCAAGTGTGTAGGCGTCCAGCTCCGGCCGCGGACCGTCGAGCGCGCGGTCGAGGTCGTCCTTCAGTCCAGCGAGCGCCACGCGGGCGAGTGCGCGGGCGTCCTCGGGCGTGCCCGGGACCGGGCTCACCGCCATCTGGATCAGCGCGTTGAGGTAGAGCCGCTGCACATCGCGTCGGACGGAGGCGATGTTCCGTGGCTCGGCGGGCCGGAGCCGGGTGCCGGCGCCGGCTTCGGCCCAGATCGCGCCGGTGAGGCTGGTGAACAGCTCCGGGAGCCCCACGGTCGACTCGCCCGGCTGGGCGCGAAGCTCGACATCGCGAAGCCGCGCGAGCACGGCGGGATCGAGAATCTGGCCGAGCAGCGAGCCCTGCTGAGTCATCGCCCAGTCGTGGACTGGGAAGTCGATTCGGCCGTCCGAGCCCGGCGACGCGCCCCAGTGCATCCAGCGCCCGGAGGCCAGCCGGCTGAGGAGGTCGGGCCGGAAGCGGTACGCCTGCTCGCCGAAACCGGCTTCCGCGAGAAACGCCAGGGCCGCGCGCTGCTGGGCGGCCGGCACGTTGGTCACCGCGGGACGCGCGCCGGGGTCGCCGCGATGATCGCGGGTGGTCATGGCCCCCCCCAGATACTTCGTCGTGACCAGCAGGGCGTACCACCGGTCGTTCAGGAGATCGGCGAACGCCCCGCGAAGCCGCTCGTACCCCTGGCCGGGCGCGACCACGCGCGTCTCCAGCGAATCGAACAGCCCGTCGATGAGGGCCACGCGCCCGCGTGCCCAGCCCAGCGGGTCGTCGGTCTGGTCGTATCGGCTGACGGTGGGGTCGAGGCCGAGGGCGCCGAATCCGGCATCCTCGTCGGTGCCGTACAGGTGCGCCGGGTTCGCGGCCTGGGAGGCGATGGCGCGGAGACCGTTGGACTCGATGTCGGGCGTCCAGGCTTCGGCGGTTCGTGCACCGCCCTTGGCGGAGGCGAGCGCGAGGGGCATGGGCAGCACGTCCGCATAGCCGTAGGTCACCGCCCAGCGGTCGTAGCTCCCGATGGTCGGCGCGTAGTAGTCGCCCTGGCGCGCGGGGTCGAGCGCGAGGGCGGGCGGGGCGTAGTCCATCACCGAGACGCCGAATCCGTGAGCCGCGGTCCACGCCCGGTTGGCCAGCTGGTCGGCCGAGGCGCCCGCCGAGCCGCGAAAATTGTGGCGGAGACCGAGTGTGTGACCCACCTCATGCATGACGAGCGCCTTGAGCGCCTGGTTGACGTATAGCCGGCTGATCTCGCCGCCGGCCGCGATGTCACCGCGCGCGGCCATCAGGGCGCCCGCCAGGGAGCCGCTCTGGCTCAATCCCTCGCCGTACCGGCAGAGACGAGACTCGGCTTCCGCGCCGATCGCCAGCGAATCCTCCGCCATCACCGCCTGGAGCGCGGCCATGGGGGCCACGTATTGGCCGGACTGACCCCGCCACCGCTGGATCCAGCTGGCCGACACGAGAATGTCGGCGTTGAGGATCTCGCCGGTGCGGGGATCGACGTTGGTGGGACCGATCGCGTAGACTGAGCCGTTCGTGGCGGTCCAGCGGATCGTGGAATAGCGGGCATCGGCCGCGTTCCAGGTGCTATCATCGGGCGCGTCGAGGACCCGGATCGCGTCGCGGAAGCCGGCTTCCTCGAAGGCGCGGTTCCACTCGAGGATCCCCGCGCGTACGGCCGGACGCCACTCCAGCGGGACGGTGCGATCGATGTAGTACGTGATCGGCTGCACCGGCTCGCTCAGCGCCGCGCCCGGGTGCAGCTTCTCGAGGCGCCAGCGGTTCACATAGCGGACGAAGAAGCTCTCCGCGGTGTCGCGCGAGAAATCCTTGATCGCCGAGATGAAGTAGCCCACCCGCTCGTCGGCAAGTCGGGGACGCATCGGTGTGGCCGGAAGCTCGAGCAGGGAATAGTGGAGGCCGATCGGAATCGACCGGTAGTCGGCAATCGTCTCGAGGCCGAGGTTGCGCGGCGCCTGGAAGGTCAGCCGCACCTCGGCCTCCAGGTTGGCGCCGAACGGGCGAACCGACTGGAGACTCGAGCGCTTTTCGTCGAGCGAGACGGTACCGCTCAGCTTCCGCTGTGTCATCGCGGCCTGGAAGATCCGCCCGACGTCGGCCCAGTCGGACACCAGGAACGGGGCGACGTTGACCAGGATCTCGCTGGTGTCCCGGACCGCGGCGATCGGACACGACTGCACCACCGAGTGCCCGAACGAGTAGGCGACGGTACGCGCCATCGGCGTGCCTGGCGTCGCGGCGACGTGCGGGTTCACCGCCCACAGCTCGATCCGGTCGCCCGCGCGGTGGAAGCGGACCAGATCCGAGCGCATCGTGGCGCCGCCATCGAGCCCCAGCTCCCCGATCCCCTGCGAGATCTGGGTGACGAGCAGGAAGTCCCGGTCGAGTTGCGCGGGCGCGAGCGACAGGAAGAGGCTGTCGCGCCGGGCGTACGTCGTGAAGAGGCCGGTCCGGACCTCGCTTCCGCGGGTCACCTCAGCGTACGGCCGTCCGGGGACGTCGGCGCGCTGGGCCACGGCAGGCGACAGGCCGGTGGCGACCATGGCAAGCGAGAGGGTGGCTGAGCGGGCGAGCTTCACGCAGAACTCCGACAAACGGGTGGTGCACTGGAGGGGTGGCTGGGACCGGAAAGGGCAAGTTGGAGGCCGTCCCGCCATCCGGGTGTAAACCGCTGCCGCGGATCGGGTTCGGAGGATGGGGCTTTCAAAAAGCCAGCCGCGGGGGCAAAAAGCGTGAGCGGGGGTGTCGGGTGCGCCTCGTGGGCGGCCAGCAGCGGCGGCGCGCGATGCGGGTGGTCGCCTTGACCTAACCCGCTCCCGCCTCTACATTTGGCGATCTGTCCCCGAACGGGGGGCCTTCGGGATCTCTAGCTCCAGGGTTATGCCGACTATCAATCAGCTCATCCGGCACGGCCGGAAAGACGTCGCGGCCAAGGACAAGGCGCCGGCACTCAAGTCAAATCCGCAGAAGCGCGGGGTCTGCACGCGCGTGTACACCACCACGCCGAAGAAGCCGAACTCGGCGCTCCGGAAGGTGGCGCGCGTGCGCCTCACCAACGGCTTCGAGGTCACGGCCTACATCCCGGGCGAGGGGCACAACCTGCAGGAGCACTCGATCGTCCTCATTCGCGGCGGTCGCGTGAAGGATCTGCCGGGCGTGCGCTATCACATCGTGCGGGGCACGCTCGACTCGGCCGGTGTCAACGATCGCCGGAAGAGCCGGTCCAAGTACGGCGCCAAGCGGCCGAAGGCCGCCGGGGCCGCGGGAGGAAAGAAGTGAGCCGGCGCAACAAGGCGGTCAAGCGCCCGGTACCCCCGGATCCGCGCTACGACAGCCAGACGGTCTCCAAGTTCGTGAACAATCTCATGTTCGAGGGGAAGAAGAGCGTCTCCGAAGGAATCTTCTACTCCGCCATGGACATGATCGAGGAGCGAACGGGGCAGCCGGGCGTCTCGGTTTTCAAGCAGGCGGTGAACAACGCCAAGCCCACGCTCGAAGTGAAGAGCCGCCGCGTCGGCGGCGCCTCGCTTCAGGTGCCGGTCGAGGTGCGGCCGGACCGCCGGACCGCGCTGGCCATGCGCTGGCTGATCACGTTCGCCCGGGCCAGGACCGAGAAGACGATGGCGGAGCGGCTGGCCGCGGAGCTGATCCTCGCGAGCAAGGGCGAGGGGAACACGATCAAGAAGAAGGAAGACACCCACCGGATGGCCGAGGCCAACCGGGCCTTTGCGCACTATCGCTGGTAGGGGTTCGCCGCGAGTGCTGATGGCAGAGGGCGGGGAGCCGGTGTTCCGGCATCCCCGCCCTCTTCGTTTCTCAGCACCGGCCACCCGCGGTGTTCCACTCGGACCCCAGCGCCCCTCTCCTTCGTCGCGCTGAGCGACCACGCCGCCAGGGTGGTCTCGGCGCGCGCGGGTGTGGCCGGCGTGAGGGCGCTCGTGGGAAGGTCCGGCCGGGTGGCGGAGGTGCTCACCACCACGCGGTAGCTGCCTGCAGGCAAGCCGGCCGACGGCAGCGTCATCCTTGGCGCAATGGCGTTGTAGACGCCGAGGGGCATCGTCGTCTGGGCGCGGACCACGTCCGAGGCGTCACGCAGCTCGGCGCGCACGGTACCGACGAAGGCCGCCATGCCGGTGCGGAGCACACTCTTGCGGTAGAAGAGACCGATGAGACCCTTGACATGCCGCCATAAATCAAGAGAGTCTCTAGGACGCCAGCCCCCTTGTCCCAGCCGAGATTCCCGTGTCCTCTGATATGTCTGAGAATCAGCGGTCCGCAAACCTCCAGGGTGGCCCGCGGCAGCCGCCTTCGCGAGTGGTCGGCGTGGGCGCATCCGCCGGGGGGGTGGAGGCGTTCGCCGAGCTGCTGAGGGCGCTGCCACCGGACACCGGGATGGCGTTCGTGTTGCTCTCCCACCTCTCCCCCACACACCCCAGTGAGCTCTCCAGGATCTTTGCGCGGTTGACGGCGATGCCGGTGCGCGACGCGGTGGACGGGGCTGCCGTGGAGGCGAACGGGGTCTGGGTGCTTCCGGCCAACCGGAGCCTGACCATTGCCGGAGGCCGGCTGCATCTGGCCAGCCGAGATGGCGGTGGAAGGCACCCCACCACGATCGACCAGTTCTTCCAGTCGCTCGCCGTCGATCTGGGTGCGCGCGCCCTCGGCGTGATCCTGTCCGGAACCGGTTCCGACGGCACCGCCGGGCTCCAGGCAATCAAGGCGCACGGAGGGACGACCTACGTGCAGGACCCGGTGCTCGCGGCCTTCGACGGGATGCCCCGAAGCGCGGAGCGGGCC
>JBBQDU010000167.1:0-5786 GCA_038320055.1 Gemmatimonadales bacterium | reverse complement strand
TCCGAGAACGTTCGCTCGCTTCATGGTCTCTCCCGCCGAAGAAGTGAAGGTGACCTCGAGGCAACAAAAAAGCCCGCCGAACTAGTCGAGCGGGCCGGGGACCTTCCCCACCATCTGGCTCCCGAAACGGCTCGACATGCTACGTGAACGCGTAGTAATTCGCGGCGCGATTGCGGTTGCTGTTGGCGGCGGAAAGCATGAACGAATGTTGCCTGGCGCCGACCGGCCGTCAAGGCTCACTCGTGCGGGTCGGGTGGCCGGTGGCGCTCGGCGCCGGTCCGGCGGTCGTCTTGACGACCCTCGGATGGACCCATAATATGGGCAAGCGCAAAACACGCAACTCTGTTGCGCTCTCCGCAACACTCCGAGTCCGGTCCCCGATGATTCCGATCGAAGCGGGCGACATCCGCGCCGTCGGCAAGGCGATCCAGGTGCTCCGGCTCCTCGAGGAGTCGGGCGACCTCGGCGTCATGGACCTGAGCCGCGCGCTCGGCATCCACAAGAGCACCGTCTCCCGCCTCCTCGCCACGCTCGAGCGCCACGGGGTGGTCAGCCGCGACTCGCAGACCGACAAGTTCGGCCTGGGCCCGGCGCTCATCAGCCTGGCCGGCGCCGCGCTCCAGCGGATCGACCTGCGCACGTCGGCCAGAGAGCATCTCCAGCGCCTGGCGCAGGAGACGCGGGAGACGGTGAACCTCGCCATCCTCGACGGCGACCAGGTGGTGAACATCGAGAAGCTCCCCAGCGCCCACTACATCCGCGATATCGGCTGGATCGGCCGGCGGAGCCCCCTCCACTGCACGGCCACGGGCAAGGCGCTCATCGCGGGCCTCGACCGGGCCGAGCTCCGCCGGCTGCTGGGCCCGCGGCTCAAGCGGTTCACGCCGCAGACGATCGCCGACTGGGCAGGGCTCGAGGCCGAGCTCGCCGAGATCCGGCGGAAGGGATTCGCCGTGGGCCGCGAGGAGCTGGAGCCGGGGCTGGTGGCGCTCTCGGCGCCGATCTACGGGATCGGCGGCCGGGCGCAGGCCGCGGTGAGCGTGTCGGGGCCGTCGTTCCGCATGCCCACCACCGCCCTCGCGAAGTATGCGCCGCTCGTCGTCGCGACGGCCGCGGCGATCTCCCGGGGCCTGGGACATTCGGGACAGATGATGGCCGGCTAGTCGGGCCGGGTCGTCGGACTCATTCGGGTCGGAGGGTCACATCGATGTGCGGTATCGTAGGCTACTTCCGGAAGGCGGACAGCGAGGGCCCCCTCGGCGAGGTCATGCTGCGCATGATCACCGCGCTCGGCTGCCGCGGGCCCGACTCCACCGGCCTGGCGCTGTATGGCGGCCGCCGCAAGACGGGAGCGGTCGTGCGCGTCAAGCTCGCGGACGGGAAGGAACCGACGCCGCAGACCGAGGCGATCCTCCACGCCCTCGAGTCGCTCACCGAGGTCCGGACGTCCGCCGTGGCGGACGGCGTGCTCCGGCTGGAGCTGGCCAACGGCACCTCGGCCGCGGCGGTGGAGCGCGCGGTGCTCCGCTCGGCGCCCGGCAGCGAGGTCTTCAGCATCGGCCGGCGGCTCGACCTCGTGAAGCGGGTCGGTACGGCGGCCGACCTCGACGCGAGCTTCCACATCCGCGATTTCCGCGGCACCCACGCCATCGGCCACACGCGGCTCGCCACCGAGAGCAAGGTGGACATCAGCCATTCCCAGCCGTTCTGGGCCCACGGCCAGCAGGACCTCGCCACGGTGCACAACGGCCACATCACCAACTACGTGAAGCTGCGCGACCTGTACGAGATGCGCGGCCACGTCTTCTACACGCACAACGACTCCGAGATCATCCCCGCCTACCTCGCCGAGCAGACGTCGCGCGGCGTCGCGCTCGAGGAGGCCCTCCGTCGGTCGGTGGCCGACCTCGACGGCAGCTTCTCTTATCTCGCCGCCACGGCCACCGAGTTCGGGTTCGCCAAGGACGGGTTCAGCGCCAAGCCGCTGCTCATGGCCGAGACGGACGAGGCGGTCGTGGTCGCCACCGAGGAGATCGCCATCTTCGCGGCTTGCGGGGGGGACGCGCACGCGGCCGAACTGCCCGCCCGGGAGGTGCGCGTATGGTCGCGGTAGCGCCCATGGTCACGGTGGACTGCCGGGGACGGACCATCCGGGAGGTGAATCGGTCGATCCGCGAGGCGGTGGCGGCGGGCGAGCACGCGATCCGCGTGCTGGATCCCGAGGCCCGCCACAATCTGGCGGTGGCCCTGCTCCAGCCGGTCGAGATCCACATCGAGGGCAGCGTCGGCTACTACTGCGGCGGCATGGGCGACGGACCGCGCATCACGATCGACGGCAGCGCCGGCTGGGGGCTCGCCGAGTGCATCATGGGCGGCACGGTGGCCTGCCGGGGCAGCGCGGGCAACGGCGCCGGCGCGTCGATCCGCGGGGGCCGCGTCGTCGTCCACGGCAACGCCGCCGCCCGGGCGGGGATTTCGCTCAAGGGAGGCACCGTGCTCATCGGCGGCAGCACCGGCTACATGACCGGCTTCATGATGCAGAAGGGCACCATCGTCGTCTGCGGCGATGCCGCCGAGGGCCTGGGCGACTCCATGTACGCGGGCGACATCTTCGTAGGCGGCCGGATCGCCGGCCTTGGCAACGACGCGGTCGAGCAGCCGATGACCCCGGCGGACGTCGAGCGGCTCGGCGGCCTGCTCGAGGAGCACGATCTGCCCGGCGACGCCGTCCGGTTCAAGCGGATCACGAGCGGCGGCCGGCTCCACAATTTCAACAAGCACGAGTTCGACATGTGGCGGGCGGCGCTGTGAGCGGCCCGAGCGAGCGCCCCCCGGTGCTCCGGACCAGCTCGGTCTGGACGCCCGAGGACATCGAGGACATCCAGACCAAGGCCGAATTGGGCCGCTACCGGCTGCGGGGCTTCGGCGCGCTCAGGCCCCGGCCGCTGCCGCACTTCGACGACCTGACCTTCCTCCCGTGCTCGCTCTCGCGCGTGCCGCTCGAGGGGTACCGCGAGCGCTGCGTCACTCGGACGGTGCTCGGCGCGCGACACGCCCGGCGGCCCATCGAGCTCGAGATCCCGATCACGATCGCGGGGATGAGCTACGGCGCCCTCTCCCGGCACGCGAAGACCGCGCTGGGCATGGCGGCGTCCCGGGTGGGTACCTCGACGACCACCGGCGACGGCGGCATGCTCCCCGCCGAGCGCGAGGCATCGCGCGTTCTGGTGTACGAGGTCCTGCCGAGCCGCTACGGCTTCGACGTGCACGATCTCCTTCGGGCCGACGCCATCGAGATCACCATCGGTCAGGGCGCCAAGCCGGGCACGGGCGGGATGCTGCTCGGCAGCAAGGTGTCCGACGAGATCGCGGCCAAGCGCGACCTGCCGCCTGGAGTGGACCAGCGCTCGCCGGCCCGGCATCCGGATTTCGTCGGACCCGACGATCTCATCCTCAAGGTCGAGGAGCTGCGCGAGGCCACCGACTGGCAGGTGCCGATCTACATCAAGATCGGCGCGAGCCGGGTGTTCGACGACGTGAAGCTGGCCGTCAAGGCGGGGGCGGACGTGGTCGTCGTGGATGGCATGCAGGGCGGCACCGGCGCCTCGCCCGACCTGCTGCTGGAGCACACCGGCATCCCGACGCTTGCCGCCGTCATCGAGGCCCGGGCGGCGCTGCTTGAGATGCGCGCGGCCGGCGAGGTGCAGCTCATCGTGTCCGGGGGCATCCGGAGCGGTGCCGACGCCGCCAAGGCGATCGCGCTCGGCGCCGACGCGGTCTCGATCGGGATCGCCGCGCTCATCGCGCTCAACTGCAACGCGCCGCTCTACATCGACGACTATCACGCGCTCGGCACCGAGCCCGGTCACTGCCACCACTGCCACACGGGGCGCTGCCCGGTCGGGATCACCACGCAGGATCCGGAGCTGATGACGCGCCTGGACGTGGATGCCGCCGCCGAGCGGGTGGCCAACTTCCTCAACGCGATGACCGCCGAGATCCAGATGCTCGCCCGTGCGTGCGGCAAGGCCGACGTGCACGATCTGGATCCCGACGACCTCCGCGCGCTGACGGTGGAGGCATCGCTCATCACCGGCATCCCGCTGGTCGGCATGCGGGAGCCGATCCACTACGGCAGCTTCGCGTGGAAGCACCGGCAGGAGGTGGCCGCGCGCGCGGCGCCGCCGCCGGAGGCCGCGCTCCCGGAACCGGCGGCCCCGCGCGGGCGAAAGGGCGCGTCCCGTTCCTCGAAGGCCGCCAAGCGGAACGGATCGCGCTGATGTCCTTCCTGCTCCCGTGTCCGAACTGCGGGCCCCGGCGGGTGGAGGAATACGCCTACGGCGGCGAGTTCCAGCAGCGGCCCGACGCCGGCGCGTCGCCGGCCGCGTGGGGCCACTACCTCCACGGCCGCCGCAACGTCGCCGGCCTTCAGACCGAGTGGTGGCATCACCGGCTCGGCTGCGGGCGGTGGCTCCTGGCCGAGCGCGACACGGTGACGAACGAGGTCCAGCGCACCTACTGGCGCGCCCCCGCGGGCGACCCGCCCGTGCCGCTGCAGGGCGCGAAGGTGCTCGACTGGCGGAGCTTGCCATGAGCGGCTCGACCTTTCGTTTCGAGGGCCGCGCGATCCCCATCGAGGACGGCGACACGATCGCCACGGCGCTCTACCGGGCCGGCGTCCGGGTGTTCAGCCGAAGCTTCAAGTACCACCGGCCGCGCGGGCTCCTCTGCGGCACCGGGCGGTGCGCCAACTGTCTCATGCAGGTGGGACCGACGCCCAATGTCCGGACCTGCGTCACCCCGGCCGAGCCGGCGATGGAGGTCGGGCATCAGAACGCGTGGCCCTCGCTCGCCTTCGACCTGCTGTCCGTCAACGACGCGCTCTCCTTCCTGCTCCCCCCCGGCTTCTACTACAAGACCTTCATCCGCCCGCGCTCCTTCTGGCCGTTGTACGAGGGTGTGCTGCGCCGGGCGGCGGGACTCGGCCGGATCGACCTCGCGCACCACCCGGAGGAGCGGTACGACAAGATCCACCGCCACGTCGACGTGCTGGTGGTGGGCGGCGGTCCGGCCGGCCTGGCCGCGGCGCTCGGGGCGGCGGACGCCGGGGCTGACGTGATCGTCGCGGACGAGCAGGATGTGCTCGGCGGGCACCTGCGGTGGGAGCCGGGGGCGGCGGGTGCCATCGACGAGACCATCACCCGCGTCACCGCGCATCCGCGCATCGAGGTCTTCACGGGCGCCGTCGCCTTCGGCGCCTATGAAGGCGGTCTGGTGCCGCTCCGGCAAGGCACCCGAATGATCGGCGTGCGCTGCCACGAGCTCGTCGTGGCCACCGGACGCCACGAGTACCCGCTGGTCTTCCCCGACAACGATCGGCCCGGCGTCATGCTCGGCTCGGCGGTGCGGCGGCTGATGCGGCAGGGCGTGCGGCCGGGCCAGCGGGCCGTTGTGGTAACCACCGGGAGCGAGGGCTACGCGCTCGCCGCGGAGCTTCACAAGGCGGGCACCGGCGTCCAGGCCGTAGTCGATTCGCGCCCCGCTGGTGAGGGGTCGGCCGGGCTCGCCGAGCTGCTCGAGGCACGCGGAATCTCGCTGCTCCTGGGCCACGGCGTCCTGCGCGCGCTGGGCCGCCGCGCGGTGAAGGGTGTGGAGGTGGCGCCCCTCGACGATGCCGGACGCGCCGAGCCCGCGCGCGGCGCGAAGCTGAGCTGCGACCTGCTCGTGCTCGCGGCCGGGAGTACGCCCGAGGTGAGCCTGCTGCGCCAGTCCGGCTGCGCGTTCGA
>JBBQDU010000166.1:0-5808 GCA_038320055.1 Gemmatimonadales bacterium | reverse complement strand
GCCGGGCGCATGCTGCGCCAAGGCGGACGCCGGCCAGCTCGAGCAGGTGCTGATGAATCTCGTGGTGAACGCGCGCGACGCGATGCCGGCCGGGGGCACCCTCACCATCACCACCGACAGCGTCGAGGTGCGCCCCGGGCTGCACGAGCGCGACCCCAGCCCCGGCCGCTACGTCACGCTGTCGGTGTGCGATACCGGCATCGGGATGACCTCCGAGCTGCAGGCGCGGATTTTCGAGCCGTTCTTCACGACCAAGGGTCCCGGCCATGGGACCGGCCTGGGCCTGTCCACCGTCGACGGCATCGTGGCCCAGAGCGGCGGCCACGTCGTCACAGCCAGCGCGCCCGGCGCGGGCAGCACCTTCACGATCTTCCTGCCCGCCCATGCCGCCGACCCCGATCCGATCGCGCCCGTAGCGGCACCCGCGCAGGCGCGGAGCGGGGTCGAGACGATCCTGCTGGTGGAGGATGAGGACCTGGTCCGCCAGCTCACCCGGGAGATCCTGCGCCGGAACGGCTACCATGTACTCGTGGCCTCTGACGGGTTCGAGGCGATGGCCATCCTCCGCGACTCTCCCGAATCGATCGATCTCATGATCACCGATGTGGTGATGCCGCGAATGAGCGGGCACGAGCTGGTCGAGCTGGCGCGCCCGCTCCGGACCGGAATGCGCATTCTCTACGTCAGCGGCTATTCCGAGGAGGCGATCGCGCGCCAGGGCCAGCTCACCGAAGGGATCGAGCTGCTCTCGAAGCCGTTCACCCCCGGCATCCTCACCGCCAAGATCCGGCACCTCCTCGACCGGTCTTCCTGACCGCGCTATCTTCGGGGCACGCGTCTCCCGGGCGCTCCGGCGCCGCCATCCGCTGCCGTCCCAAGGGTCATCTCCGTGGTCCCTGCCCTCGCTGATCTGCTGTCGCGCACCCCACCCGCGGTCCTCGCGGCTTTGGCAGTCGCCGTCCTGGCGGCGGTCGCGCTCCTGGGGGCGGTCTGGGTCGAGCGTCGCGGGCGGCGGCGGGCCCTGGCAGCGGCCGCGACGGCAGCCGTCCAACTCCGGACGATCACCTCCAGCATGCGCGAAGGCGTGATCGCGTACGACATGAACCTGGCGCTCACGCTGGTGAACCCGGCCTTCGAGCGGCTGACCGGCTACGTCGCCGAAGATCTTCGAGATCAGGAATTCCTGCAGTACATCCATCCGGACGACCGGCCCGCCCTGCTGGCCGAGTGGGAGCGGCTGGCCCAGGGCGGCTCCCTCCGCGACCAGGAATACCGGCTGGTGACCCGCACGGGCCAGGTGCGCTGGTGCGCCAGCGCGTGGGAGCCGCTACGCGACGAGCAGGGGGGGCAGGTCGGCTACCTCGGCACCGAGTTCGACATCACCGAGCGCAAGCTGGCCGAGGAGGAGATGCGGCTCGACACCGACCTGTTCCAGGCCGTAATCGAGGTCCAGCAGGCGGTGGCGGGGGCGGGCCTCGACTCGGCCACCGTCATGCACGTGATCGCGGACCGGAGCCGCGCGCTCACCGGTGCCTCCGGCGTGGTGGTGGAGACCATCGAGGGCGACGAGCTGGTGCCGCAGCTCCGGATCGGGATCGAGAGCCCGCGGATCAGCGCGACCGGCAGCCTGTCCGGCGCCTGCGTCCGCGCCGGCGAGCTGCAGCGCTCGGACGACATCCTCACCGACGCCCGGATCGAGCACGAGGTCTACCACGCCCAGGGCATCCGGTCGATCCTGGTGGTCCCGCTGAGAGACGACCAGCGGATCATCGGCGTCCTCAAGGTCCTCTCCCGCGAGCCCGCCGCCTTCAGCGACCGGGACGCCAAGGCCCTCCGTCTCCTCGGCGGGCTGGTCGGGCCGTCGCTCGAGCACGCCGCCGCCTACGAGTCCCGGCAGGGCCGCTTGGAGGAGCGCACCCAGGCGCTTCAGGAGAGCGAGCAGCGCTTCAAGCAGCTCGTGGACGTGGCGCAGGAGGGCATCTGGGTGTCCGACGACCAGGGGGTCATCACCTACGTCAACCCGCGGATGACCGAGCTGCTTGGGTACCAGAACGGGGCGATGCTCGGGCGGCCGATCTTCGATTTTCTCGACGCCACGGCGCGCGCCGGCGCCCAGCGCACGCTCGGCCGGCCGGAGACCGGCGGCGACCGCCGCGATCTCCGCTTCCGGCGGCAGGACGGCACCGAGCTCTGGTGTCTGGTCTCCGCCAGCCCGATCATGGGGCGGGAAGGTGCCGCGGCCGGCGTGGTGGGCATGATCACCGACATCACCGAGCGGAAGCGCACCGAGGAACAGCTCCGGCGCTCGGCCGAGCGACTGGCGATGCTGCACGACATGGGTCAGGCCATCCTCACCGCGCGCTCGCCCGACGAGATCGGGCGCGCCGCGCTCGCCCGCGTGCGCCGCATGGTACCGTGCCACCGCTGCTCCGTCCTGCTGTTCGACTTTCCGAACGACCAGGCGCACCTGATCGCCGGCTTCGCCGCGGGCGCGCCGCTCCCGCCCGGCACGGTACCGGTGGATCGGCTCTCGCCGGGCGAGGTGCTCCGTCGAAGCGCGGTGCGATCGATCGACGACCTGGCGGCCGTCGACGCGCCGGCGCCCATGCTCCAGCAGCTTCGCGACGAGGGAATGCGAAGCGTTCTCAGCGTGCCGCTGCTGGTCGAGTCCGAGGCGATCGGCGAGATCAACCTCGCCTCGAGCACGCCGAACGCCTTCAACACCGAGCACCGCGACATCGCCATGGAGATCGCGGCGCCGCTCGCCATCGCGATCCAGCAGGCGCGGCTCCGCGAACAACTGGGGCGCCGGACCGGCGAGCTCGAACGCCGCATCGCCGAGCGCAGCGGTGCGCTTCGGGCGGCCACCGCCGAGCTCGAGACGATGCTCTACGCCGTCTCCCACGACCTGCGCGACCCGCTGCGCCACATCTGCGGGTTCTCCCAGCTGCTCCTCGAAGACGCGGGGCCGTCGCTCGACCCCGCGGTGCGCCACTACGCCGGCCGGATCGGCGACGGCGCCAGCCGGATGTCGAGCCTGGTGGACGATCTGGTGCACCTCGCGCGGGTCTCGCAGCAGGACCTCATGCGCCGCCCCGTGGACCTGACGACGCTGGCCGAGGACGCCGTCAATCAGCTCCAGCCACAGACCGAGGGGCGGCAGATCGAGTGGCGGGTGGAGCCGCTCCCCATCGTGGACTGCGACCCCGCGCTCGTCGGGCTGGCCCTCCGGAGCCTCCTCTCCAACGCGCTCAAGTTCAGCCGGCCGCGGGAGCACGCGGTCATCACCATCCGTCCGATCGAACACGAGGGGCAGGCCGGCCTGGCCGTCCATGACAACGGCGTCGGGTTCAAGATGGCCTACGCGGGCAAGCTGTTCGGGGTGTTTCAGCGGCTCCACCGGTCCGACGAGTTCGAAGGGAACGGCGCGGGCCTGGCGCTGGTGCAGCGGGTGTCGCAGAAGCACGGCGGACGGGTCTGGGCCGACTCGGGTGCCGAGGGCGGCGCCACGTTCTACCTCACGCTGGGCGCGCCGGCCGCCTGATGCTCCCGGACGAGCTGGACCTCCTGCTCGTCGAGGACGATCCGCTCGAGGCCGAGCTGGTGGTGCGCGCGCTCGGCGAGCTGGTCGAGCCCGGCCGGATCGGCGTCGCCCGGGACGGCGAGGAGGCCCTCGACTACCTGCTCGGCCGCGCCGCGTACCGCCAGCGCCTCGGCGGGCCGCTGCCCCGCCTCGTGCTCCTCGAGCTCAAGCTCCCCCGGCTCGACGGGGTCGAGGTCCTTCGGACCCTCCGCGCCAGCCCGCGCACCACCACCGTCCCCGTCGTGGTCATGTCGTCGTCCGCCGAGTCGCGCGAGGTGGCGCAGTGCTACCAGGCCGGCGCCAACAGCTGCGTCCGGAAGCCCATCGAGTTCCCCGAGTTCGCCGAGACGATCTGGGCCGTGGGGCAGTACTGGCTTCGACTGAACCGGGCGGCGCCCGGCGGGGTATCGGTCAGGTAGGGGCCGCAGCGACACCCTTTTCAGCGGATTCACCGTCCTGCCTGCGTGCACCCGCCCGGTGGTTTCCACCCTTGTCCTCCGAGACTTCAGTGCCATCCGTCGCCACGCTCGCCGCGCTGCTCCTCACCCTGACCGCCGCGCCGCTCGCCGCCCAGTCGGCAGTCGCCATCCCGTACCAGCGCTTCGTGCTCCCCAACGGGCTGACCCTGCTGGTCCACGAGGACCACAAGGCGCCCATCGTGGCGGTGAACGTCTGGTACCACGTCGGCTCGAAGAACGAGCGGCCGGGGCGCACCGGCTTCGCGCACCTGTTCGAGCACCTGATGTTCAACGGCAGCGAGCACCACGACAAGGAATTTCAGGAGCCGCTCGAGCGCGCCGGCGCCACCGACCTCAACGGCACCACCAACGAGGATCGCACCAACTACTTCGTGAACGTGCCGACGTCGGCGCTCGACCTGGCGCTGTGGCTCGAGAGCGACCGGATGGGCCACCTGGTCGGCGCCATCAGCCAGGCCAAGGTCGACGAGCAGCGCGGAGTGGTGCAGAACGAGAAGCGCCAGGGCGAGAACGAGCCGTACGGCACGGTGTGGGATTTTCTCACGCCCCGTCTCTACCCCGCCAACCACCCCTACTCGTGGACCACGATCGGCTCGATGGAGGATCTCGACACCGCCAAGCTGGACGACGTCAAGGGATGGTTCCAGACGTATTACGGCCCGGCCAACGCCGTGCTCGTCGTCGCCGGGGACGTGGATGCCACGACCATCCGGGCCAAGGTCGAGCGCTATTTCGGCGACATCCCCTCGGGTCCACCCATCGCGCGCCAGAGCGTCTGGATCGCCAAGCGGACAGGCAACCAACGCGGGGTCATGCAGGACCGCGTGCCGCAGCCGCGGCTGTACAAGGTGTGGAACGTGCCCGAGTGGGGCTCGGCGGACGGGGATTACCTGACGCTCGCGGCGTCGGTGTTGAGCACCGGCAAGTCGTCGCGACTCTACCGGCGGCTGGTGTACGACGAGCAGATCGCAACCGACGTCCGAGCCTCGCTCGACCTGCGGGAGATCGGCGGCCTGTTCAGTATCGAAGCGGGTGTCCGGCCCGGTGGGGATGCAGCGAAGGTGGAGCGGGTCATCGACGAGGAGCTGGCGCGCTTCCTGGCCACCGGACCCACCGCGGTCGAGCTGCAGCGGGCCAAGACCCTCGCGCGCGCCGGGTTCATCCGCGGGGTGGAGCGAATCGGCGGGTTCGGGGGCAAATCGGACGTGCTGGCCCGGGGGCAGGTATTCGCCGGGCGGCCCGATTTCTACCGGGTCCAGGCGCGGCGCAAGGCCAGCGCGACGGCGGCCGAGCTCAAGGCCGCTTCGGTGCGGTGGCTCTCGGACGGCGCGTATACGCTCGAGGTGCAGCCGTTCCCTGACTACGCCGTGGCGCCGACAGGCGTGGACCGGAGCCGGCTCCCCGACCCCGGCGCACCCCGCGAGGCGGCGTTCCCCACGCTCGAGCGCGCCACGCTCTCGAACGGTCTGAAGATCGTCCTGGCCGAGCGGCGCTCGATCCCCCAGATCCGCTTCGACCTCCTGCTCGACGCCGGGTTCGCCTCCGACCAGTTCGCCCAGCCGGGCACCGCGAGCCTGGCGATGGGCATGCTGGACGAGGGCACCTCCACGCGAACCGCGCTCCAGATCAGCGACCGCCTCGCCGACCTCGGCGCCACCCTCGGCGCGGGGTCGCGACTCGACGTGTCGAGCGTTTCGCTCGAGGCGCTCCGGGAACGGCTCGACCCCTCGCTCGACCTCTACGCGG
>JBBQDU010000165.1:0-5841 GCA_038320055.1 Gemmatimonadales bacterium | reverse complement strand
CCGGTCCGGTCACGCTCTCCGTTTCCGGCGAGGGCCGTATCCGGGGCGAGGGCCGGACCGGCCGAGCGCGGATCACGGTCGATTCCTCCCGCCTGGGGCGCTACGAGATCGCTGGGGGGAACGCGAGTCTCCGGTTCGTCGGGGAGCGGCTCACCTACGACGCGTCGGTGCGCACCAACGGCGGCACGCTCTCCCTCGCCGGCGACGGCACGCCCACCGCTGACGTGCCGGTGTACCGCGTGCAGGAAGGGAGGCTCGACGCGGTCGATCTCGGCACGCTGCTCGGCCGGGACGACCTTCGCACCGATCTCAACACGACGTTCACCGCCGACGTGACGCCGGGCCTCGCCGACAGCCTCCGCGCCGAGGTCGGCGTCGTGCTCCTGCCCTCGACGGTCAACCAGGCGGAATTGAGCGGCGGCGCGATCGATGCACGTGTGAATGGCAGGAACCTGGAGGCGACGCTCCGGGCCGAGGGGCCCGACGCCTCCCTCGACGCGACGGTGCGGGGGACGCCCGCGGAGGACCGCACCGCACTCACGGCGGACGGCTCGCTCCGGGTCGAGCATCTCGCGCGCTGGACGGACCGGGCCGATGCCGATGGGCGCATCGAGTCGCGCTTCGCGCTGCAGGCGGAGACCGACAGCGCGGGGCTCCGGACGGTGGGGGGCACCGTGGATGCGATCGGCGGCATCGGGGGCGTGCGGCTGCAGACGCTCCACCTGCAGATGCGCCCGGCGGATGGGGAGCTGCAGCTCGACACGGTCGTGGTGCGGTCCAACGTCGCCGTGCTCGACGGCGGCGGGCGTGTGCAGCTTCGGCCGGGACCGAATCCCGGCAGGCTCACGCTCCGGGCCGCCCTGGCCGATCTGGCGCCCGTGGCCGCCCTGGCCGGCGCCGACACGGTCTACTTCGACTCGGCGCGCGTGAACCTCGCCGTCACGGGACCCGCCTGGGGGTGGCACGTGGCGGGCGACGCGGACGCGCACGGTTTGAGTCTGGGCGGCAACCTGGCCAACCGGATCACCCTGACTGCCGGGGCGACACTCGACAGCACCCGCGTGCGGGGCATCAAGGGCGACCTCAAGGTCACCGACGCCGCCTATGGCCAGCTCGCCCTCCGCGAGCTGACCGCGGCCGGCGGCTACGACTCGACGGTGGCGCTCGACCTGAACCTCAACGTGAACGACAGCGTGCGCGTCGCCACGCGCCTCCGCGGCACGATCTCCAGCGCGCGCGACACGGTGCGGGCGGAGCTGCAGCGGCTCACGCTGACCGAGGGTTGGCGCACCTGGGCACTCGAGCGGCCCGCGACCTTCGCGTTCGGTCCCCGGGTGGAGGTGAGCGATCTCGCCCTCCGCGCCGGCAACCGGCGGATCACGGTGGACGGTGTGCTCGACCGGCGCGACACGAGCGACCTGACCATGCGCGTGACCTCGCTCGATCTCGAAGCGCTGCGGGCGGCCGGGCTCGTCCCGGTCGGCGGCCGGCTCGACGGGGTCCTCCACCTCTCCGGACCCGCCGCGACGCCGCGCCTGCAGGGCAAGGTGGGACTCGCGCTCGTGTCGAAGGGCGGCCAGAACGCGGGCACGCTCGGCACCGAGCTGGACTGGACCGCCCAGGGACTTCGCCTCGCGGCGGCCGCCACCCCGAAGACCGGCGGCGCGCTCACGGTGGACGGCACCCTGCCGTACCGCCTGACCCTCGTGCCCCAGGATACCGCCGCGGCGGTGGGCAGCGAGGCGCTGGAGGCCGACACCGTGTCGCTCGCGGTGCGCGCCGACAGCTTCGACCTGGCGCTCTTCGAGCCGCTGCTGCCGGAGGATGTCGCGCGTGGACTGCATGGCCTGCTCCGCACCGACGCGCGGATCGGCGGCACCATGCGGGCGCCCAAGGCGACCGGCACCGTGGCGCTGACGGGCGCCGAGGTCGAGCTGCCGAGCGTCGGGGTCACGTACGAGCGGGGCGAGCTGGCAGGGCGTCTGCAGGAGGACGCGCTTCGTATCGACCGGCTGCTGCTGTTCACCGACAAGGAGGATTCACTCGCGGCGACCGGGACCATCCTCCTCAAGCCGCTGAGCGAACCCGGGCTGGACCTCGCGGCAACGCTGACGCACTTCCGCCTCGTCCATACCGATCAGCTCCGGACCGCGGCTTCGGGGCGCCTCCAGGTGGGCGGCACGCTGCTCGCCCCCACGCTCCGCGGAAACCTGGAGCTCGACCGCACCGATTTCTTCATCGGCTCGGAGGCAGCCCAGGCGAACGTCGAGCAGGTGGAGCTCACGCCCGCCGAGCTCCGCGACCTGGCGCGCGACTTCGGGCCCTCGGTGCTCGGCCAGGAGAAGCAGACGCCCGGCCTGATGGATCGCGTCAAGCTCGACCTCGCGATCCAGATGCCCCGGCAGGTGTGGATCCGCCGAACCAGCAGCCCGCGAACCGACATCGAGCTGTCGGGCAACGTCCGGGTGACCCAGGAGCCGGGACAGGAGATGCGGTTCTTCGGGCACCTGGAGCCGGTACCGGGACGGGGCACGCTGGAGCTGAGCGGACGTCAGTTCCGCTTGACCGACGGGGACATCAACCTCGCCGGGCCGGTGGACTCGACCAAGCTGGACGTGAACGCCTCCTACCAGGTGCCCACCTCCGGCGGCGGCAACGACGAAGGCGTGGTCATCAACGTGCACGCCAAGGGCAGGATCGACAGCCTCGCCCTCGACTTCACGTCCGATCCGACGATGAGCTCGGACG
Source organism: Gemmatimonadales bacterium (assembly GCA_038320055.1). Taxonomy (GTDB): domain Bacteria; phylum Gemmatimonadota; class Gemmatimonadetes; order Gemmatimonadales; family GWC2-71-9; genus CAVVWJ01. Next base: position 3,093 of record JBBQDU010000165.1, on the reverse strand, counting down.
ACATTCTGTCGTTCATCGTCACGGGCAAGCCGACGTCGGACAATCCGCTGTTCGAGCGCCAGGGCGGCGGGGGCGGCAATACCGGGGAGCAGGTGGCGCTGGGCACCCTGACCGACGCGATCTCGAACGCCGCCGGCCAGGGGCTCGGCTTCGACGTGTTCCAGATCCGCCAGGAGCCGACCCGAGGCCTCACGCTCACCGCGGGGCGTTACCTCAGCTCTCGGCTCTTTCTCAACCTGCAACTGCCCCTGCAGCTCGGCACCCAGAGCGAGCAGGCCGTGCGGTCGAGCCTCGGTCCCGGGTTCGAGCTGGAGTACTCCCTGAGCCGATGGCTCCGGGCCAACCTGCAGGGTGGGAGCCTCTCGCCCGGACTGTTGCTGAAAGCACGCCGTGCGTACTAGCGGTCGCGCGGTGCTGGCGTTCATCGCAGTCCTGCTGGGGAGTGACGTCTCGCTCGCCGCGCAGGATCCGCTCAATCGTGTCGGCACCGACACCGAGGTACGCTCGGTCGCCTTCCGTTTCGAGGGCGGGCAGACCCTGTCGGAGGACGTGCTGCTTCAGCAGATCGCGCTCACGGGGCGGGGCGGCCTGGTGGGGCTCCGCGGGACGTTCGGGTTTCTGCCGTTCGTGCCCAAGGTCGGGTCGCATCCGTTCGACCCGGTGGAGATGCAGCGGGACGTCGTCCGGCTCCGCCATTTCTACCAGCGGTCCGGCTTTCCGAAGGCCGCCGTGCGGTACGAGGCCAGCTACGAGTTGAAGTCGGACGTGGTGGCGGTCACCTACGTGATTACCGAAGGGGCCCCACTCGAGGTGCACTCGCTCGCCTTCGCGGGGCTGGAGGGGCGGCTCGACATTCCCGCTCCGCTCGGTCGAAGCTGGCGGCGGTTCACGCGCGGTGCCGAGAAGTGGACGGGTCGCGCGGGGGAAGACGACCGGCGGGCGCTGGCCGACAGTACGGTGCGCTGGTTCCGTGCGCGCGGCTACCCGTTCGCCGTCGCGCGCACGATATCGCGGATCGACAGTGCCGCGAATCGTTCCGACATCACCGTGCAGGTCGGCACGGGCACGCGTGCGAGGATCCGGCGGATCGGGGTCACGGGCAACGAGACCATCCCGCAGCGGGAGATCGTTCGCCAGCTTCCGATCAAGCCGGGTGACTGGTACGACGCCCGGGCCATCGAACAGGGGCGCCAGGGCCTGACCCAGATGGACATCGTGCGGCTCACGTCGGTGGACGTTCCGCGCGATTCCGCCGACGACTCGACCGTGGTCGTGATGCTCCGGGTCGCCGAGAACCAGGATCACTTCATCAGCGGGCAGGCCGGGTTCATCTCGTCCGGCGGTCTCACCTCGCAGGCCTCGTGGACCGACCGGAGCTGGCTCGGCGGCCTCCGCACACTCACGGTGGCCGCGACGGCCCAGACCGGCGTCGCGGCGCTGGAGAATCCGGCGCAGCGGCTCTACCGGCTCAGTCTCACGGCGTTCCAGCCCTACGTCGGCGACCGGCGCGTCACCGCGGCGGGCGGTCCGTTCATCGAGTACCGGAACGACATCCGGGACCGGAGCTGGGCCGTGGGCTTCGAGGACGCGCTGGTGTGGTCGCCGGCGCCGCTCCGCTCGATCTCGCTTGGCTACTCGATCTCGCACCGGCGCGTGCTCGACTACGGCTTCGGCAACGACCTGAGACCCGAGGAATATCTTCCGCTGCTGGGCCTCGCCGACCCCGTCACCGTGGGAACGCTGGAGCGCACCCGGAATCACAGCGTCGTGTCGCTGGAGGGGAGTTACGGCCGGCTCGACCGCATCGCGAATCCGCGCAAAGGGTACGTCGTCCGGCCTCGGGTGGAGGTGAGCCTGCCGGGCTTCAACACCAGCGAGTATTTCCTGGCGGACATCGGCGCCACGGCCTTCGTGCCGCTCACCCGGCGCACCGGCTTCACGTTCCGCGCCGGCGCGGGGCGGCTCTATCCCCGTGGCAACAGCACCGCGGAGGTGGGGAACGAATCGGCCTTCATCTCGCTGCTCAGGCTCCGGGACGTCACCTTCACCGCGGGCGGCACCCGCGATGTGCGGGGGTGGGGCACCCTGCTCCTCGGCCCCAAGCTCCCGCAGGTCCGGCTCGAGCAGCAGGGCGACAGCACCGTCGCCATCGCCGACCGCTATTCGCCGGTCGGCGGGCTCGCGCGGCTGATCGGCAGCGCGGAGCTGCACTTCCCGATGCCGGTGCTGAGCGACGCCTTTCAGCCCTACCTGTTCTACGACGCGGGTCGGGTCTGGATCCCGGATAGCCGCTTCGCGCTCGGCGCGGGCGTGCTCGACCAGGACGAGGTGTATCAGTCCGTCGGGATCGGCATCGGCTACCAGACCATCGTCGGCGCGATCCAGGTGGCGCTCGGCTACAAGCTCAACCCGTCGCCGCTCGACGTGCGCTCCGCGCAGGACGTGCTCGACGCCCTGACCAACGGCACCTCCATCGGCGCGGCACCGACCTCGTCGTCGCGCCGGTTCCATCTGCACTTCGCCATCGGAGCGACGTTCTAGGGACAATGGCGCCGCGGCGAGGTGCTGGCGGCGCGCCTGGCCGGACCGCATGTTGGACCCCATGACCGGGGGATCGATGACCAGACTGATGCTGGTGGCAGTGGCCGCTGCGCTCGCGCTGGGCTGCGGCAGCGATCGTTCGGCCGGGCGTGACTCGGGCAACACCGCCGCGGACTCCACCCTGTTCGGCGACGACCGCGCGCGCCAGGGCGACACCGCCCGCACCGTGGCGGAGGTGGCACTGCTCGAGCGTCTCGTGGATGAGTACGAAGGCCTGGACGTCGTGATGGACGAGCTGGCGGGGCCGTCGACCGGGAGCCGGGTGCAGGGGCGCGCGTGGAAAGGGGATCGCCACGAGGACGCAACGAAGGACCGGCTGCTGGCGCTGCTGCTGACGGAGTTCGGCGAGCGCTATCACCCTCGCACGCCGGAGGGTGCGGTCGCGACGACGGACTCGATCGCCGCGCTCTCCAAGGAGGCCGGTACGCGCGCGCTCGAGGCGCTCGTCTTTGCCCAGCACCGGCGCGTCGCCGCGGCCATCGCCGCCGAGCT
>JBBQDU010000164.1:0-5856 GCA_038320055.1 Gemmatimonadales bacterium | reverse complement strand
GTACTTCGGCGTCAGGAACTCCTCGTTCCGGATCTCCACGGCGTACATCCCCTCGCGCGGGAGCGCCGAGAAGAACTCGTCGAGCCGGTCGGCGAACCGCTCCGGTGTCACACCGCTCCCCCGGCCGATGGCCTGGAACTCAAAGACGAAGGGGCCCGCGTGGGCGGCGAAGTGGCGCCGGTACGGCTCGAACACGGCCTCGACGAAGAGGTCGGGATTCAGAAAATCGGCGTTGACCCTGCCGGCCCGCGCCTTGTCCTGTGCCTTGGCGAACGTCTGCACGGTGAGCTGATTCCACACCTTGCTGACACAGGGAAATCCCGGCGGCAGCCGCGCGGCGTAGGACGCGAGCACCGCGTCGGTGGGCGGCGCATAGAAGCTGGAGTCGATCCCCACCGTCCGGAAGAGGGGGAAGCGGGCGTATTCCTCGAGCATTCTGGCCGACGCACCCCGGCCCTCGTACTCCTGGTGGTAGACCAGCCCTCTCCACCCCGGGTAGTTCCACGAGGAGGCGCCGAAACGCACGCCGGCGGGCAGCCGGGCCGCGAGGGCACCGAGGTCCTCGGCTACTGCGGGACGATCCGGAATACCCGTCCCTCCGCGGTCAGCACGTAGAGCTCGCCGGCCGCGTCCCGGCCGAAGCTCGGCACCGCGCCGCCGGGCGCGAGCGACGGCCACTGCTGCACCTCGACGGCCTGGCCGTTCTCGAGCCGGAAGCTGCGCACCCACCCCCGGCAGTAGTCGGCGTAGAAATAATGCCCCTGCAGGGCGGGAATGGCAGCGCCCCGGTAGAGGAAGCCGCCGCTGATCGAGCATCCCTCCGCGTGCGAGTACTCGAGGACGGGCAGGGTGTAGCGGGTGAGATCGCAGGCCGGATCGGCGTAGCAATGCCGGCCTTCGGTGGGGTTCCAGCCGAAGTTGGTGCCGCGGCCGGCCCCGTCGGCGGCGGTGACCACATCGACCTCCTCCCACGCGTTCTGGCCCACGTCGGCCACGTAGAAGTCGCCGGTGGCGGGATCCCAGGTGAAGCGCCAGGGGTTGCGGAGGCCCAGGCTCCAAACCTCCGGACGCGCGCCGGCCTGCCCGACGAACGGATTGTCGGGCGGGACGGTGTATCCGTCGCCGCTCGTGACGTCGATCCGCAGGATGGAGCCGAGGAGATCGGCCGGCGACTGGCCGCGGCCGCCTGGATCGCCGCCGCCGCCGCCGTCGCCCAGGCCGATGTACAGCATCCCGTCCGGCCCGAACTCGATCTGGCCGCCGTTGTGGTTGGCGAACGGCTGCGCCGCGGTGAGGACGACGATCTCGCTCGCGGGGTCGGCGCGGTCGGGATCGGCGTCCGCGACCCGGAACAGCGAGACGACGGTGTTGCCGGCCAGGTCCGTGTAGTGGACCACGAAGCGGCCGTTGTCGGCGTAGGCCGGGTCGAATGCGAGGCCGAGGAGCCCCTGCTCGCCGCCGGTCGACACCCGTCCCGCCAGGTCCAGGAACGGGGTGGGGAGGAGCGCCCCTTCCTTCACGATGCGAATGGCGCCACCCTTCTCCACGATGAACAGGCGACCCACGTCGCCCCCCGGGGCAGTAAGATAGAGCGGGAAGGCGAGGCCGGACACGACTTCCTGGAGCGCGACTGGAACAGTCCCGTCGGGTGGAGCGACGGCCGACGCGGACTCGGCGCCGCAGGCGGCGGTGAACGAGGTCAGAAGGGCGAGGATCGGGTTGAGCACGCGTCTCATGCGATTTCCCTGGAAAATCTGGTGGCTGCTGCCGGCGTTGGCCTGCACGCCGCTCGGGGTCTGGCTCTACCAGGACCCTCGGGTGACCGTGTCCCGCGTGCGCGTGGACGCCGCCGTGGCGGGCGCGCCCGTGGTGGTGGCGCTGGACGTGCGCAATCCCAACGATTACGCGCTGGCCGCCACCCGGCTGGAGCTGCGGCTGTCCCTCGACGACCTGCCGGTCGGGAGACTCGACCGCGACAGCAGCGTCTCGCTGCCGACGGGCTCGGCCATCGTGGCGCTGCCGCTGGTGCCGGAACGGGGGACCACGCCGGCCCGCCTGGAGGGGTTCCGCACCGGGATCCACCGCTTCACCATCGAGGGTCGGGCGACGCTCGCGACCCCGGTCGGGAAGCGGAAGGTCCGCTTTGCCCAGGAGGGGGAGCTGGCGTTCGGCTCGCCAGCTTCGTCAGCATCCGCTCCAGACGATCCAGGTGGGTCACGGTGAGCGTCACCGCCCCGAACTCCTCCTCGACCCTTCCCCGAAAGATGAACGGTCCCTGATCGAATAGCACGTGGCCGCGCGCCCGGTAGACGCCGGGAAAGAGCACGGTCTCGATGAGCCCGTCGCCGTCGTCGAAGGTGGCGAACTCCATCGGCTCGTCCTTGAGCGTGTGCACGGGCTTGGCGGTGGTGAGCATCCCGGCGGCCAGCACGTGCTCGCCGACGTGCCGGTGAAGTCGGGTGCTGGGGCAGAGGCGGAAGCGCCGCAGGTCGTCGGCGTAGAGCCGCATCGGGTGCGCGTCGGTAGTGAAGCCCAGGGCCGCGTGCTCCTCGCGGCGCCGGCGCTCGGGGCCGTAGGCCTTGAGCACCGGGACGGTGGGCGGCAGGTGATCGAACCAGTCGCCGGGGCGGTCGTCGGGCGAGCGGACGCAGTCGGCGGTCGAGTCCACCAGCCAGAGCATCATGGGGCGGCTCCAGCCGTCGGCGATCGCGTCGAGCGCGCCGACCTTGATGAGCGCGCGCAGGTCGGCCGGGGCCAGGCCGGTGCGGGCGCGGAGGTCGACGAGGCTCCGGAAGGGGGTGGCGTCCACCCCGCCCCCCCGCGCCGCCAGCACCCGCGCCGCGCCGTCGGCCGAGAGCTCCTTCACGAACTGCAGCCCGATCCGCAGCTCCCGCCCGCGGCCCGTGCAGCGGAACGCGCTCGCGTTCACGTCCGGCGGCCGCACGGTCAGTCCCATCCGCATCGCCTCGGCCACGTACGCGAACGGGTGATAGAACCCGCCGCCGTTGGCCAGCACCGCCGCCATGAACTCGGCCGGGTAGTGCGCGCGCAGGTAGCACGAGTGCTGCGCCACCTGGATGTACGACGCCGAGTGTCCCTTGCAGAAGCTGTAGCCCGCGAACGACATGATCATCGTCCACACCCGCTTGGCGGTCTCGACGTCGCGCCCGAGCCGGAGCGCGCCGGCGAAGAACTCCTCGGCGTAGCCGGCGAGCGCCTTGGCGGGGCGCTTCTTGGAGAGCGACTTCCGGAGCCCGTCGGCCGTGGCGAGCGGCATGCCCGCGAAGGTGGCGCAGACGTTGACCACGTCCTCCTGATAGACCATCACGCCGAACGTGTCGGCCAGCGTGTCGCGGAGCACCGGATCGAGCGGCTCGTACGGCGTGCCGTGCAGCCGCTCGAGGTAGACGCGGATGTAGCGGTTGGACGCGGGCCGGATGATGCTCGTGTTGAGGACGAGCAGCTCGAAGGTGTCGGCGCGGCTCTTGGCGCAGAGCAGCCGCGACGCGGGCGACTCGGTGTAGAAGACGCCCAGCGTCTGCCCCGTGCGGAACAAGGCCCTGGTGGGCTCGTCGTCGCCGGGGTCGGACGAGGTGTAGTCGATCCGGTGGCCGGTGTGCGCGCCGACCGCCGCGATGGCGTCTCGGATGACGGCGAGCGAGCGGTTGCCGAGCAGGTCGATCTTGACCAGCCCCGCGTCCTCCGCGCCGTCCTTCTCGAACTGGATGACGGGCACCGTCAGGTCCGGATGGCCGTCGAGCGTCTTGACCGCCCGTTCGGTGGGGACGTAGTCGGTGAGCGCCGTCGGCACGATGACCACACCGCCCGGATGGAGCGAGAGGTGGCGCGGCACGCCGACGAGCGGCGCCGCCAGGCGGGCCAGCTCCTGCCAGCTCGGTGGCAGGTCGAGCGCCGTGAAGTTGGGATGGGTGGCGAGCAGCTCCTCGAGCGGCGCCTCCTCGTACCAGGGGATCCGGCGGGTGACCTCGCGGATCTCGCCGTTGGGGCGGCCGTAGACCTTGGCCACCTCGCGGAGCGCGCCGCGGAGTCGGAAGCAGTTGTGGTTGGCCACCATCGCCGCCTGGGGATGGGGATAGCGGCGGAACACGTAGGCCAGCACGTCGTCGCGCTCGTCCCAGGGGAAGTCGAGGTCGATGTCGGGCGGGTCCTTCCGCTCGGGGTTGAGGAACCGCTCGAACAGGAGCCCCGCGCCGAGCGGCTCGACGTGGGTGATGCCGAGGCAGTAGCTCACGATCGAGTTGGCGACGGAGCCGCGGCCGCAGTGGGTGGGGCCGTGGGCGACGATGTCGCGGACGACGAGAAAGTAGTCGGCGAAGCCTTTCAGCCCGATGATGGCCAGCTCGTGCTCGAGCCGGTCGCGGGTCACCGGGGCGACGGTGCCGTAGCGCTGGGCGGCGCCCTCGTAGGCGAGGGTGCGGAGCTGCTGGAAGGCGTCGTCCGCGGCCGCGAATCGCGGCGCCACCACGCGGCCGATGGGGATCCGGTAGCGGCAGCGCTCGGCGATCTCCTCGGCGGCGCGGATGGCCTCGGGGCAGTCGGGGAACTGGCGCTCGAGGTCGGCGATGGGGCGGAGCCAGGCGTCGCGGGGGGCGAGGCCATCGGCCGGCCGGGTGGCGGGCCGGTCGGGATGATCGAGGGCGGACAGGGTGGTGTTGAGGTGGATGGCGCGGAGCAGGCGGTGGCGGCTCCAGTCCTCGGGGTGCGCGGCGACGGCGGCGTTGGTGGCGACGGCGGGAAGGCCGAGCCGGCGGGCGGCGGCGAGGACGGCGTGGCGCTTCTTGCCGGGGCAGAGCTCGGCGTAGAGGTCGCGGGGGCCGCTCCGGCGGAGGACGTGATCGAGGAAGGTGGGGTCGCGGGAGAGGAGGATCAGGCCGTCGCGGTCATTCGCGAGGCCGGCGGAGAGCTCCTCCCCCTCCCCCGAGACTGGGGAATCCCAAAGAATCCTGGTAACCGCCCGGCACAGCGCCCCCCACCCCCGCTCGTCGGTCGCGAGCGCGACCGTCTCCTCGTCCCCCGCCACCAGGTGGGCGCCGAGGATGGGCCGCACCCCCGCAGCCTCACACGCCCGCTGGAACTCTACCGCCCCGTAGACCCCATTGGTGTCGGTGCACGCCAGCGCCGCGAAGCCTCGCTCGGCGGCGGCGGCGGCGAGCACATCGGGGCTCGAGACGCCGATGCCGAAGGAGAAGTGGGTGTGGACGTGGAGGTGGGGCACGGGGCTCGGCGGGGGCTGGATTCGGGTTTTGTTCGGGCACCGATTCCCAATCTACCCCCGGGGAGGGGGCCGTCAAGCCGACTACCTACAACCGCTTCCGGAAGTACTCCCGCCAGGCCTCCGGGAGGGCCGGAAGCTCGCTCGCGCGGTGCAAGAGATCCTGGTTTGCACCGTCGGCAGTGTAGAGTCCGACGATGTCCGCCACCGTGAGCGCGCCGTCGTCGCGGTCCGTCACCGCGAGCGCGTCGCCGCCGGCCACCTCGCCTTCCCGGGACACGCTCAGATAGAAGCCCGTTCGGCCGCTCGCCAGGAACCGCTTCACCATGTCGGCTCGATCGAAGCGGATCCCCAGCTTGAAGCAGGGCATGCGGGGCTGCGTGACCGAGAACTCCGCCGAACCGATCTTGAGCCGGTCGCCGATGTGCATCGCGTCCTCGAGGAGTCCCTGCGTCGTGAGATTCTCGCCGAAGGCGCCCCAGGGAAGCGCCACGCCGGGGAGCTCCTTACGCCAGAAGGCGTAATGCTCCGACGGATAGACGTAGACCGCCTTGTCGGCTCCTCCGTGCACGGTGAGGTCGGACTGCCGGTCGCCCTCGATGTTGAGTCGATGGACCGCGACA
>JBBQDU010000163.1:0-5878 GCA_038320055.1 Gemmatimonadales bacterium | reverse complement strand
CGCCCATCGCCTCCAGCCGGCTCTTGCCCACCTCGAGGCTCATGAGGGCGGCGAGGTCGTATTTGCGATCGCGGATGATCGCCGCCGCCCCGCGGAGGACGGCCAGCCGCTCCCGCCACGGGAGCCGGGCCCAGCCGCGCTGGGCGTCCCGCGCGGCGGCCACCGCACGGTCCACGTCGCCCGCGTCCGCCAGGGCGAAGCGGCCGAGCACGAGCCGCTCGTCGATGGGCGAGCGATCGACCAGCGGCTCGCCGCCGTGGTCCACCGGGTGTCCGCCGATGTAGAAGGGATGGCGGGTGCCCGCGGCGGCGCCGGCGGCGCGGCGGATGCCGTCGAGGGCGGTATCGAACCGCCGGTGGAACTCCTCGAGGTCGCCGGAGGCGGAGGTGTAGGTGAACTTCGACGGCGCGCTCATGCCGCGGCTCCCACGCGCTCGACCGTGGCGCGGAGCGCCGTGCCGAAGCGCTCGACGATGAGGTCGATCTCGTCGAGGGTGACGATGAACGGCGGGGCGAGCATCGCGAGGTCGCCGTTCACGCCGTCGGCCTGCCCCACGTTCGGCCAGACCACCAGCCCCGCGTCGAGCGCCGCCGCCGCGAACGACTCCGCGAACCGCGCGGCCCGCGGAAACGGCGCCCGGGTGGCCGGATCGGCCACGAACTCGACGCCGGCCAGGAGGCCGCGCCCGCGGACGTCGCCGACGCCGGGCAGGTCGCGGAGGGCCCCCAGCCGGTCGTGAAACGCGGGGGCGATCTCGGCGCAGCGCTCGATCAGCGCGTGAGTCCGGAGGTAGCGGAGGGTGGCGACGCCCGCCGCGCAGAGCGTCGCGTGGTGCGAGAACGTCTGCGCGTGCAGCAGCGCCCCCGAGCCCCGGGCCAGCGCGTCCGCCAGGCGCCGCGGCGCCACGACCGCCGACAGCGGCACGTAGCCGCCGGCGATCCCCTTCCCCAGCGTCATGATGTCGGGCACCACGCCGTACGGCTCGAGCGCCGACCAGGTGCCGGTCCGGCCCGCGCCGGTCAGGATCTCGTCGGCGACGAGGAGGATGCCGTACCGATCGCAGGCCGCGCGCACCCGGGGCCAGTACTCGGGGGCGGGGACGCTGGCGCCGGTGGACGACCCGCCCACCGGCTCGGCGATGAGGGCGGCGATGGTCTCGGGCCCCTCGCGGAGCAGCGCCGCCTCGACCGCCTCGCCGGTGCAGGCCGGGCAGCGCGGCGGGCGGCCCCGGCACGCGCACCGATAGGCGTAGGGCGCCGGGACCCGCACGACCTCGACCAGCCAGTCGCGGAAGCAGTCGGCGTAGTGCGCACGGGCGGAGGCCGAGAGGGCGAGGAGCGTGTTGCCGTGATAGCCGGGGGCGAGGCTCACGATCTTCCGGCGCGCCGGCTCGCCCGACTCCACGAAGTACTGGCGGGCGAGCTTGAGCGCCGCCTCGACCGCCTCGGAGCCGCTGGAGAGCGGGTACACCAGCTCGAGGTCGCCCGGGGAGCGGGCGGCCAGCTCGGCGGCCAGCTCCTCGACGGGGTCGCTGGTGAAGGCGGTGCCGTTCACGTAGGCGAGCCGCTCCGCCTGGCGGCCGATGGCGCCGGCGATCTCGGCGACACCGTGGCCGGCGTTGGCCACGAAGGCGCCGCCGACGGCGTCGAGCCAGGCGCGGCCGTCGGCGTCGTAGAGCCAGCACCCTTCGCCCCGGACGATGCGCGGGTAGTCCCGCGTCAGCTTCCGGTAGAAGACGTGCGAGTGGAGGGGGTCGTGAGCGGTCATGGTGGTGGAGCGGCCGGCCCGCCATGTGGGGGCGTCTCGGCCGCGGGCGGAATGTCGCCGGGTCTCGCGGCGGGCGCCAGGGGCCGGGAACCCGACGGGTCTGGCCCGCATTCTGCAGATTGAAAGGCCCAGCGTCTTCCCTTGGGCGTCTCCGGCACCCTTCACCCTGTTGGTGGCCGCCATGCAATCGCCGCTCGTCGTCGGCGCGTTACGCGAACAGCTGCTGCAGATCCTGGACTGGTACCAGCACGGCCCGACCCGCTACCGGTGGGGCGCGGTCATTCACCGCCGCAACGAGCGTGGCAGGCTGCGATTCGGGGCGATCAGCCCCCAGGGCGAGAGCCTCCTCCTGAACGAGCCGATGGTGCTGGAGCTGGGTGCCACCCCCTGCTGGCTGGACGGCGCCGTCCGGGTCCGGCTGGAGACCCGCCGGACCACCGACCCCCATCCCTGGCTCGACGCGCTGGCCCGGCCCAACCGCGCCCCGCTGGTCGAAGCCCTGGCGATCTACTTCGATCCCGACACCTCTCCCGAAGAGACGACGGCGTTTCAGGCGATGGCGGGCGTGCTGACGCCGGCCCGCTGTCCGACCGAGCTGTTTCTGCTGACGCGGCAGAAGCCGGTGGGGTGGCCGGCGTAGGCCGCTACTTGAGGAACAGCAGCGTCCGGTAGCTCGGCAGCGGCCACAGGTCGGCCGCCACCAGCGTCTCCAGCAGGTCCCCCGTCTCCCGCAACCGCTCCATCGCCGGCTTCAGCTCGCGCGCGAGCTTGGCGGCGTGCTTCTCCGGATCGGCCTCGTGGTGGGCCGCCAGCTTCTCCAGCTCCGCCGTCCGCGACCGGAACAGCGACACCAGGCCCACGAAGTCCCGGAGGGCCTGGATGCTGTCGTCGGCGTCCACGCCGGCCGCCCGGGTGGCGGCGACGGCTTCCGCCGTCCGGCGCTGGTGCTCGAGCGCGGCGGGCAGGATCTGCGACTTGGCCATGGCGACCATCGTTTCGGCCTCGATCCCGAGCTGCTTCACGTACTTCTCGATCGCGATGTGGATCCGCGAGTCGTACTCGGACTTGCTGAGCACGCCGTACTTCTTGAACAGGTCGCTGTTCTTCTTCGCGCGGAGCACGCCGAACGCCTCGACCGAATCCTTCAGGTTGGGCAATCCGCGCCGGCCCGCCTCCGCGTGCCAATCCTCGGAGTAGTTGTCGCCATCGAACACGACCCGCTTGTGCTCCTTGATCAGGCGCTTGAGCACGGCGAGCACGCCCCGCTGCAGCCGGGCGGGCGACGGCTTGGCGCCGACGGCCTTCTCCAGCTGGCCGGCGACGTAGTCGAGCGACTCGGCCACGATGGTGTTGAGCACGGTGTTGGGCCACGCGATGCTGGCCGTCGAGCCCACGGCCCGGAACTCGAACTTGTTGCCGGTGAAGGCGAAGGGCGAGGTGCGGTTGCGGTCGCCCGAGTGGCGCGGCAGCATCGGCAGCGTCTTGGCGCCGAGGTCGAGCGTGCCGCCCCGGATGGTGCGCTTGGGGAGCCCCTTCTCCACCTGCTCCAGGATGTCGCTCAGCATCTTGCCGAGGAAGACCGAGATGATGGCCGGCGGCGCCTCGTTGGCGCCAAGGCGGTGGTCGTTGGCCGCCGAGGCGATCGACGAGCGGAGCAGGTCCGCGTGGATGTCCACGGCGCGGATGGTGGCGATGAGGAACACCAGGAACTGCATGTTCGTGTGCGTCTCGTCCTGCGGATCGAGCAGGTTGACGCCGGTGTCGGTGGACATCGACCAGTTGTTGTGCTTGCCCGAGCCGTTCACGCCCGCGAACGGCTTCTCGTGCAGCAGCGCCTGGAGCCCGTAGCGCGGGGCCACCCGCTTCAGCGTCTCCATGGTCTGCATCTGGTGGTCGCTCGCGATGTGGCTCGGCTCGAACAGCGGGGCGATCTCGTACTGGCCCGGCGCCACCTCGTTGTGCCGGGTCTTGACCGGCACGCCGAGCTGGTAGAGCTCCTTCTCGGCCTCGGACATGAAGGCCAGCACCCGCGGCGGGATGGTGCCGAAGTAGTGGTCCTCGAGCTGCTGGCCCTTGGGCGGCCGGGCGCCGAACAGGGTGCGCTCGGAGGTCATGAGGTCGGGCCGCTTGTAGTACAGGTCGCGGTCCACCAGGAAGTACTCCTGCTCGGCGCCCACGGTGGTGAAGACCCGGCGCACGCCCGCGTCGGTCCCGAAGATCTTGAGCACCCGGAGCGCCTGCTGCGAGAGCGCCTCGACCGACCGCATGAGCGGGATCTTGGTGTCGAGCGCCTCGCCGGTCCACGACACGAACGCCGTCGGGATGCAGAGCGTGACGTTGTTGTCGCCCCGCATGAGGAAGGCCGGGCTGGTGGCGTCCCACGCCGTGTAGCCGCGGGCCTCGAACGTGGCGCGGAGGCCGCCCGACGGGAAGCTCGAGGCGTCGGGCTCGCCCTGCACCAGCTCGGAGCCGGAGAAGTTGAAGACGACCCCGCCGTTGCCGTCCGGCGCGGCGAGCGAGTCGTGCTTCTCGGCGGTCTGGCCGGTGAGCGGCTGGAACCAGTGGGTGTAGTGGCTGGCCCCGTTCTCGATGGCCCAGTCCTTCATGCTGGCGGCCACCACGTCGGCCACCGCCGGATCGAGCGGCTCCCCGTGGTCGATGGTCCGGAGCAGGCTCCGGTACACCTCTTTCGGGAGCCGCTGCCGCATGACGGTCCGGGAGAAGATGTCGCGGCCGAAGATCGTGTCGATCCGCTCGGCCCGGGGAGAGGCCCCGTCGAGGGTACGCCCTGGAGTGGTCACGTGTCCCTGCACCTCAGTGGAGTGTGGTGGAAAAGGTCGCGGCGGAGAACCTCTCTCCGCCGCCATCGGCTCTGTACGGCCCCGCACCTGCCTTGCTCTCACCATCGCCGTACCGCCCACAGCGCACGCATCCCGCACCCGCGATTCGCCGCGTTGGGCGAATTGGGGGCGTTGGGCGAATTCGGCGCATTGCGTCCGTCGCGTCGATCGGCACGGGCAGCGCCCCGGGCGCGCGCGCTCGTGCCGGGACGGCCGGTGCCCGGAGTGCGCGCGCTCATGCCGTCACCGCCGGCGCGGCGAGCGCGTCCTCGAGGTCCGAGAAGTCGGGCTCGGGCAGCTCGGTGTAGAGCGGATGCGAGAGGTAGCGCTCGCCGAAGTCGCAGATGATGGACACGATCAGCTTGCCCGCGCTTTCGGGCCGGGCGGCGATCTGGAGCGCGGCCCAGGTGATGGACCCGCTCGAGATGCCCGCGAAGATCGCCTCGTCCCTCGCCAGGCGCCGGGCGGTGGCGATGGCGTCGTCGTTGCTCACCCGGACGACCTCGTCGTAGATCTTGGTGTCCAGCAGGCTGGGGACGAAGCCCGCGCCGATTCCCTGCTGCTTGTGCGGCGACGGCTCGCCGCCCGACAGCACCGGACTTTCGGCCGGCTCGACCGCGACGATCCGGATGCCGGGCTTCCGCTCGCGCAGGAACCGGCCGGCGCCGGTGATGGTGCCGCCGGTGCCGACGCCCGCGACGAACACGTCCACCTTGCCCTCGGTGTCGTCCCAGATCTCGGGGCCGGTGGTGCGGTAGTGGATGGCGGGGTTGACGGGGTTGTCGAACTGGCGCGGCATCCAGGCGCGGTCGCCGAGCCGGGCCAGGATCTGCTCGGCGCGCGCCATCGCCCCCTTCATGCCCTTCGCTCCCTCGGTGAGGACCACCTTGCAGTTGAGCGCCCGGAGCAGATGCCGGCGCTCGACGGTCATGGTGTCGGGCATGGTGAAGATGCACCGGTAGCCGCGGGCGGCCGCCACGTAGGCGAGCCCGATGCCGGTGTTGCCCGAGGTCGGCTCGACGATTACCATCCCCGGCCGGAGGCGGCCCTTCTCCACGGCGTCGTTGATCATCGCAGCGCCGATGCGATCCTTGACCGAGTTGTACGGGTTGGCGCCTTCCAGCTTGACGGCGATACGCCCGGGCATCCCCTGCCCCAGCCGGTTGAGACGGACGAGGGGGGTATGTCCGACGGTCTCGGTGACGTCCTGGTAGATCTTCCCGTGGGTCATGGGCTCCTCAGCGGCCAACGCGGCCAGGCTCGCGAGCGAC
>JBBQDU010000162.1:0-5943 GCA_038320055.1 Gemmatimonadales bacterium | reverse complement strand
TCTTCCCGGTCCGGGCCACCCACAGCCGGAGCGCGAACAGCACGGCGAGCACCACCGCGAAGTAGAGCGGCGTCGTGACGTCCTTCTTCACCAGCCAGAGGAAGTGGAGCACGCCGCCCAGCGCGGCGGCGTAGACCAGCCGGTGCAGCCGCTGCCAGCGCTTGCCGCCGAGGCGGCGGACCCAGCCGTTGGTCGAGGTGACCGCCAGCGGGATCAGCATGAGAAACGAGGCGAAGCCCACGAGCACCCACGGATGCTTGGCCACGTCCTCGGCGATGTCGGGCACCGACAGCGACTGGTCGAACACGACGTAGGAGAGGAAATGCAGGAGCGCGTACCAGAACGCCGTGAGCCCGATGAGCCGCCGGGTGCGGATGATCTCGTTCCAGCCCGTGAAGCGCCGGAGCGGCGTCACCGCGAGCGTCACGAACAGCGAGACCAGCACGGTCGTCCCGGTCCAGTGCTGGATGAACTTCACCTGGTCGCCGTCCACCCGGTCGGTAAAGAGGGCGAAGACGATCCAGGCGGCGGGGAGGACGGCCGCCAGATACAGGAGCGGCTTGACCACCCGGGTCACCACGGCCACGCGCGTCATGCCGGGCTAGAAGTTCTTCCGGAGGTCCATCCCCGCGTAGAGCGAGGCGACCTGGTCCGCGTAGCCGTTGAACGGCAGCGTCTTCCGCTTGAAGAACTCGCCGATCCGGCGCTCGCGCCCCTGGCTCCAGCGGGGGTGATCGACCTCGGGATTGACGTTGGCGTAGAAGCCGTACTCGTCCCGCGCCGCGATGTTCCAGGTCGTCCGCGGCTGCTTCTCCACGAACCGGATCTTCACCAGCGACTTGCCGCCCTTGAAGCCGTACTTCCACGGCACCACCAGCCGGAGCGGGGCGCCGTTCTGGTTCGGGAGCGTCTTGCCGTAGAGGCCGGTGACGAGCAGCGCGAGCGGATGCCGCGCCTCGTCCATCCGGAGCGCCTCGGTATACGGCCAGTCGAGGAGGTTCCGCTGCTGGCCCGGCATCTGGTGCGGGTCGAGCAGCGTGGTGAACTCGACGAACTTCGCCTTGCTGGTGGGCTCGAGGCGGTCGATCAGGCGGCCCAGGGGGATGCCCATCCACGGAATCACCATGGACCACGCCTCGACGCAGCGATGCCGGTACACCCGCTCCTCGGGCGCGAGCCCGCGGAGCAGGTCGTCGAGGTCGTACTTGGCGGGCTTGGCCACCTCGCCGCCGATCTCGACCTTCCAGGGCTGGGTGCGGAACCGCTTCGAGTTCTGCGCCGGATCTTCCTTGTCGGTGCCGAACTCGTAGAAGTTGTTGTAGCCGGTGACGTCCTCGTACGGGGTGAGCTTCTCGTCGTCGCCGCCGAACGCCCGCCCGAAACCGAGCCGCATGCCGGGCAGGAGACCGCCTGCCGCCACGGCGCCGAGGCCGGCGGCCTTGAGAAACTCGCGCCGGGTGGCGTACGCGCCTTCGTCGGTGATCTCCGAGGACGGGATGTCGGGCGGGCGGGTGATCAGCATCGCGGCTCCTGCGTAAATGAAAGGCCGGGCGTCCCGAGGCTCGAAGCCGCCGGGTAACGCATTCCGCTAGATACGCTCCGGGCGAGCGATCGGTTCCCTGCGGTGGTCCTGCGGGTGGCGTCGTCGGGGTGGGAGCGGGCGTCGGGTGTCGCCCGTGGGCTCCGGCCCGGGGTTCGAACGGGGCCGGGCGACTGCAGCGGACAGGGCGGGATTCGAACCCGCGATACCCTTGCAGGTATGCCACCTTTCCAGGGTGGTGCCTTCAACCACTCGGCCACCTGTCCCGAGGCGTTGCGAGGGCGCAACTTAGCGGGCCGCGGAGGGAGCGTCAACGCGGGCGGCGCGCCGATCGGGCGCTGCAGGCGCGCTGTAGGCGCGCCCTAGGCGCGCACCGCCAGCTCCGCCGCGGCCAGCGCCGCGGTCCCCGCCACTCCCTCGCCCGCCACCATGGCCGCGTAGTACCCGCGCGCCGCCAGCAGCTCCGCGTGGGTCCCCTGCTCCACCACCCGTCCCTGCAGGATCACCACGATCCGGTCCGCGAGCGCCACCGTCTCGTGCCGGTGAGCGATGAGGAGCGTGGTGCGTCCGCTCGTGAGCCGGGCGATCGCCTCCCGCACCAGCCGCCCGCTCTCGGGGTCGAGCGCGCTAGTGGGCTCGTCGAGGATCAGGATCGCCGGGTCCTGCAGCAGCGCCCGCGCGACCGCGATCCGCTGGCGCTGGCCGCCGGAGAGCCGGCTCCCGCGCTCGCCGACCACGGTGTCGTAGCCGCGGGGGAGCGCCTGGATGAAGGTGTGCGCGTTGGCGGCGCGGGCCGCCGCCTCGATCTCCGCGCGCGACGCGCCCGGCCGCGCGTAGGCCAGGTTGGCCAGCACCGAGTCGTTGAACAGGAACGGCTCCTGGGGCACCACGCCGATCTGGGTGCGGAGCGAGGTGACGGTGAGGTCGGCCACGTCCTGGCCGTCGATCGTGATCCGCCCCGTCCCGGGCACGTACATCCGGAGGAGGAGCTGCGCGAGCGTGGACTTGCCGCCGCCGCTCGGGCCCACGATCGCGACGGTGCCGCCCGCCGGCACCTCGAAGCTCACGCCGTCGAGCGTCGGCGTGCCGTGCCGGTAGCTGAACCCCACCTCCTCGAAGCGGACCTCGCCCCGGAACCGCCCGGCCTCCACCGCCGAGGGGCGGTCCTGCGCCGCGTCGCCCGCCTCGAGGATGCCGAGGATCGACTCGAACGAGACGGTGGTCTTCCGGACGGTCTGGTAGAGGGAGGTCAGGGTCTGCACCGGGCCGACCAGCCCGCTCACGAACGCCAGGAACGCCATCAGCGTGCCGAGCGTGATCTCGCCCCGGAGGAGGAGCACCGTGCCGAGCCCGATGGCGACGAGGCGCGCCGCGCCGGCCGCGACGGTCCGCACCCCGCCCGTCGCCGCGTCGCGCCGGACGCCGCGCGCGACGATCGCGTTGCCGCGCTGCACCCCGTCCAGGAAGATGAGCTGCTCGCGCCGCTCCGCCCCGCACGCCTTCACCGTGACGATCCCGGTCATCACCTCGGCGAAGCGGCCGTAGAGCCGGGCCCAGCGGTCGGCCAGCTTGCGCTCGCGCTCGGTCTGCTCGCGCGCGGCCCACACGCCGACCAGCGCCGGCAGCGGCAGCACGACGAGCACCGCCACGGTGAGCCGCCAGTCGAGCCGGACCATGGCGATCGCCGCCAGCGTGAAGTAGGCGAGGCCCGACAGCGCGCCGAGCAGCTCGCTCACCGCGCCCGCGAAGCCGGGGATGTGCTGGTTCACCTTGAGGAGCATCGCGCCGACGGTGCCCTCCTGGTGGTAGCTCATCGGGAGCCGGTTGAGCGC
Source organism: Gemmatimonadales bacterium (assembly GCA_038320055.1). Classification (GTDB taxonomy): domain Bacteria; phylum Gemmatimonadota; class Gemmatimonadetes; order Gemmatimonadales; family GWC2-71-9; genus CAVVWJ01. Next base: position 2,571 of record JBBQDU010000162.1, on the reverse strand, counting down.
GCCCACGACGTCGCGCCGCACCTGGAAGTCCACCCCCAGCCGCACGTCCCAGGTCCGGACGGTGATCCGGCCGGCCAGCACGGCCCGGAGGACCTCGAGCCCCGCCAGCGCCGCGACCGACTGCAGCACCACCGACCGGACTACCGGCCCCGGCACCACGCCGCTCAGCGCGTCCACGATCCGTTTCATCACCAGCGGCTCGATCACGCCCATGAGCGCGGCGAGGAGCGACAGCGCCGCGATCTCCGCGATGCCCAGCCGGAACGGCTTGAGGTATGGAGCGGCGCGGGTCCAGAGCCGCCGGGCCTGGCCGGCCGACGGCCGCGGCCCGCGCGGCGTGCGCCGGCGGTCGGGCTGGTGCGACCAGGGGGAGATGGGGAGCCGGCGCAGCTCGGTCCGGATGGCCCGGGTGATGGGGGCCGCGATGTGGCCGGTCAGCTCGCCCAGGTTCCCGGTCAGCGCCTCGAGCGCCTCCAGCCCTCGTCCGATGGGGGTCATGCGGCGGGCACGGCGGGGCCGGCGTCACGGGCCGGGCGGCCCATGGCGACTGCAACGATCGGGGTGGAACGCAAGCGGCGGATCCTCGGCTCTCGGAGTTCGCTCGGGGAGTGCGCGACTCTCGCGGCGCGCACCCCCGAACGAGGCAGGATACGGGCCAGTCACTCGGTCCGCGGCTGCCCTCCTCCGACGAGCGCCCGCGCCGTCTTCACCATCCCGACGAACTCGGCCCGGTACCCCTGCTCGTCGTCGCCCCGGGCCCCGCGCGCCAGGGTCAGCACCTGGTCCCAGCTCGCCTGGCCGCGGTGCTCGGACTCGCGGAGCAGCAGCGCGAACCCCGCCACCGCCGACGCGAAGCGCATGTCCTCGCTGGCGGTGCCGTCCGGGCGGTCGCCCCGCTGGTACCGCACCGGCGTCTCGAGCAGCCGGCTCGCGGCGCCCTGCGGGTCCTTGTAGCGGACCCGAACCGTCATCAGCTCGCCGCTCCGGCGGGCGCCCGGACGGATGGGGACCTGCTGGTAGGCGAGGCTGTCGTCGCCGCGCGCGACCGGCGTCGCCCCCACGGGCACGATCTCGTACAGCGCCGTCACCGAGTGACCGGAGCCCATCTCGCCCGCGTCCTTCCGGTCGTCCGCGAAGTCCTCGCGATTGAGCAAGCGGTTCTCGTAGCCGAGCAGCCGGTAGGACTGCACCTGCGCCGGGTTCAGCTCGACCTGGATCTTCACGTCCTTGGCGACGGTGAAGAGCGTCCCGCCGAACTCCTCGACGAACACCTTCCGCGCCTCGCGGAAGCTGTCGATGTAGGCGTAGTGGCCGTTCCCCTTGTCGGCGAGCTGCTCCATCTTCGAGTCCTTGAGGTTCCCGGTGCCGAACCCCAGCACCGTCAGGAACGTCCCCTCCCCGCGCCGCTGCTCGATCAGCCGCACCATCTCGGCGTCGCTGCTGGCGCCCACGTTGAAGTCGCCGTCGCTCGCCAGGATGACGCGGTTGTTCCCCTCGGCGTCGAAGTGCTCGCGCGCGACGTCGTACGCCAGCCGGATGCCGGCCCCGCCCGCGGTGGAGCCGCCGGCCTCGAGCCGGTCGATCGCCTCCAGCATCGCGGCCTTGTCGGTGCCGGCGGTGGACGGGAGCACCAGCCCCGCCGCGCCGGCGTAGACGACGATGGCGACGCGGTCCTGGGGCCGCAGCTCCGCCACCAGCGCCCGGAACGCCTGCTTCACGAGCGGCAGCTTGTCCGGCGACTGCATCGAGCCCGACACGTCGATCAGGAAGACGAGGTTGCTCGGCGGCAGGTCGCGCGTGGGCACGCGGCGCGCCTGGAGGCCGATCCGCACCAGGCGGTGCGCCGGCGCCCACGGGCATGGGCCCACCTCGGTGGACACCGCGAACGGGTGCGGGCCGGAGCGGTCCTGGTAGCGATAGGGGAAGTAGTTGACCAGCTCCTCGAGCCGCACCGCGTCCTTCGGCGGCAGCGTGCCCTGGCTCAGGAACCGGCGCACGTTGCTGTAGGAGGCGGCGTCCACGTCGATCGAAAAGGTCGAGACCGGGCTCGTGGTGACGGTGAGGAAGCGGTTCTCCTCGACCGCGGTGTAGCCCTCGGTGTTGCCGGGCTCGCGCTGCCAGCGCCACGGCTCCGACGGCACGCCGGCCGCCGCGGATTGCGGGTAGGCGCCGTTCTTCTGGTCCTTCGATTTGGCGCCGGAGAGCTCGTCGGCCCGCTGGAGCGGCTTCGGCTGATTCAGATCGACCAGCTCCTCGTGACTGGTGACGGCGGGCAGCGTGAAGTGGAGGGTGAGCGTCTTCCCCGCGCGGACGGTGCCTGCCGCCTCGGCGGGGCGGTCGCCGGCGCGGGTGGCCCGGAGCGTGATGGGCCCGGTCGCCACGGCGGGGAGCAGATAGGCGCCCGAGGAATCGGTGAGCGCCGAGAGCGCGGTGGCGACCACCATCACCTGCGCGTGGGCGATGGGTGCGCCCTTGCCGTCGCGGACCTCGCCGGCCACGCGGCCGGTGGAGGGCGGCAGGCGCACGGGCGCCGCCGCGGTGGCGGCGAGGCCGAGCGAGAGCACGGCCAGG
>JBBQDU010000161.1:0-5967 GCA_038320055.1 Gemmatimonadales bacterium | reverse complement strand
CCGCACGCAAATCCCGGCTCTATCACCAGGGTGCCGTTGCCCAGCGTTTGCTTGCGGCCGCCGCTGCCAGTGGAATACCCGGTGACGCGGGGCCCGGGTCCGGTGCCCCGCAGGAATTCGTCGTCCGGCTCCAGCGGGACGCGTGTACCATCAGTGCGGACGCGTCCGGCGAGCTGCTCCACCGGCGCGGCTACCGGTTGGCCGCGGCGAAGGCCCCGCTCCGGGAGACGCTGGCCGCCGCGATGCTCGGAGCCGTGGGGTGGGACGGCACGGCGCCGCTCATCGATCCGATGTGCGGGTCGGGGACCATACCGATCGAGGCCGCGTTACTGGCGCGGCGGATTCCGCCGGGCATCGGTCGGCGGTTCGCGTTCATGGGCTGGCCGGGTTTCGACGAAGCGGCGTGGAACTCGGTTCTGGATGACGCGCGCCGACGCGTGACGCCGAGGGCCGGGGTAGCGATCCTCGGTTCCGATCGCGACGCGGGGGCTATAGCCGCCGCCACGGCCAACGCCGAGCGCGCCGGGGTGACCGCGGACATCGAGTGGCGGCAGGCTGCGATCTCCGCCGTCACGCCGCCGCCGGGACCGGGGTGGATCGTCACCAATCCCCCGTACGGGGTTCGGGTCGGTGAGCGGCGAAAGCTCCGCGATCTTTTCGCGCAGCTCGGCAACGTGGCGCGGCGGTGTTGTCCCGGATGGCAAGTGGCCTTCCTCGCGGCGCACCCCGAACTCGAGCGGCAGACGGGGCTCGAGCTGACGCCCACGATGGCCACCGAGAACGGCGGCATCAGGGTGCGGTTGGTGCAGGGTCGGGTCCCGTCCTCGCTCTGAGAACCGATACGACAAAGGCGCGACCCGGGCTCCCCCGGACCGCGCCTCGCTTGTACTATGTCGTTACGCGGATCGTGTCACGTGCCCCCGACCTAGGCCGCGGCGCGCTTGGCCGTCCCGGTGAGCGCGCCGGCCAGCAGCTCGGACACGTAGCCGAGCACCGCGCCGATCACCAGCGCGACGACGGTTCTCCCCCAGCTTCCGCTCGCGCCAACCACCACGCTGACCGCGGTGGCCGCGCCGAGGAACGCGCCGGGAATGAAGCCGAGCATCGGGAGCTTGGCCTGCAGGACCATGCCCATCGCGGCGATGCCGACCAGCACGGAGAGCACCGGGACGCCGCCGCCGAACTGGTTCCATGCCGTGAGCGCGAGGAATGCCCAGAGGACGCCGCTGAGGTTCGAGGTGATCGTCTTCAGCAGCCCATCGGTTTTCCCACCGGCCGCGAAGAAGCAGCCCCAGGCCACGATACCTGCCCAGACCGGGAGCGCGGCCGGTCCCAGCGCGACGTAGGTCCAGCCGGCGATGAGGACACCGATGCTCAGAGCGAGGGCGACGAGCGCGTCCATGTGCCACCTCCATCAGTTAGGGACTGAAACGCCTCTCCGGCCGACGAGAAGGCCGGGCGAGACGGGTGAGGTAAGCGGGTTCTTGGTGCGGTAGGGAAGGGACTCGCGACGATACCGCCCGACGGGGGATGCGTCAAGCCTGCCGGGAGAACGATTGACGGAAAACACCCCCCTCCGACCTCGAGAGGTCGTGCTTATGCATCTCCAGTCCGTGTTGATGACAACGCTGGCCTGCGCATCCCTGGCGGACGCGGGCATCGCCGGCGCGCAAGGCTCGGCGGGCGACAGCGCCCGCGCGATGGTCCTCGCCCCCGACGCGGTGTGGGACGGCGTCGCCGACGCGCCCCAGCGCGGCTGGATCGTCGTAGTCCGCGGCGATCGCATCGAAGCCGTGGGGCCCGAGTCGCGCGTGGCCGCGCCCGCGGGCGCGGAGCGCATTCCCCTCGCCGGCACGACCCTGATCCCCGGATTGATCGAGGGCCATGCCCACCTGTTCCTCCATCCGTACAACGAGACGCTCTGGGACGATCAGGTCCTCAAGGAGCCCCTCGGTCTCCGGATCGCGCGCGCCGTGTCGCACGCGGCGGCCACGCTCCGCGCCGGCGTCACGACCGAGCGCGACCTCGGCACCGAGGGTGCGCTCGACAACGACGTCCAGCTGCGCCGCGCGATCGACCAGGGCATCGTGCCCGGGCCGAGGATTCTGGCCTCCACGCGCGCGATCGTGGCGACCGGCAGCTACGCGCCATCGCGGACCCGCTACGCCCTCAATCCGCCGCAGGGCGCCCAGGAGGCCGACGGTAGCGAAGCGATCGTCCGGGTCGTGCGCGAGCAGGTCGGCCACGGTGCGGACTGGATCAAGGTCTACGCCGACCTCGGCTGGGGCCCGGGGGGCGAAGTGCTGCCGACCTTCTCCCCGGCGGAGCTGGACCTGCTGGTGGCGACCGCGCGTGGCGCGGGGCGGCCCGTGGCCGCGCACGCCACGACGCCCGAGGGCATGCGCCGCGCGGTGCTGGCCGGTGTCGAGACGATCGAGCATGGTGACCAGGGCACCCCGGAGATCTTCCGCCTCATGCGGCAGCGCGGCGTGGCGCTCTGCCCGACACTTGCCGCAGGCGAGGCGTACGCCACCTACTTCGACGGCTGGGTCAAGGGGCGCGACGCGCCGGGCCCCGCCCTCGCCGCCAAGCGCGCCAGCTTCCGCGCCGCGCTTGCCGCCGGCGTGCCGATCTGCTTCGGCGGCGACGTCGGCGTCTACCCGCACGGGGACAACGTGCGCGAGCTGGCCCTGATGGTGGAGTACGGCATGATCCCACTCGCGGCGTTGCGCGCCGCTACGAGCGGCAACGCGAAGCTCTTTCATCTGCAGACGCGCGTCGGCCGGGTGGCGCCCGGCCTTCTGGCGGATCTCGTGGCCGTGGAGGGCGATCCGACCCGCGACATCGCGGCGCTTCGTCGCGTGCGGCTGGTGCTCAAGGGCGGAGAGCGCGTGCGGTGACGGAGCTCCCCTTCCTCCTCCCGCTCCTCGTCGGCGCCGCGCTCGGAGCGCTCATCACCTGGCTTGCCATGCGCGGCGCGGCGGCCGAGCGGGCGCGGCTCCGCGACGCCTTCGCGGCGCTGAGCGCGGAGGCGCTCCGGCGCAACAATGAGACCTTCCTTCAATTGGCCGAGACCAAGCTCGGCGAGTTCCAGCACACGGCGGTGGTTGATCTGGAGGCGAGGCGTGCCGCGGTGGACGAGCTCGTCCGCCCGATCCGGGCCTCGCTGGAACGGGTCGACGGCAAGCTGCAGGAGGTGGAGCTCGCGCGGACCGGCGCCTACGCCGCGCTGCTCGAGCAGGTGAAGGCCATGACCGAGACCCAGCATAGGCTCCAGACGGAAACCGGCAACCTCGCCAAGGCGCTCCGCGCGCCGAGCGTGCGCGGCCGATGGGGCGAGATGCAGCTCCGCCGGGTCGTGGAGATGGCCGGGATGCTCGAGTATTGCGACTTCGAAGAGCAGGTCACCGTGGCGACCGCGGACGGCACGCTCCGCCCGGATCTGGTTGTCCGGCTGCCGGGCGGCAAGACCGTGGTTGTGGACGCGAAGGCGCCGCTCGCCGCGTATCTCGATGCGCTCGACGGACCGGAGGGCGATCGCGAGCTTCGGCTGCGGGACCACGCCAGGCAGGTGCGGGACCACATCGTCCGTCTGGGCAGCAAGGGATACTGGAACCAGTTCCGGGCCGCGCCCGACTTCGTGGTGATGTTCCTGCCGGGCGAGACGTTCTTCAGCGCGGCGTGCGAGCAGGATCCCTCGCTCATCGAGTTCGGCGTCGGCCAGCAGGTGATCCCCGCCAGTCCGACGACGCTCATCTCGCTGCTGCGCGCGGTAGCGTACGGGTGGCGGCAGGAGCAGATCGCGAGAAACGCGCAGGAGATCAGCGAGCTCGGCCGCCAGCTTCACGACCGCCTGGCCACCATGGCGGGGCATTTCGAAGACGTGCGGCGGGGGCTCGAGCGAGCCGTGGAGGGGTACAACCGAGCGATCGGGTCGCTGGAGACTCGGGTGCTGGTGTCGGCCCGGCGCTTCCGCGAGCTGGGCGCGGTTGCTGACGAATTGCCCGAGCTGACCCCGCTCGATCAGGCTCCCCGTACCCCCCAGGACGCGTCTTGATGGTCCCTGCCGGCCGCCACGCCTATTTGCCTCCCGCCAGCGCCCGCACCAGCCGGGTCGTGAAGTCGAGCCCCCGGTAGAAGGCGTCCACCCGAATCCGCTCGTCCTGCCCGTGCGCCCGGATGTCGTCCGCGTCGAGCGCCACGCCCGACACCCCGTACACCGGAATCCCCGCGTTCCGGAAGAACAGCCCGTCGGTGGCCCCCGTCTCCATGCTGGGCACCACCGCCGCTCCGGGCCACATCGACGCGGTGATGCTGTCGACCGTCTCCAGCACCTCGGGCGTCAGGGGTGACGGTGGCGACGGCACCGCCTCGGAGACGACGGTCACCCGGACCGCCGTGTCCGCCACCACGCGCCGGATCGTTTCGACCACCTCTCCAGGCGGCTCGTCCGGCAGCAGGCGGCAGTTCACGGTGGCCGCCGCCATCTGCGGCAGCGCGTTGTCGGCGTGGCCTCCCTCGAGCCGCGTGGCCACGCACGTGGTGCGGAGCACGGCGTTGAACCACGCGGACCCCGCCGAGAGCCTCCGCATCGCCGTCGTATCGCCGCTCTCGCCGACCATGCGCATCCGCGCGGCGATCGTGTCGGGCGCCGCCACGGCCGCCCGCGAGAAATAGGCGCGCGTCACCTCGTTGAGCCGGGCGGGAAACTCGTACTCCGCGAGCCGCGAGAGCGCGGCGCTCAGTCGGTAGATCGCGTTCTCCCGGACCGGCAGCGAGCTATGCCCGCCGGGATTCCGCACTTCCAGTCGGAGGTCCATGTAGACCTTTTCGCTGGCCTGGACATTCCGGGCGTAGACCTGGCCGTCCCGCATCATGGGGTCGCCGCCGTCGCCATTGATCACGTAGGCCGCCTCGATGAGGGGCCGGCGGTTGGCGAGCAGCCATTGCACGCCGTTGTCGTCGCCGCCCTCCTCGTCGGCGGTGAGCGCCAGGATCAGGTCCCGGCCGAGCGGGACCTTCTCGCGCTTGAGCCGGATCATCGTCTGCACGAAGATGGCGGCCATGTTCTTGATGTCGCTCGTGCCCCGGCCGTAGAAGTAGCCACCCTGCTCGGTGAGTGTGAACGGGTCCAGCGACCAGTCCTCACGCCGTGCCTCGACCACGTCGAGGTGCGCCAGGAGCAGGATCGGCTTGCGGGTGCCGGTGCCCCGGAGCCGCGCCACCACGTTCTGGCGGGACGGATGCGGCCCCGCGATCACGACGTCCGCGGCTGGGAAGCCGGCGGCCAGGAGCCGCCGCCGGACGGCGCGTGCGGCCAGGGTGGTGCTGCCGTGGTCGTGGGTGGTGTTGATGCCGACGAGTTCCGCGAAGATGGCACGTGCGCCGCGGTCGTCCGCCGTGGTCTGGGCGCGGGCCACCGCGGGCGCGGCAAGGAGCAGCAGCGCAAGGTGCACGAGGGCGACCGGCGGCGCGCGGCGGATCGTGTGCAGGATCACGGAAACCGCATTCGGTGAAGTATGGGGTTGAATATATCCGGCTATGTGATCCAGATCGCCGCCTTGGCGGCGCCCACATGGCACCTTTGCGGTTCTTACCGTGATCGGTCACTCCGCTTGCGGGACTCTGCTTCAGGAGTGGTACACGCATGGATGATCAGATACGTCCCGCGGTCCAGAGCGGCACCCTCGACATCGGCGGAGACCTGGCAGTGCACCGGCTCGGCTTCGGGGCTATGCGGCTCACTGGCAAGGGAGTCTGGGGGCCGCCGGAGGACCATGAGGAGGCTCTCCGTGTGCTGCGGCGCTGTGCGGAGCTCGGTATCAACTTCATCGACACCGCGGATTCCTACGGACCCGACGTCAGCGAGCGTCTCATCGCCGAGGCGCTCCATCCGTATCCCCGCGACCTCGTGATCGCCACCAAGACCGGCCTCCGCCGGCCCGGCCCGAACAAATGGGCGGAGGA
>JBBQDU010000160.1:0-5974 GCA_038320055.1 Gemmatimonadales bacterium | reverse complement strand
CCGCCGGGCACCATCGCGTCGAACGCGTGGACCTTCGGCGACGGCGGCACGGCCACCGTGGCCAATCCGTCGCACAGCTACACGGTCACGGCACCGACGGACTTCACCGTCACGCTCACCGTGACGGACAACGACGGCGCCACCGCCGTCGCGACGCGGACGATCACCGTGTCTCCGCCACCGCCGGCCAGCGCCGGCTGCACCACCTCGGGCACGCGCGTGGACTGCGTGCTCGACATCACGGAGCGCTCCAACATCAAGCTCAAGCTGATCGGCGTCGACTGCACTCTCTCGGGCGAGCGGATCACCATCCCGAACGGGGACCAGGTATTCCTGAACGTGTGCTCGAGGGCGGTCGGCGACTCGACCAAGATCTTCGGCGGCCCCGGGGACACGCCGTTCGTGTTCGAGGCGGGGAGCCAGGTCAAGATCCGGTTCAACCAGGGCACCCCTGGCAATGGTGAACCGGTTCCCGCGCCTCCCGCGGGCCGGTTGACTGGCGCCTTCCCTAAGTGGACGATCAGTTTCGAGGACGGCGCCAACCCGGGCGCCCCGGGCGAGCCGGACTTCACCGATGTCGTGCTGGAGGTGGAGGCGATCCCTGCCAGATAGCGGCGTTACGGTCTCGCCGGCCCGGTCGCGGCGACCGGGCTTTCGGCCGCCAGCTCGTAGGAGCGGAGCCGCGCGGCGTGATCGTAGATCTGCGAGGTGACCATGAGATCGTCCGCGCCGGTGCGCGCGACGAACGCCTCCAGTCCGCGCTGCACGGTCTCCGGCGAGCCCACCACCGAGCAGGACAGCATGTCGCCGAGCAGACGGAGGTCGCCCGGCGGCAGCCGCTCGACCAACCCGTCGTCCGGCGGCGGCAGCGGACCCGGGTGACCGCGCCGCAAGCTCACGAACGCCTGCTGCAGCGACGTAAAGAGCCGCCGGCCCTCGGCGTCCGTCTCGGCCGCGAAGACATTGACGCCGAGCATGACGTGGGAGCGCTCGAGCTGCTCGGACGGCTTGAAGCGAGCGCGATAGAGCTCGACCGCCTCGTCCAGTGCCGCCGGCGCGAAGTGCGAGGCGAAGGCATACGGCAGCCCGAGCTCGGCCGCGACCTGCGCCCCGAACAGACTCGACCCCAGGATCCAGACCGGCACGTCGAGCCCTGCCCCGGGCACGGCACGGACGGCCCGCCGGGGATGGGCCGGCCGGAAATAGTCCATCAGCTCGACCACGTCGTCGGGAAAGGTGTCGGCGGCCAGTGGGCTCCGACGGAGCGCCCGGGCGGTGAGCTGGTCCGAGCCCGGGGCCCGGCCGAGTCCCAGGTCGATGCGCCCAGGGAAGAGCGAGGCCAGGGTCCCGAACTGCTCCGCGATCACGAGCGGCGAATGATTCGGCAACATGATCCCGCCGGCGCCCACGCGGATGGTGGAGGTCCCGGCGGCCACGTGGCCGATGACGACCGCGGTGGCCGCGCTCGCGATGCCCGGCATCCCGTGATGCTCGGCGAGCCAGAAGCGGCGGTAGCCCAGGCGCTCGGCGTGCCGCGCGAGGTCGAGCGAGCGGCGGAACGCGTCGGCAGCGTCGCCGCCCTGGACGATCGGGGCGAGGTCGAGAACAGAGAGCGGGACCATGCTCACGTCCCCGCCCCGGCTTCGGCCACCGCTGGCGACGCGGCATCCTCGGCCAGCAACCGGCGCACGTGCGGGATCACCTCGCGCCCGTAGAGCTCGATGCTCCGAAGCATCCGGGCATGCCCGAGCGTACCGGCGCTGTACTTGAGATCGAAGCGCGACGCGCCGACGGCGCGCACCGTCGCCGCGATCTTCCGGGCGACCGTCTCGGGCGAACCGACGTACAGCGAGCCCCCCGCCGCCTCGCGGTCGAACTCCGAGCGGCTGGTCGGGCCCCACCCTCGCTCGGCGCCGATCCGGTTCCGCATGACCTCGTAGGGCGGCCAGAGCTGCTCGCGCGCCTCGGCGTCGGTCTCCGCCACGTGGCCCGGCGAGTGGACGCCGACCGGGAGCGACGCGGAGCCGAGCCGGGCCAGAGCCTGGTGGTAGAGCTCGACGTAGGGGGCGAAGCGGCGTGGGTCGCCGCCGATGATGGCGAGCGTCAGCGGGAAGCCGTAGCGCGCGGCGCGGACCACCGACTCCGGGCTGCCGCCGACGCCGACCCAGGTGCGGAGCGGCGGGCGCTCGACCGGGGGGAAGACGCGGACGCCGTCGAGCGGCGGGCGGACGGTGCCCTTCCAGCGGACGGGCTCGCCGGTGCGATCGGCTTCGCGGAGAGCGGCGAAGACGGCGAGCTTTTCCTCGAACAGTACCTCGTAGTCATCCAGCGAATAGCCGAAGAGCGGGAACGACTCGGTGAACGACCCGCGGCCGAGGATGACCTCGGCGCGGCCGTTGGAGACCGCATCGAGCGTGCTGAAGCGCTCGTACACGCGGACCGGGTCGTCGGTGCTGAGCACGGTGACGGCGGTGCCGAGGCGGATGCGCTCGGTGCGGGTGGCGATGGCGGCGAGCAGAACCTCGGGCGCGCTGATGGCGAAGTCGGGGCGGTGATGCTCGCCGACACCAATGAAGTCCACGCCCACCCGGTCCGCCAGCTCCGCCTCGGCGATAACGTCGCGGAGCACGCGGGCCTGGGGCTGGAGGCGGCCGTCGGGGTCCAGGGTGACGTCGCCGAAGGTGTCGAGGCCCAATTCGATGTCTTGCATGGCGCAGTAACCGGCGGGCGGGAGGAAGGGTTCCCGGCATTCGATCGCGTCGCGCGTACGCCTACCGCGTCGGGGGATCCGGAAGCATACTCAAGCATGCATCTCTCACCACGATGTGCCGCGTTACCGATCGTTCTGGCGGCCGCGGTCGCCGGCTGCAAGCCCGCGGCCCCCCGACCGACCGGCGCAGCCAAGGCCGGCGCCAGCGAGACCGCCATTCCGCCGCGGGCGCCGCTGGTCGTCACCATCGAGGCCAGCGATTACGCGCTGTCGCTGCCGGCGCGGGTGCCGGCCGGCCCCGTCACCTTCCGCCTGGTCAACCATGGAAAGGAGTTGCATCACGCGCAGGTGATCCGCCTGGAGTCGGGAAAGACCGCGGGCGACTACATGCGCGCCTACACCGACCGGGGCGCGATGCCGGACTGGGTGCGGTATCTCGGCGGGCCGGCCGGCACGCCGGCCGCGCAGGAGCATCTCTCCGCCACCGTGCTGACGCCCGGACACTACGCGGTGATGTGTCGCGTCGCCTCTCCGGACGGCGTCATCCACCTCACGAAGGGCATGATCCGGGAGTTCGACGTCGTCGCGGAGGGTGGTGACCCCGAGGGCTCGCTCCCGGCGGCCACCGACACGGTGCGGTTGAACGACTACGGCTTCGTCTCCCACCGCCCGCTCACCACCGGCCACCACGCCATTCTCGTCGAGAACGACGGGCCGCAGCCGCACGAACTGGTCATGCTCAAGCTGGCGCCGGGCAAGTCGCCGGTGGATTTCGCGACGTGGGGGCTCGCGGGACGGCACGGGCCGCCGCCGGGTATGCCGATCGGTGGCGTCGAGTTCCTCGACCAGGGTGCGAGAGGCGTGTTTCCCGTGGACCTCGGCCCCGGCGACTACGGATTCATCTGCTTCGTGCCGGACTCGAAGGACGGGAAACGGCACTTCCAGCACGGGATGACGGCGCAGTTCAGGTTGCAGTAGGCATTCTCCGCTGGCTCGCGTCACGCTACAAGTCTCCATCCCACCGAGGATCGTGAAGCTGTTGTGATTCGCTGGGTGGTACGCTCCTTGAGATGACTCGACGACAGCCTACCCTCCCAGGAGTGTCCCCCTTGATCCGTTTTCACCCGCTTCGCCCATGAGGCGCCGCGTCGCTTTCCCATGCCTGCTCGGCGTGTCGGCAGCGCTCGCGACGAGCGCACCTCTAGCCGCCGCCGGGCCATATCCTCCACGCTCGGCCGATCGCGGTTGCGGCGGGCCCGACGCGCCGCTCACCGCGGTCGTGGACTCGGCGCACGACACGGTCATCATCACCCTGGGCCCGTGCCGAGTGCCCGCGATGGGCGCCATGAACATGGACAACATGCCCGGGATGGCCATGATGTCCCACCAATCTGGCCACGAAGACGTGCGCGTCCACTTCCGCTGGCCTGCCGATGTGTGGATGCGCTCGTTCGACCTGCAGCTGCTCGACGGGGAGCGCCACCGGTTGAACCAGCCCACGACGATGCACCCCATGGAGCTGCTCAACTTCGACCGGCGCCAGCTGGTCTATCCGATGGTCGAGCGGGTCTTCGGCATGGGCGAGGAGACGAGTGGGGCCGGTATCCCGAAGACGGTCGGCCTGCCGCTCGACGCCGGGGACGACATGGGGCTGTACGTCATGTGGAACAACCACACCGACCACGACCTCGAGGACGTCACCTTCCGGCTCACGATCCGGTACTCGCGGCGGAACCTTTCCCCACGCCCCACCAGCGTGCTGCCCTTCAAGGCCGACGTCAACATTCATCCCGGCGCGGGCGACGCGTTCGACCTGCCGCCGGGCGGCGGCTCCCGCTCGGCGGTGTTCACGGTCGGGACCAGCGGGCACCTGCTGGCGGCCGGCGGGCACCTGCACGACTTCGGAAAGGAACTGCGGCTGGAGGACGCGAGGACCGGGAAAGAGCTGGCGCGCGTGCGGGCGCAGCGCTCGCCGGACGGCGAAGTCACGGGGGTGAGCCACAGCCTCTACGGCATCCTGGGCCGAGGGCCGCACCTCATCGCCGGCCGGCCCTATCGCCTGGTGGCCGTGTACGAGGGCAGCCCGGCCGACTCGATACGCGGGGCGATGGGCCTGATGGGCGGCATCTTCGCGCCGGACCGCTACGACCGGTGGCCCAAGCTCGACCGCCGGGATGCCGCGTACCTCATCGATGTCGATCCTCCCGCGGCCGTGCCCCAGACGGAGCACGGCGGCGCCTGCGAAGGATGTCTGGACACGGCACATCTCTCTGACTAGAGTCAGAGATAATGTCCGACGATGAGATTGCGCAGGTCCGGCGCTTTCACCGGCTCGTCACTCAGCGTGCCGGCGCGCTGGACGACCACTTCCTGGGGAGGGATCGCCCCCTCGGACAGTCGCGGCTGCTGTACGAGATCGGGTCCGCGGGCGCCGACCTCCGCGAGCTGCGGCAGCGCCTCGGCCTCGATTCCGGCTACGTGAGCCGGCTGGTCAACGCGCTCCGCCGGGACGGCCTCGTCCGGCTGCGCCAGGGCGCGGGAGACCAGCGGATCCGGCAGGCGCAGTTGACGGCGGCCGGGCGGCGGGAGCTCCAGGAGATGAACGAGCGGTCGGACGGGGTTGCCCAGGGGCTGCTCGAGCCGTTGTCGGCGGCGCAGCGCGCGCGGCTCCTGGCCGCGATGGCGGAGGTGCACCGCCTGCTGCTGGTGGCCGGGCTCCGGTTCGAGCGGGTCGATCCGGCGAGCCCGCCGGCGCGCTGGTGCGTCGGCCAGTACTTCGCCGAGATCAACCGTCGGTTCGACTCCGGGTACGATCCGGCCGCCAGCCTGCCGGTCGGGGACGACGCCTTCACGCCGCCGAGCGGCGCGTGTGTGCTGGCGTCGGTGGACGGACAGGCGATGGGCTGCGGCTCGGTGACGACGCTGTCGCCCGGCGTGGGATGGCTCAAGCGGATGTGGGTGGCCGACGCAGCCCGCGGGCTGGGGATCGGCCGGCGCCTGCTGGCGGCGCTGGAGGCGGAGGCGCGGGCGCTTGGGCTCACGACCTTGCGACTCGACACCAATCGCGCGCTCCAGGAGGCGATCGGCCTGTACCGGAGCGTCGGCTTCCGCGAGGTGGCGGCGTTCAACGACGAGCGGTACGCGGACCACTGGTTCGAGAAGCGGCTGGGGTGATCGCCCGCTCCTAGACGACTCTTCCCGCCCACCGTATTCTTCGCTCGCTCCTCTCACGCTGCACGTCTCCATCCCACCGAGGCACCCGTT
>JBBQDU010000159.1:0-6039 GCA_038320055.1 Gemmatimonadales bacterium | reverse complement strand
CGGCGCGAGGTTGCGGATGAGCAGCTCGCGGAGAAACTGGAGCTCCTCGACCACCTCGCCCGCGGCAAGGCCGCGCGCGGCGGCCATGCGCCCGTAGTGCTCGCAGGCCCGGAGCCAGACCACGCCGACTTCGCGCCGGAGCGGGCCGACCATCTCGCTGATGACGTCGAGCAGGATGCGGAACTCCCGTTCGACGAGGGGACGCGGTATCGTGGGGGCGGAGGTGATGCGGTCGCCCAGCCAGTCCGCCCACTGAGCGACCATCGAATCCCGCAGCTCGGCGATGACGCGGCCGGCGGCGAGCAGCACGGGCTGCGAAGCGCGCACGTACCGTCCTCCCTGACTAAAGGTGTGGGCAATCTAACGACGCCGGAGCAGTGATGGAGCCCAAATCGCTGGTTCGTCCGCCCCGGCTCGCGCCGGGAAGCCGCGTGGCCCTCGTCGCGCCGGCCGGCCCCCTGCTCGACCGGGATGATCTGGCCCGCGCCGAAGCGCTCTGCCGTGCGCTGGAGTATGAACCGGTCCTCGGTGCCCGGGCAGGCGGGCATCACGGCTACTTCGCCGGCACCGACGAGGAGCGACTCGCGGATCTCAACGACGCGTTCCGGAATCCGGTCATCGATGCCGTGTGGTGCATTCGGGGCGGCTACGGCGTCACCCGCATCCTCGACGGGATCGACTTCGACGCGCTAGCCCGCCGCCCCCGCGCGGTGATCGGCTACTCGGACATCACCGCGTTGCTGGCCGCGGTCACGCGGCGGGCCGGAATCGTCGCGTTCCACGCACCCACTGCGCGGGCCGAGATGCCGCTGTTCAGCCGGCGTCACTTCGCCATGGTGCTCGCCACTCCGGCGGCCGCCGGCCGGCTCGAGCCGCTGCCGGCGCCACCCGACGTCCTCGTACCCCACGCGAATCGTATCGTTACCATTCGGGGTGGCGTCGCCGAAGGCCCGCTGGCGGGGGGAAACCTCTCCCTGCTGCAGTGCCTGATCGGTACGCCGTACTTTCCGGCGCTCGACGGTGCGCTCCTGTTTCTCGAGGACGTCAACGAGGATCTGTACCGGATCGATCGCATGCTGGCACACCTGCGCATGGTCGGCGCGCTCGCGCGGCTGAGCGGGGTCCTGGTCGGGCGGTTCACCGGCCTCAGGCGCCAGATGGCCGACGGCGCGATGGGCGTGGACGACGTCCTGGCCCACTACCTCCGGCCGCTCGGTGTGCCCGTTGTCTCCGGACTTCCCATTGGACACATCGATGCGCAGTGGACCATGCCGGTCGGAGTCCGCGCGCGATTCGACGCCGATGCCGGCTCGGTCGAGCTGCTGGAGCCGGCCGTGAGCTGAGGTCGCAGCCGGGCGCATCCGAGCGACACCTGTGGTTAGCTTACGGCATGGCGACCCCAACGCTCACCCGCCATCGCGTGCCCGGGGTACTGGGCGATATCCTGGTCGACGTGCGTGCCGCCGGTCGCGAGACGCCGCGCCCGGCCGTCGTCGTGGTGCACGGCTTCAAGGGTTTCAAGGACTGGGGGTTATGGCCCTCGTTCGCCGAGCGGCTCGCCCGGGCCGGCCTGTCCGCGGTGACGCTCAACCTGAGCGGGAGCGGCGTGGACGACACCGGCGAATTCGTCTTTCCGGAGCGCTTCGGCCACAACACGTTCTCGGCGGAAGTGCAAGACCTGCGCCGGGTGGTGGATGCCCTCGCCGCCGGCCGTCTGGACGCGGCACCGCCCGTCTCCCTGGGCCTGCTCGGCCACTCACGGGGCGGTGGGACGGCCATCCTCTTCGCGGCCGGCGATCCTCGGATCGAGTCGCTGGTCACCTGGGCGGCGATTTCCACCGTGGAGCGGTGGCCCCCCACGGAGCGCGCCGCCTGGCGGGCCGCCGGGCGCGCCGAAGTGAAGAACGCCCGCACCGGCCAGGTGCTGCCCCAGTATCTCGACGTCCTCGACGACATCGAGCAGCACGCCGACGCGCTCGACATCGAAGCCGCCGCCGGGCGAATCGCCGTGCCGTGGCTCATCGTGCACGGGGAGGACGATGAGGCCGTGGCGCTGCTCGAGGGCGAGCGACTGTCCACCGCCGCTCCGACCGGCACGCGCTTCCTGCCCATCCAGGGCGCCGGTCACACCTTCGGTGCCGTGCACCCGTGGCGGGGAGCGACACCGGAGCTGGAACGAGCGATGGACGCGAGCCTCGCGTTCTTCTCCGCGGGACTTCGCTGAGCGTGGGCGCCCGGAAACCGCTGGCCGACATGACGGGCCGAGTGTGCGTTCTCACGGGAGCCACGCGCGGGATCGGTCGCGCCACCGCGACCGGACTGGCGGAGCTGGGCGCGACCCTCGTCCTGGTCTGCCGGCGACACGACGATGGCGCGCGCGTGGCGGGCGCGCTGGCGGGTTCGAACGAGGCGCCGGAAGCGCTCGTGGTGGAGGCGGACCTGTCGTCTCAGCGGTCGATCCGGGAGGCGGCCGCCCTCATCCGCGACCGCTTTCCGCGCCTCCACGTCCTCATCAACAACGCCGGTGTCATTCCCCCCAGGCGGGAAACCACGGTCGACGGGCTCGAGATGCAGTTCGCCGTGAACCATCTCGCCTACTTTCTGCTCACCAACCTGCTGCTCGACCGCCTGACCGCCGGCGCCGGGTCCCGTGTGGTCAACGTGTCGTCGGGCGCCCACCAGGGCGGCACGCTCGACTTCACCGACCTGCAGAGCGAGCGCCGGTACGACCCCGTGCGCGCCTATGGCCGGACCAAGCTCGCGAATGTGCTCTTCACCTACGAGCTGGCCCGGCGCCTCGGCGGAAGCGGCACCACGGTCAACTGCCTCCACCCGGGCGTCGTCGCCACCAAGCTACTGTCCGATTACATGAACGTTCCGCTGGTCGGGGGTGCCATCGCCCGCACGTTCGGCGGCAGCACCGACGAGGGCTCCGCGACGAGCGTCTATCTCGCGGCGTCCCCCGAGGTGGAAGGTGTGACGGGACGCTACTTCGTGGGCCAGGGGGAGACGCGCTCGTCGCCCGTCTCGTTCGACGGAGTTCTGCAGCAGCGGCTCTGGGAGGAGAGCGAGCGGCTGACCTCGCTGGCCCCCGCCACCACAGCTTGACCGCCCGCGTCCGGGCGGCGAACGTCAGGCATGCCGATCTATACCTACCGCTGCACCGCGTGTGACGCCGAGTTCGACCAGCTGGTCCGCTCGGAGACGAAAGTGGCCTGCCCCGGCTGCCGGGGCCGGAAGCTCGAGCGCCTGATGTCGCTCCCCGCGCGCCCCGCCGGCGCCGCCAAACCCGCCGACTACAGTCGCCTCGGGCCGCCGGCCGGGGGCGGGTGCTGCGGCGGCGGCTGTCACTCGCACAGCCACTGACCTCGCGGGTCCCAGGGCTCCGAGCACGGCTCGCCGCACACCCCCCGGTCGCGGACGGCGGCGAGGAGTCACTCATCTGGGCCGCGGTCGCCGTGCTCCTCGTCCCCTCACCCGATGCCGTGCTGCTCATCCGCCGCGCCGACCGCGACGGCGACCCCTGGTCGGGCCACATGGCCCTCCCCGGGGGACGGCGCGGGCCGACCGATCGGGACCTTCTCGACACGGCCGTTCGTGAGACTCTCGAGGAGGTCGGCGCTTCGCTCGCCCGCGCCGAGCTGCTGGGCCGCCTGGACGACGTCGTGCCTCGGACGCCCGTGCTGCCGCCGATCGCGGTGCGGCCCTTCGTCTTCGCCCTGCCCGAGCGGCCCCCCCTCGCGGCAAATCCCGAAGTGGCCGCGGTGCGATGGGTGCCCCTGGATGAGTTGCTTCGCCCCGGCGTCTATGGATCGGCGCATTTGGACATCCGCGGGGCGCCGCGTGAAGTGGCGGCCTATCGGCTGGACGGCGCGCTGGTCTGGGGCTTAACGGAGCGAATACTCACCAACCTGCTGGACCACCTCCACCCGTAGAGAGCCTGGGATCGGCTTGACATTGGACCTGTATCACTCGAATATTAGCCCGAATATTAGCCAGACCTAAATTAGAGATTAGCGTGAGCGCAACTGCGGATACGGAGTCCCTCACCAGATCGGTGGAGGACTACCTGAAGGCGATCTACCGACTGAGCCCCGAGGGGCGGCACGCGTCCACGAGCGACATCGCCCACCTGCTGGAGCTGTCGGCTCCGTCGGTGAGCGGCATGGTGAAGCGGCTCTCCGAGCTGGGCCTGTGCGAGCACATCCCCTACAAGGGCGTCCAGCTGACCGACGCCGGCCGGCGCGCGGCGCTCCGGATGGTTCGCCGGCACCGGCTGATCGAGGCGTACCTCGTCGAGTTCCTCGGCTACGGCTGGGACACCGTGCACGTCGAGGCCGAGCGGCTGGAGCACGCCGTCTCGGACACGCTGGTGGAGCGGATGGCGGCGGCGCTGGGTCACCCCGCGGTCGATCCCCATGGCGATCCCATTCCCGCACCCGACGGCTCCATCGACGAGACGGCCGGCACGGCGCTGGCCGACGTCCCCGTGGGGCGCACCGTCGGCATTCGCCGCGTGGACGAGGGCGACCCGGAGCGGCTCCGCTATCTCGCCGCGCTTGGCCTGGTCCCCGGGGTCGTTGTCACTCTGCGGGATCGCCAGCCATTCGACGGCCCGGTGACCGTCGAGGTCGATGCGGTGCGGCACGTGATCGGGCGCGAGCTGGCGCAGGTGGTGCTATGCGCGCCGGAGGACGTTCGATGAGCGCCGCGAGCACGCCGCCGGTCGAGGAGCTGGCCGGCTGGCGCTATCCGCGCACTCTTCCGAGCCTTCCCGAGTCGCACCACTCGATCCAGGTACCGCGCGGCGCGCCGTTCTGGCGGAAGGCCCTCGCCTTCGCGGGCCCCGGCTACATGGTGGCCGTGGGCTACATGGATCCGGGCAATTGGGCGACCGACCTCGCCGGCGGCTCGCGCTTCGGCTACACGCTGCTCAGCGTCATCCTGATCTCGAACCTGATGGCCATCGTCCTGCAGTCGCTCGCCCTCAAGCTGGGCATCGTGACGGGGCGGGACCTGGCGCAGGCCTGCCGCGACCACTATTCCCGCCCCGTGAGCTTCGTGCTCTGGGTGCTCTGCGAGATCGCCATCGCCGCCTGCGACCTCGCGGAAGTCATCGGCTCGGCGATCGCGCTCAATCTGCTGTTCGGCATTCCGCTCATCTGGGGCGTCTGCCTGACCGCCCTCGACGTCCTGCTGATCCTGCTGCTCCAGAACAAGGGGTTCCGCTATCTCGAGGCGTTCGTCATCGCGTTGGTGGTGACGATCGGCGTCTGCTTCGCCGTCGAGCTGTTCATGGCCCGTCCCGACATGGCCGCGATCGCCGCGGGCCTGGTGCCGACCACCGAGATCGTCAGCAATCCGCTGATGCTGTACATCGCCGTCGGCATCCTCGGCGCTACGGTCATGCCGCACAATCTCTACCTGCACAGCTCCATCGTGCAGACCCGCAAGGTGCTCCCGGACGACGCCTCGCGCCGCGAGGCCATTCGCTTCGCCACGCTCGACTCGACAGTGGCCCTGTTCTTCGCCTTCTTCATCAACGCGGCCATCCTGATCCTCGCGGCGGCCACGTTCCACCAGACCGGCCACCAGGACGTGGCCGACATCGGCGACGCCCACCGGCTGCTCACGCCGCTGCTCGGCACCACGTTCGCAAGCACGCTGTTCGCCATCGCGCTCCTCGCCTCGGGCCAGAACTCGACGATCACGGGCACGCTCGCCGGCCAGATCGTGATGGAGGGGTTCCTGAACATCCGGCTTCCGGCGTGGCTCCGGCGCCTGGTCACGCGGCTGATCGCCATCGTGCCCGCGGTCATCGTGACGGCCTTGTACGGCGAGCGAGGCGCCGGGTCTCTCCTGATCCTGAGCCAGGTGATCCTGAGCTTGCAGCTCTCCTTCGCCGTCATTCCTCTGGTCCACTTCACCGGGCAGCGCACCAAGATGGGCCGGTTCGCCAACTCGCGGATGCTCGCGGGCGTCGCGTGGTCCGTGGCGGCCGTGATCCTGGGGCTCAATGCCTGGCTCCTCGTCGGCACA
>JBBQDU010000158.1:0-6064 GCA_038320055.1 Gemmatimonadales bacterium | reverse complement strand
GGCGCCGTAGACCACGGCGAGGTAGCCGGCGCGGATGGCGTCGGCGTAGGCACGCTCGAGGTACGGACCGAGGTAGGCGTTCACCGGGTTCATCTTGAGGACGCAGGCCTTGCCCTCGTTGAAGATCTTGGTGATCACATCGAGCGACGGGATGGCGTTCACGTTACCGCCGCCGAGGACGAGCACGACCCGGCCGTCGTGAGTCTTGCCCTTGTAGAAGCCGGCGCGTGAGGCCGCCATCTCCTGTGCGGTGACGCCCTCGGCGAAGTGCACATCCACCCGGAGCTTCATGAACAGCGTGCCGTCGATCGGGCCGGCCGGAAAGACCTGGGCGGTGAGCCGGCCGTCGGCGGTGCGGCCGAGCTCGCCGACGCGCGTGTTGCCGGTGCGCTCGAGCAACTGCAGCGCCTGCTGCACGAGGCGCAGGTGGCGCACCACGAACCACGGTCCGAGGGTCCACTCCTCGCCCTCGAGCGGCGTGTCGAGCGGGATGCCCTTGGCGGCGCACGCGGCGTGGACGCTCTCGCGAGCGATGGCGAGGTAGCCGGCCTGCATCGAGCGGGCGAGGGCGATGCGGTCGTGGAGCGAGAGTCGGAGCAGGCGGGTGGCACCCTCGCGCACGCGCGCGACGGCCTCGTCGAGCAGGGGAGCGGAGGTAGGGGCCGGCGCGCCGAGCTGCGCGGGGTTGGATGGCCTGCGAGGGGTGGCAACGGTTGTCATGGCGAGCACCTTGCTGCGCCGCCGGGGCGTCGAGCGTGGAAGGGAGACTGCGGTCGTTCGCCGAGGAGCCGGTGTTCTCTCCCCTGCAACGTGGGATGCGGTGCAGGGCGAGTCAAGCGGAGCGGAGCGCGTCGCAGCTTCGTCACCCGGCAGGCCTCGTTGCGCCGGATCCTACGGCCGGCTGGGCGACGGCACCACCACCAACCGACCGGCATCGGCCCACGCGAGTGGTCGGCGGGTGGGCGAAGGGGCCAGCGTGTCTCGCGCCCGGCGGCCAGCAGCTCTCGTTGGCGCGTGACATGGCCATAGCGCTCCGGTAGATTCCGCGGCACCCGCCGGCAGATCGCACCCGATACCACTCCGTCGCAGCCGAGGCCAGGTCATGCCCGTGCCCGCCCGTCTTGCTGTCGTCGTCGGTCTGCTCGCGCTCACGTCAACCCAGGCGCACTCACCGCGAACACGAGCCGCCGGGGATGCCACCGAGCGCATCCTCGCCAATTCGAATCGCGTTCCCGCGGGCCGGCTGCACGGCGGCATCCTGACGCTCCACCTGGAGCTCCGTACCGGCATGTTCCGCCCTCACGCCGATGACGGGCCCGGCGTCGAGGTGCAGGCGTTCGGCGAGGCCGGGCGACCGCTGCAAATTCCCGGACCCCTCCTTCGGGTGCCCGAGGGCACCGTCATCCACGCCACCATCCGGAATCGCCTGCGCGACTCGACGCTCGTGCTGCACGGCTTCGCGACGCGGCCCGACGCCCTGGACGACAGCATTCGCGTTCCGCCCGGCGCCACGCGCACCGTGCGGTTCGAGGCGGGCCGCGCGGGCACCTACTACTACTGGGGCACCACCACCGGCAAACGGATGGAGGACGACCGGTGGATCGACAGTCAGCTCTCGGGCGGGTTCATCGTGGATCCGCGGGGCGTCGTACCGTCGCCGGAGGAGCGCGTCTTCCTCATGGGGGTCTGGCTCAAGCCGGCCGATACGGCGGCGCACGATCCCGGCGGCGAGTTCATGGTGATCAACGGGAAGTCGTGGCCCGAGACCGAGCGTCTCCACTACACCGTAGGCGACAGCGTACGCTGGCGCTGGCTCAATCCGACCGCGAGCTCGCACCCGATGCACCTGCACGGCTTCTACTTCGATGTGGACAGCCGTGGGAGCTGGGCGGGCGACACGGTCTATGCGCCGGCCGAGCGACGGACGGCGGTGACCGAGCTGATGCCGCCCGGCGGCACCATGGCCGTGCGGTGGTCACCGGCGCGGGCCGGCCACTGGCTGTTCCACTGTCACTTCGCGTTTCACATCTCCGGCGAACAGCTCCTCTCGGCGCCGCCCGACACGAGCGCTCGAGCCGGTCACCAGCATGCGCACCGGATGGCCGGCCTGGTGCTCGGCATGCAGGTGGCGCCGAGCGCGTCGGCGAGCGCGGTCGTACTCCGGGACGCCGTCACACCCAGAAAGCTCAGGTTGCTGGTCCAGCCCGCGCGTGCGCCCGCCGACTCGGCTCATCTCATGGGCTATGCGCTCGACGAGGGAGACCGCGAGCCGGCAGCGAACTCGACCTCCATCCCCGGACCGGTGCTGGTGCTCGAGCGCGGTCGTCCGGCGCGCATCACCGTGGTGAACCGGCTGGACGAGCCGACGGCGGTGCACTGGCACGGGATCGAGCTCGAGAGCTACTCCGACGGTGTGCCCGGCTGGAGCGGGACCGGGGACCGCCTGTTCCGGGCGATCGCGCCGGGCGACTCCTTCACCGCCGAGTTCACGCCGCCGCGGGCGGGGACGTTCATCTACCACGCGCACTCGAACGAGCTGACCCAGATTCAGGGGGGCCTCTACGGTCCGCTGATCGTGGTGGAGCCGGGCGCGACGTACGACACCGCGACCAACCGGCTGGTGCTGGTGGGCGGCCTGATCCGGCGCGACAGCTCGTTCGGAGTGGCCAACGGACGGCTCGATCCGGCGCCCATCGAGATCCGGTCCGGCCGCACGTACCGCTTTCGGCTCATCAACATCGGTGACGCAAGGACCTACTTCGGGCTTCGGCGCCGAGCACCCGACTCGTCGCTCGTGGCGTGGCGCGCGCTGGCGAAGGATGGCGCCGACCTGCCGCCGTCGCAGGCGGAGCTCCGCACCGGGCGGCTGCTCACCGGGCCCGGGGAGACGGCGGACTTCGAGGTCCGAGCGGCAGAGACCGGAGAGCTACGGCTCGAGCTCGATTCGCCGTTCTCGGGCTGGCGGCTCGAGGTGCCCATACAGGTGAAGCCGTAGATACGAAATCGCAACGGCACACGCGAGCGCCCGCTAGCCAAGTCGCTCCCATCAACGCATCTTCCTGCCACCCTCTCACAAGCCGACCCGATGCCCGAGACGCACAGCCGCCTCCAGTTCGCCCTGGCCGACCGCTACCGGCTCGAGCACGAGATCGGCGCCGGCGGCATGGCGACGGTCTACCTGGCCCAGGACCTCCGTCACGACCGCCGGGTGGCGCTCAAGCTGCTCCGGCCCGAGCTGGCTGCGGTCATCGGCGCCGAGCGGTTCCTGGCCGAGATCAAGCTCACCGCGAACCTGCAGCACCCCCACATCCTCCCGCTGTTCGACTCGGGCGAGGCCGACAGCTTCCTCTTCTACGTCATGCCGTACGTCGAGGGCGAGTCGCTCCGCGCCCGGCTCAACCGCGAGAAGCAGCTCCCCGTCGCCGAGGCGGTGCGGATCGCCTGCGAGGTGGCCGGCGCGCTCGACTACGCCCACCGCCACGGCGTGGTCCACCGCGACATCAAGCCCGAGAACATCCTGCTTCACGACGGCCAGGCGCTGGTCGCCGACTTCGGGATCGCGCTCGCCGCCAGCAAGGCCGGCGGCAACCGGATGACCGAGACCGGGATGTCGCTGGGGACGCCGCACTACATGTCGCCCGAGCAGGCGATGGGCGAGCGCGAGATCACCGCCCGCTCCGACGTCTACGCACTCGGCGTGGTGCTGTACGAGATGCTCACGGGCGATCCGCCGTTCACCGGCTCGACCGCGCAGGCGATCGTAGCCCGCGTGCTGACCGAGACGCCCCGGCCGATCCTGCCGCAGCGGCACACCATTCCGCCCGAGGTCGAAGGCGCGATCCTCACCGCGCTCGAGAAGCTGCCGGCCGACCGGTTCGCCAGCGCCGCCGAGTTCGCCGACGCGCTCAAGGGCCGCGGCACCGCACCGACCCGGGTCTCGGCGGCCGCACCCGCCGCGGCGCCCGCGCCGTCCCCGCGCACCCGGCTCGACCCGGTCAAGATCGGCCTCTTCGCGGCGCTCGCGCTTGCCCTCCTCGGCGCCGGGTGGGGCTGGCTCCGGCCCGCGCCGGCGCCGAGCGTCAACCGGTTCAGCCTCTACCTCCCGCCCACCCAGGCGCTCGCGCCGGTGAACATCTCCGGCAACCGGATCGCCATCTCGCCCGACGGGCAGCGGATCGTCTACGTCGGCCCGTCACCGGGTGGCGTGCAGCTCTGGCTCCGGGATCACGACCAGCTCAGCGCGGTGCCGGTGCCGGGGACCGTCGGCGCCGGGTCGCCCTTCTTCTCGCCCGACGGCACCCAGCTCGGCTTCCTGATCGGGGGGAACAAGCTCCGCTCGGTGGCGCTCGGCGGCGGCCCGACCGTGACGCTGTCGGACAGCGTCAACTCGAGCGGGGGCGACTGGGGACCGGATGGCCGCATCTACATCGAAACGGACTCGGGAATCGCCCGGCTGCCCGCCACCGGCGGACGGGTCGAGTTGCTGTACAACATGCTGGCCCACCAGGAGGCCGGCGCCGAGTTTCCGATCGTGCTGCCCGGCGCCAAGGGACTCGTGTTCCGGACCCGGAAGACCAACCAGGCGATCGGCGACTTCCAGATCGTCGGCATGCCGATCCCCAAGCCCGGGGAGAAGCCGGTCCAGCCGCACGTGCTGACCCGCGGGGTCTACGCTCGATACTCGCCCACCGGGCACCTGCTGGTGGTGACCGGCGAGGGCAAGCTGGTGGCCTTTCCGTTCGACGTCGGCAAGCTGGCGATCACCGGGGCGCCGGTGTCGATGCTCGAGGGGATCGGGATCGAGATCGGCGGATTCTCGACCACGCTCCAGATGTCCAACACCGGGACACTGGTCTACACCACCGGCGCCGCTGCCCGGCCGCGACAGCCGGTGTGGGTGAGCCGGGAGGGACTGGAGGCGCCGGTGGACTCGAGCTGGGAGCCGCCGGGAACGATCGCGACCGCCTCGCTCTCGCCCGACGGGAACTCGCTGGCCGCCGAGATCGTGCTCAACGGCAACAGCGCGCTCTGGATCAAGCATCTGCCGATCGGGCCGGCCTCGCGGGTCACCTTCGGCGACACGGCCAACCTCCGGCCCACCTGGTCGGCCGACGGGCGCTCGCTGGTCTACGTCGGGAACGCCGGGGCCAACGGTGGCCAGGTCATGCGGCGGCGCGCCGACGGCACCGGGACCGCCCAGGTGCTGGTCAAGTCGCCGTTCGCGTTCGCTCAGGGGAGCGAGACGCGGGACGGGAAGTGGGTGCTGGCGCGGCGATCGTTTGGCGAGGCTGGGGCCGGCGACATCTATACGGTCCGCGCGGGCGACTCGACGCTGACGCCGCTGGTGACAGGGCCGGCCACGGAGATCGAGCCGACGGTGTCGCCCGACGGGCGCTGGCTCGCCTATGCGTCGAACGAGTCGGGGCAGGCGGAGGTGTATGTGCGGCCGTTCCCCGACGCGGGATCGGCGCGGTGGCAGCTCTCGGTGGCCGGCGGGCGCGACCCGGTCTGGTCGCACAGCGGCAAGGAGTTGTTCTACTGGAGCACCGCCGGCAAGATGATGAGCGTGGGGATCCGCTCGGGGGCGACGTTCGGGTTCGACCAGCCGCGGGCGCTGTTCTCGACGGCGGCGTACGTCCCTGCGGGCGCGATGCCGTCCTACGACGTGAGCCCGGACGACCGGCGCTTCGTGATGCTGCGGGAGACGTCGGCCAACGAGCGGAGCGAGTTCATCGTCGTGCAGAACTGGACGCAGGAGCTGCGGGCGCGGACGGGGCGCTAGGCTGCGCGAGGCTCGGCGCGCCGTGAAGCGCACGCACCCGCACATTGCCTGACGCGGGCGCGGTAATGTGCCAGGAACTTCAGCGAGCCAGCGCGGGCTGCCAGCGGTGCTGGATGGCTTTCCACTGGGCCGCTTGGTAGAGGGCGGCGAGGCCGACCAGGAGGTAGACCGTCCGGCTCGCCGGGCTCAGGCTGCCCAACAGCGCGCCCACGAGGTCCGACCCGGTCAGTCCAACCGCGCCCCAATTGAGACCGCCGATGACCAGCACTACGGCGGCGAGTA
>JBBQDU010000157.1:0-6073 GCA_038320055.1 Gemmatimonadales bacterium | reverse complement strand
TCGGGTCGGCGGGCTGACGTGCCACCTGCTGGAGGGCGGCCGACAGCGGCTCGACGGGGGCGCGATGTTCGGCGTCGTCCCGCGTCCGCTGTGGGAGAAGCGGATCGCGCCGGACGACCGGCACCGGGTTCCGCTCGCCATGCGGTGTCTCCTCGTCGAGCATCCGGACGGTCTCGTGCTCGTGGACACCGCCCTGGGCAACAAGCAGGACCGGCGCTTTCTCGACATCTACGGCGTCGAGAACGAGGGGCTCGAGGGCGCCACACAGTTGGAGGATGCACTGGCCGCCGCCGGCTTCCTGCCCAACGACGTGCGCTGGGTGATCAACACCCACCTCCACTTCGATCACGCCGGCGGCAATACCACGCTCGACCCGGAGCTGGAGGACGACCCGCGCCGGCACGTCCGTGCCACCTTCCCTCAGGCGACCTACGTCGTTCAGAAAGGGGAGCTCGAGTTCGCTCGGCACGCCAACGAGCGCACCCGCGCCAGCTACCTGCCGCCCAACTTCGAGCCGATCGCCGCGGCGGACCGCTGGCGGCTGCTCGAAGGCGATGGCGAGGTGCTGCCGGGCATCTCGGTCCGGCTCACGCCCGGCCACGTTCCGTTCCATCAGGCGGTGCTGGTGCGGAGCGCCGGCGAGACGGCGGCGTTCATCGCCGACCTGATCCCGACGGCGGCCCACCTGCCGCTGCCGTGGATCATGGGGTACGACCTCGAGCCGCTCCGGACCCTGGAGAGCAAGCGGGCACTGCTTCGCGACGCCGTCGAGGGGAGCTGGCGCCTGATCTTCGAGCACGATCCGACCGTCGCGTCGGGGGTGCCGGTGGCGGACGGCAAGGCCCTCGCGCTCACGGAGGTGGTCGAGATCGGCGCGCGTTGACACAGGTACCCGGCGCCGCTAGCTTGCGCCAGTCCTAGAAGCGGGGAGGAGACTCCCCCACCCTCCGCCTGCCGGCCCCGGCCGCAGCGCACTCGGGTCCCGGCATCGCCGCCGCTGGCAGGCCTTCGGCCGCCACGGTTTCCGGCAATCGCGGGCACCCATCGTTCAAGAGGGTGCCCGTTTTCTATTGCTCGACCTGGAGGCGTCCCCACTGTCCACGAACGATCGCGACAAGCGGACCCGCGTCAATCGCATGATCCGCATCAGTCCGGTGCGGGTGATCACTGGTGAAGGCGAGCAGTTGGGGGTGCTACCCATCGAGGAGGCGCTCGCCGCCGCCCAGGAACGCGGGCTGGATCTCGTGGAGGTGGCGCCGACCGCCCGGCCTCCCGTCGTCAAAATCATGGATTACGGGAAGTTCAAGTTCGAGGAAGCCAAGGCGGCGCGGGCGGCCAAGAAGAAGCAGCACGTCATCCAGCTCAAGGAAGTGAAGTACCGGCCGGGTATCGACGATCACGACTTCGACTTCAAGACCCGCCACGCGCGGGAATTTCTCGGAGACGGCAACAAGGTGAAGGTGACGATGATGTTCCGCGGGCGGCAGATCGCCCACCTGGACCTGGGCCGGGCCGTGCTGGACCGGGTGGCCGCGAGCCTGGCGGACATCGGGAAGATCGAGATGGACGCGAAGCTCGAAGGGCGCAACATGACGATGGTCATCGCGCCGAAGTAGGATCGGAGAGGCCACCTCTTCGTCGCCACCAGGGGAGCACCATGCCGAAGATGAAGACGAAGCGCGCCGCCATGAAGCGCTTCAAGAAGACGGGAACCGGCAAGCTCAAGCGCTGGCATGCCAATCACACCCATATCCTGACCAAGAAGACGCGGAAGCGGAAGAACCGGCTCAAGAAGGGCGACCTCGTGAGCTCGGCCGACTTCCCGCGCGTCAGCCGCCTTCTTCAGGCCTAAGGAGCGACCATGCCTCGCGTCAAGAACGGTGTCGCCCACCACGCCCGCAAAAAGAAGATCATGGAGGCCGCCAAGGGCGCGCGCGGCGGCCGGAGCAAGCTGTACAAGGCCGCCAAGGAGACGTCCGAGCGGGCCATGCGGTACGCGTACCGCGACCGGCGCAAGAAGAAGGGCGAGTTCCGCGCGCTCTGGATCACCCGCATCAATGCGGCGGCCCGGATCCACGGCCTGAGCTACAGCCGGCTCGTGGCGGGGCTCAAGAAGGGTGGCGTCGAGATCAACCGGAAGGTGCTCGCCGACCTGGCCGTGCGCGACGCGGACGCCTTCGGCCGCCTGGCCGAGGTGGCCAGGAACAATCAGTAGCGCGCCGCCCGCGCGCCCGTCCCGGTCTTTCGCCCGCTTGGGGCCGTTCGCGCTCGGCGGGCGGCCCCGCTCAGCATGAGGGACCCGTGTCCGTGAGCTCCGCACCCGTCTCCACCGGCTATCCCGATCTCGACGCGCTGCTGCCGCGGCTCGACGCCATCCCGGCGCTCGACGACGCCGCGCTCGAGGCCGAGCATACCGCCATCCTGGGACGGAAGAGCGGCCGGCTCACCGCGGCGCTCAAGACCCTCGCGACCCTCCCGGTCGCGGAGCGGAAAGGTTACGGCGCGGCGGTGAACCAGCTGAAGGTCCGCTTCGAGCGCGCGTTCGCCGAGCGCACCGAAGCGCTCGGCGCCGAGCGGCGCCGGCGCGAGTCGGCGGGGATCGATCCCACCATGCCGGGCCGGGGGCGCTGGGTCGGCGCCGAGCATCCGGTGACGAAGGTGGTGGACGAAATCGTCGGCATCTTTCGCGAGCTCGGGTTCGCGGTGGCCACCGGGCCCGAGGTCGAGACCGAGTGGTACAACTTCCTCGCGCTCAACTTCCCGGCCGACCATCCGGCCATGGACATGCACGACACGCTGTACCTCGACGTGCCCCCCGCCGCGGGCGAGCCGGCGGGGAAGCTGCTGCTCCGGACCCACACGTCCCCGGTGCAGATCCGGACCATGCTCGCCTCACCGCCGCCGGTGCGGGTCGTGATTCCCGGCATGGTCTACCGCAACGACGCCATCGACGCGTCGCATCTCCCGGCCTTCTCGCAGATCGAGGGGCTCGCGGTGGACGAGGGCATCTCGTTCGTGGATCTCAAGGCGACGCTGAATCACTTCGCGCGCCGGTTCTTCTCCCCCGCGACCCGGACCCGCTTCCGGCCGTCCTTCTTCCCGTTCACGGAGCCGTCGGCGGAAATGGACGTCGAGTGCCAGCTCTGCCACGGCAGCGGCTGTCCGGCCTGCAAGGGGACGGGGTGGATGGAGATCCTCGGCTGCGGCATGGTGCATCCGGCGGTGCTGGAGAATTGCGAGCTCGATGCCGAGCGGTATACGGGATGGGCGTTCGGCATGGGGCCGCACCGCATCGCCCTCCTCCGCTACGGCCTGCCGGACATCCGCCTCCTGCTGGGCGGCGACATGCGGTTTCTGGAGGCCGTCGCGCGGCCGGGGACGACGCAGTGAACGTGTCGCTTCGCTGGCTCCAGGAGTTCCTGCTCCGCGAGCTCGACCCCGCCGACGTCACGGCCCGCCTGGCGATGCTCGGCGCGCCGGTCGACGCCGTCGAGTCGCTGCCGCCGGGTCTCGCGCCGTTCGTCGTCGCCCGCGTTCTCGAGGTCGGACCGCACCCCGATCCCAAGGCCACCAAGATCCGGCTGACGCGCGTGGACGACGGCTCCGGCGAGACGCTCGCGGTGGTGTGCGGCGCGCCCAACGTCGCCGCCGGCAAGAGCTATCCTTTCGCCCGGCTGGGCACCCTGATGCCGGGGCCCAAGGGGTTCCGCATCGAGGCACGGCCGATCCGCGGGGTCGTGAGCCAGGGCATGCTCTGCTCCGCGCGCGAGCTGGGCCTGGGCCAGGAGCACGACGGCATCCTGGAGCTCGACACCGACGCAGCGCCCGGGACGCCGCTGCTCTCGGTCCTGCCCCTGGCCGACACCCGGCTCGTGGTGGACGTCACGCCCAACCGCCCCGATCTGCTCGGCCACAAGGGCGTCGCCCGCGAGCTCTCCGGGTCGTTCGGCACGCCGTTCCGTTTGCCCCGCATTCCCGGGGCCGACCGGCTCGACGTGCCGGCGGCGCGCCATGCGGGCGCCGCGGACACAGTGGGCGGCCTCCGCATCGCGCTCGAGGACCCCGAGTCGTGCCCCCGGTTTCATGCCGCGGTGATCCGTGGGGCCACGGTGGGCCCCTCGCCCGACTGGCTCCGGCGCCGGCTCGAGGCCGTGGGAGTCCGCTCGATCACCAACGTGGTGGACGCCACCAACTACGTCATGCTCGAGCTCAACCAGCCGATGCACGCCTACGACCTGTCACGGCTCAGGGGAGGTACGCTCGTCGTCCGCCGCGCGCGCGCGGGCGAGCGCGTCGTCACGCTCGACGAGGTGGACCGCCCCCTGACGGACGAGATGGTGGCCATCGCCGACGGGGAGGGCGTCATCGGCATCGCCGGCGTGATGGGCGGCGCGAGCACGGAGGTGAGCACGGGGAGCCGGGACATCCTGCTCGAGGCCGCGTACTGGGACCCGTCACGCACCCGGCGCACCCGGCGGGCGCTCGATCTGAGCACCGAGGCCAGCCACCGGTTCGAGCGGGGCATCGACCTCTGGGGCGGGGAGGCGGCCATGCGGCGGTGCATCGAGCTCGTGCTCGCCACGGCGGGGGGCACGCTCGTGGACACGCCGCTCGATCTCTGGCCCGCGCCGTCCAATCCGCCGCGGATCTTTCTCCGCTCCTCGCGGGT
Organism: Gemmatimonadales bacterium; assembly: GCA_038320055.1. Classification (GTDB taxonomy): domain Bacteria; phylum Gemmatimonadota; class Gemmatimonadetes; order Gemmatimonadales; family GWC2-71-9; genus CAVVWJ01. The sequence goes on along the minus strand of JBBQDU010000157.1, from coordinate 1,404 downwards.
GGCGCAGGTGCTGGGCGTCGAGCTTCCGTGGCAGGAGCTCGAGCGCCACCTGGTGGCCATCGGCGCGACGGTCGTCAACAAGCCGGAGGATGGCCGCATGGCGGTGGACGTTCCCGGCTGGCGGCCCGATCTGCAGCGCGAGATCGACCTGATCGAGGAGATCGCCCGGCTGCACGGTTACGACAGCTTCCCGGCGGACCTCCGGCCGTTCCGCGTCGGCGAATTGCCCGATGCGCCCGAGGAGCGGGCGAACAGCTCGGTCCGCCGGGCGCTCGCGGCCGAAGGCTTCTACGAAGTGGTGAGCCTCCCCCTGGGCCCGGCCGACGGGCCCGAGAGCGTCCGGCTCCTCAATCCGCTCGCGGCCGACGACGCGTGGCTCCGGCGCCGCCTCCTCCCGGGACTGGTGCGCCTGGTGGAATCCAACTGGGCCAATCGCGTGGGCGACGTCCGCCTGTTCGAGATCGGCACCGCGTTCGCGGCCGGCGCGCCGGGTCAGCGGCCGAGCGAGGAGATCCGGGTGGCCGCGGTGTTGACCGGCCGGCGCGAGCCCTCGCACTGGACCGGCTCGGGCGAGGCGCGCTTCGACGTCTGGGATCTGAAGGGCCGGCTCGACGCCGCGGCCGCTCTGGCAATTCCGGAGGCCGACGTGCAGGTTGAAGGGCAGGGGTGGGTGGTCCGGGATCGCGAGGGCCGCATCGTCGGCGAGGGCGGTCCGCTGGCGGCCGATGCGCCGCCCTGGGCCGCGCCGCTGTTCGGGTTCGAGGTGCTCCTCGATCCGGCGCCCCGCCGTCCGGCTCCCTTCGCGCCGCTGCCAACGACACCGTCGTCCGAGCGCGTGCTCGCGCTGCTCCTTCCGGAAGGAGTGCGGGCGCGGCAGGTGGAGACCGTGCTCCGTCGGGCCGGCGGCGCGCTGCTGGAGCGGATCGACGTGGACAGCGACTACCGTGGGGCGGAGCTGCCGGCGGGCTCCAGGAGCGTAGCGTTCCGGCTCACGTTTCGCGCGCCGGACCGCACCCTGCGCGAGAGCGAAGTGGACGAGGCCGAGTCGCGGCTCCTGGCCGAGCTGGCGACGGAGCTGGGGATCCAGCGGCGGGACGGCACGTCCGGGAGGGGAGAGTGAGCGTGGCATACACCTACGAACGGCCCGACGCGCCGGCCCTCGCCGAGCTCGAGACGGTGCTCCAGACCGTGGCGGAAGAGCTGGCCGCGTGGCGTCGCCGGACGCTCAAAGCCGAAGCCGAGCTCAAGGAAGCGCAGGCGAGCGGCGGCGTGGTCGCGGGCACCGAGCTCAAGGAGTCGCGTCAGCGGGTGATCGACCTCGAGCGCGACAATCAGGCGCTCCGGCAGCGCATCGACGCCGCCAAGGAGCGCCTCCGGGTACTGGCCGGGCGCCTGTCCTTCCTG
>JBBQDU010000156.1:0-6168 GCA_038320055.1 Gemmatimonadales bacterium | reverse complement strand
CAAACCTATGCGCGGGCCGGCGCGCAGTCAATTCGCGGCGAGCGCCCGCCCCACCCGTTCCGCGGTCTCCAGCGACAGTCCGTCCGGGGTGTCGCGGGGCGTATGGATCGTCCGGAGCGTACGCCAGGTGAGCCGCCCGATGGTCACGGCGGGCACGCCCGCGCGCGCGAACGGCAGACTGTCGGTGAGGATGCCGACCGGCAGGCGGCGAAGCCGCGCGGTGAGCCCGCCCGCCGCCAGTCGGGGCGCCTCGGCTTCGGCAAGCGTCTGCCCGCGTCCGTCGTGGCTCACCAGCGCCAGCGTCCCATCTTGATCGATGGTGTCGAGGTTCACGACGACCGCGTGGCGGAGCCGCCCGCGTGCCTCCGCCACGAAAACTCTCGCGCCCACGAGGCCGAACTCTTCGGCCCCCGTGATCAGGATGCCGGTGGCGGCATCCGCCGACCGCTCCGCCGCCGCGAGGGCGCCCGCGACTCCGGTGCCGTTGTCGCGCGCGCCTTGGGACGCGCCGCGAAGCCTGCCGCGACCCGCCAGCGCGCCTGCCACGATGGCGAGACCGGCGCATGCGCCGGCGAGCCCGACCGACACCGGCCCGCCGAGCCGCGCCACGGCCACCGCCGTCAGGGCCGCGGCGGCGACGCCGATGACCCAGACCGCCACCAGACGTCCGGCCATGGATTGCGCCTGCGCCTTGGTGTCGAGGTGCGCGACGATCCAGCGGCGCACCGGCCCCTCGCCGCGGGTGGCGATCAGGTTCGCGTCCTGGCGCAGCGCCCCGCCAAGGGGCAGCCAGCCCAACCCGATACCTGCGGAGGCCACGACGAGGAGGCTCAGTCCGCCCGCCAGGACCAGTAACGCGACCCACGGTGGGAACTTCGCGCCGGTGAGCGGCGGCAGCAGCAGCAGCGCCAGGCCCCCGAGGCCCGCGCCGAACACGGGAAAGCCGTTGAGGCTGGAGGGTGCGAAGGAGAAGCGCTGGTGCTCGACTCGGTAGCCGAGCGCCTCAAGGTGGCGCCCCACGGCCTCGCGGGCGGTGGCGGCCTCGGCCGTGCCGGCCTCACGCCTGAGCGCGAGGACCTGGCGCATGGTCTGCTCGAGCGTGGGCATCGAACGAAGAATCAGGCGGATTGGGCCTGCTTGGAGCCTGGCGTGGGGACCGCCGGAGGCGGCGCGGTGATCGAGAGCGCCACCCGGGCGGCCTCCGCCGAGATGAGGCCCGCACCGACCAGCGCTTCGGCGTGCTGCGCGAAGGTCTGGGTACCGAGCGTCTTTCGTCCGTCGGCCATGTGCTTGCGAAGCTCGCCGGCGCGCGAGGCATCCTTAAGACACGCGCGGACCCCGGCCGTGGCGACGAGGATCTCCACCACCGGCACCCGGCCCTTGTCGTCCTTCTGGGGCAGGAGCTGCTGCGAGACGATGGCCCGGAGCGCCTCGCTCAGGCGCATGCGCCCGACTTCGCGCTCCTCGCGCGGGAGCGTAGCAACGATGCGCTCGATCGTGGTGACGACATCCGGCGTAGGCATCGAGCCAATGACCAGGTGACCGGTCTCGGCGCCTTTGAGCGCGGTCTCGATGGTGTCGGCGTCGGTGATGTCGCCCAGGACGACGACGTCGGGGTCCTGCCGGAGGGCGGCGCGGAGCCCGATGGCGAGGCTCTCGGTATCGACGCCCACCTCGCGCTGGGTGATCGAGCAGTTGAGATCCCGATGCAGGAACTCGATCGGGTTCTCGATCGTCACGACGTGCTTGTGCTGGGTGCGGTTGATGTGGTGGACCATGGCGGCCACGGTGGAGCTCTTGCCGCTGCCGCTTACGCCGGTCACCAGCACCAGTCCGCGCTCCGCCTCGGCGATCTGGGCGAGCGGCTCCGGCAGGCGGAGGGATTCGATCGTGGGCACGGTGAACGGTACGACCCGCATAACGATCATGAACGACGAACGCTGCCGAAGCACATTGACCCGGAAGCGGCCGACGCCCGGCATGCCCCAGGAGCAATCGAAATCGCGCAGGCGGTCGATCTTGGCGCGGTCCTCGTCGCTGCTGAGGAGCTTGAGCGCGATGGCGCGGGTCTGGTCGGGCGTGAGGCGCTGCTTCGTGAGCGGCACCAGCTTGCCGTTGATCCGGGCGCGAAAGACGTCGCCGGCCTTGATGTGGAGATCCGACGCCCCGCGTTCCACCGCCGCCTTGATGATCTTTTCCATTCCCGCCCCGTCAGAGAAGGAGTGCTACCTCTGCCGCGCCGGCAGAAATCCCATGCGCGCCCGCACTTCCCGCATGGTATCACCCGCGAGGCGGCGGGCCGTCGCGGCGCCGTCCCCCAGGACCTGGTCCACGCCATCGGGATCGGCCCCGAGCTCGAGCGCCCGCGCGCGGATCGGCGCCAGCGTCGCGGTCATATTGTCGGCCAACACCCGCTTGCAGTCCAGGCACCCCCACTTGGCACCCCGGCAATTTTCCGCGACCATCGCCACCGTCTCCGGTGGCGAGAAGGACTGGTGCAGGTGGTAGATGTTGCAGATCTCCGGGGTGCCGGGATCCCGCTTCGTCACCCGCGCCGGATCGGTCTTGGCCGGCCGGAGCTTCTGCCAGATCTCTTCCGGCGTGTCCAGCAGCCCGATCGTGTTGCCCAGACTCTTCGACATCTTGGCCTGCCCATCGAGGCCCATGATCCGCTTGGCCTGGGTCAGCAGCGGCTTGGGCTCCGGGAACCACGCCTCCCCGCCGCCGAACTCGGCGTTCCACTTGCGGGCGATCTCGCGCGTAAGCTCGAGATGCTGCGTCTGGTCCTCGCCCACCGGCACCAGATCGGCGCGATACAGGAGGATGTCCGCGGCCATGAGGACCGGGTACGTCAGCAATCCCGCCGGGACACTTTCGACCCGCTGCGACTTATCTTTGAACTGCGTCATCCGCTCCAGCTCACCGATCGGCGTGATCGCGTTGAGCAGCCACTGGAGCTCGGAATGCCCGGGCACGTGCGATTGCACGAAAAGGACCGCCCGCCCGGGATCGATCCCCGAGGCCAGCAGCCCCACCGCCATGGCACGCGTTCGCTCGGCCAGGGTGGCCTCGTCGTACTTGCCGGTGATGGCATGCAGATCCACGACGCAGTAGATGCAGTCGTAGCTCTGCTGGAGCGTGACCCAGTTCTGCACCGCGCCAAGCCAATTGCCGATGTGCAGCTCGCCGGACGGCTGAATTCCCGAGAATATGCGTGGCATGGCCACAACTTACCCGATTCACGGGAGGGCAACAAGATAGTGTCCGCATTGGACTTACTGCACTTGGCCCGAACCGCGGCCGAACGGGCCGCCGCCTACCTTCGCGCCGTGGAGCGGCCGGCCGATCCCCGATCCTGGACGCCCAAGGGAAGCCGGGATTTCGTGACCGAGGTCGACCGGACCGCCGAGCGGCTCGTGGCCGACGTACTCCTGGCCGCCGAGCCCGGGAGCCGGATCGTGGGGGAAGAGCTGAGCCCCGAAGTGGTGCGGGAGGGGCTGGTCTGGATCGTGGACCCCCTCGACGGCACCACCAACTTTTTGCACGATTTTCCGACCTATGCGGTGTCCATTGCGGCCGCCGTAGACGGCGAGCTCCAGGCGGGGGTGGTGTTGCAGGTGCCGCGCCAGGAGCTCTATACCGCCTCCAGGGGCGGTGGCGCCTGGCAGGGCGACCGGCGGCTGGCGGTATCCGCAATCGCGGACCCGGGCTTTGCCCTTATCGGCACCGGCTTCCCGTTCCAGGACACCTCGCGCCTCGCCGAGTACCAGGCGCAGTTCGGCCGGGTCGCGGCCCGGACCAGCGGCATCCGCCGGCCCGGCTCCGCCGCGCTCGACCTGGCCGACGTCGCCGCCGGCCGCTTCGACGCTTTCTGGGAGCAGCGGCTGTCGGTCTGGGACGTCGCGGCGGGGATCCTCCTCATTCGCGAGGCGGGCGGCGTCGTGACCGACCTGGCAGGCCGGCAGGTCGGCGTCGAGCACACGTCCCTCTGCGCGGGGAATCCCGCGATGCACGCCTGGCTGCTCGCCGAGCTGGGCGTCGCGTAACCATCCCGATTTCTTCAACCCGACGATCCCCATGCCGACGCCCAAGTCACACGAGACCCTCGAGAGCTGGGTAGCCGCCCTCGCCGCGCCGACCGCCGCGCCCGCGGGGGGCGCGGCCGCCGCGTTGGCCGGTACCCTCGGCGCCGCGCTGGTGCAGATGGTCGCGGGGCTCACCGGAGCGCGTGAACGGTACGCGGCCGTGCATGCGGAGGCGGCCGACGCGCGCGAGCGCGCCAGGCGACTGGCGGAGGCGATGCTCGCCCTGGCGTCGCGCGACGCGGAGGCATTCGACGGCTACGCCCGCGCCCTGGCCATGCCGGCCGGGACGGGCGACGAGCGCCAGACGCGCGAGCGCGCCAAGGCCGAAGCCCTGCGCGACGGCTCCGACGTGCAGCTCGAGCTGCTGGCGCAGCTCGGCTCGGCGGCGGATCTCGCCGAGGCGATGGCGCAACGAGGGCTGGCCGCCGCGCTCGGCGACGCCGCCACCGCGGCGTTCCTGGCCGCCGCGGCCGCACGCAGCGCCTATTGGGCGGTGCGAAGCAACCTGCACAACGCCACGGACCGGCCCTCCGCGGAACGGGCGGTCACGACCGCGAGAGATCTGCTGGAGCGGATCGAGCTGGTGGAGCGGCGGGTGCGGCAACTGCTGGCACAGCGGATTCCGTAGGCCCCGAGGTCAGGTGGCCGTGAGCACCCGTGGTCCGTCGGCCGTGATGGCGACGGTATGCTCGAAATGGGCGGACAGGCTCCCGTCGGCGGTCACCACGGTCCACTTGTCGGGCAATGTCCTGGTTACGGGGCTGCCGATGGTGATCATGGGCTCGATGGCCAGCGTCATTCCCTCGAGCAGCCGGGGGCCGCGCTTGGGACTGCCGTAGTTCGGCACCTGCGGCTCTTCGTGGAACCGCGTCCCGATCCCGTGCCCTACCAGTTCCCGCACCACGCCATAGCCCGCCCCTTCGGCCACCAGCTGGACCGCATGACCGATGTCACCCACGTGGTTGCCGATCCTCGCCTCGGCGATCCCCGCGGTCAGGCACTGCTGCGTCACGGCCAGCAGGCGCTCCGCCTCGGGGCTGATCCCTCCCACCGCCAGCGTGGTGGCCGAGTCGGCGTGCAGCCCCTCGAGCTGGACCCCGACATCCACGCTGACGATGCTGCCCTCGTCCAGGACCCGCCGGGCGGAGGGGATGCCGTGCACGATCTCGATGTCGATCGACGTGCACAGGGTCTTGGGGAAGCCGTAGAGCCCCTTAAAGGAGGGCGTGGCCCCGTCGTGGCTCCGGATGAACCGCTCCGCCGCCGCGTCGAGGTCCTCGGTCGTCAGCCCCGGCCGGACGATCTCCCGCATGTGCGCGAGGGTGCCGGCGACGATGCGTCCGGCCCGGGCCATCGCGTCGATCTCCCGGGGGGACTTGAGCGTGATCATGTCAGCGGCCAAGGGCCCGCCGCACCCGGTCGGCGATCTCCTGGATCGTTCCCACGGCGGGAATGGAATGCACGGCCCGCCGCGCGTCGTACCACGCGAGCAGCGGCTCGGTCTGCTCGCGATAGGCCTTGAGCCGGGTGGCCACGGCCGCCGGATCGTCGTCCGCGCGCTGCTCGACCGCCAGCCGCCGGTGGAGTCGCGACAGGATCTCTTCGTCGGTCACGTCGAAGAAGAGGACGGCATCCATGGAGCGCCCCCGGTCGGCCAGAATGCGCTCCATCCCCTCGGCCTGCGGAACGGTCCGCACGACGCCGTCGAAGATCACGCCCTTGGCGGCCTCGGGCTTGGCGAGCTCGTCGCGCACGACGCCCAGGATGATATCGTCGCCGACCAGGTGGCCGGCCTCCATCACCGACCGGGCCTGGAGACCGAGCGGCGTGCCGCGCTTCACCGCGTCCCGCAGGAGATCGCCGGTGGCGAACTTGGGCAGGCCGAGTGATCCGGCCAGCAACGCGCCCTGGGTGCCTTTGCCGGCGCCAGGCGGACCCATCAGAAGGATGTCCATCCGTCCTTGCAAACGATCCGGGTGTGATGGAACGACGCCGTTGGGAGACGGGTCCCACCCTCGTCACCCCGCGCGCAGCGTGGGACCTGCTCGCCCGGATCGGAACGCCGGGGCGGCGCTCCGGACCG
>JBBQDU010000155.1:0-6171 GCA_038320055.1 Gemmatimonadales bacterium | reverse complement strand
CGGTCCACCAGCTCGCTGTCGATGTGGGCGGCGATCTCGGGGAACGCGGCCCGGTCGTCGCCCATCGCGTGCTGCAGGGTGTTGAGCGTGACGCGGTAGAGCTGGTCGGCCGTCGCGCGCTGGCGGAGCGAGAAGACGCCGCTCGCGAAGTACTCCTGCGCCCGCTCCTTGGCGAACACCGCGTCGTGAAACACTTCCTCGATCCGGTCCGTGCTCAGCCCCTCGAGATTCTCCGCCAGCTCCACCAGCAGCGGATGCGCATCGGGCTCCAGCACCGGCGGCCCCGGCTCGATCTGCGACTCCACGTCGATGACGTTGATGAGCAGCAGGGAGTGGTGCGCCGTGAGGGCCCGCCCCGATTCCGAGATGAGATGGGGCATCGGCAGGTCCTCGGTGCGGCACACGCTGCCGATCGTGTAGACGACGTCGTTGGCGTACTCGCGCATGGAGTAGTTCATGCTCGCCGGCCGGGTCGAGCGGGAGCCGTCGTAGTCCACGCCCAGCCCGCCGCCCACGTCCACGTGCGTCAGGTCGAACCCCATGCCGCGCAGCTCGGAGTAGTAGCGGCCGATCTCGTCGAGCCCCGCCTTCACGTAGCGGATGTCGGTGATCTGGCTGCCGAGATGGAAGTGGACCAGCTTGAGGATGTCCTTCCGGCCGCGGCGGTCCAGGTCGTCCAGGAGCCGGATCAGCTCCACCGCGCCGAGGCCGAACTTGGAGCGCTCGCCGCCACTCTTGGCCCAGCGGCCCGAGCCCTCCGCGGCGAGCTTCACCCGGACGCCGGCCGTGGGGTGCACCCCCATCTCGTCGGCGACCTTGAGCAGGACGTCCAGCTCGCTCAGCTGCTCCAGCACGATCATCACCGTGTGCCCGAGCTTCTGCCCCATGAGCGCCAGCCGCATGAACTCCTCGTCCTTGTACCCGTTGCAGACGATGAGGTGGTTGGTGCTCTCGTTCAGGCCGAGGATGGCCTGCAGCTCCGGCTTGCTGCCGCACTCGAGGCCCACGCCGTGGGGCGCGCCGAACTCCACGATCTCCTGCACCACGTGCCGCTGCTGATTGACCTTGACCGGATACACGGTCGTGTACGCCCCGGCGTAGCCGAACTCCTTGATGGCACTCGCGAACTCCGCGGCCAGCGACTGGATGCGCGAGCGCAGGATGTCGGAGAACCGGAGCAGCAGCGGCAGGCCCACGCCCTGCGCGTTCAGGTCCATCGCCAGCTGATACAGGTCCAGCCCGCGCTTCCGGTTCGCATCGGGGTGCACGGTGACGTGCCCCTCGGGACTGACGCGGAAGTAGCCCAGTCCCCACCCGCTCATGTTGTAGAGCTTCTCGGCGTCCTTGACGGTCCAGTTCGGCGGCGCGACGACGCTGGTAGTGATGGTCCGGCTCCTGCGAAAAGGGATGGGCGGACACTCGGTTCCGATCCGGGGTATAATAACTCCCCATGACCGACATCCCGGCTCCCGTCATCGTCGTCGGCGCCGGCCTCGCGGGGCTGGCTTGTGTACGCCACCTCGTCCGGGCGGGCCGGCAGGTCCAGCTCATCGAGGCCTCCGACGGCGTCGGGGGTCGCGTGCGGACGGATGAGGTGGACGGCTTTCTGCTGGACCGCGGCTTTCAGGTGCTGCTCACCGCCTACCCCGAGGCCCGCGCGCAACTCGACTATCGGGCGCTGGATCTCCGGCCATTCTACGCCGGCGCGCTCGTCCGCTACGGCGGCCGCTTCCACCGGATGGCCGATCCGTTCCGCCATCCTGCGGATGCCGCCGGCTCGATCCTCAACCCGATCGGTACGGCGGCCGACAAGGTGCGGGTCCTGAGCCTTCGGCGCCGGGCTCGCGCCGGATCGGTCGAGCGGCTGTTCGAGCGTCCCGAAACCAGCACGATGCAGGCGCTCACCGCGCTCGATTTCTCGAACGCGATGGTCGAGCGGTTCTTTCAGCCCTTCCTGGGCGGGATCTTCCTGGGCCGGGACCTCTCCACCACGAGCCGCATGCTCGACTTCGTGATCCGCATGATGGCGGAGGGCGAGACGGCGGTGCCGGCGCGCGGAATGGGCGCCATCCCGGCACAGCTGGCCGCCGACCTGCCGTCCGGCACGCTGCGCCTCGGGACCCGGGTGGCGGAAGCGAGCGGCGGCCGGGTCACCCTGGACGACGGCACCAGGCTGGATGCGTCGGCCGTGGTCGTGGCCACCGAGGGCGACGTGGCCGCGAGCCTGCTCGGCGATCGGCCGCCCGCGGCCTACCGATCGGCCACGAACCTGTACTTCGCCGCGCCGCGCCCACCGGTGGCCGGCCCCTATCTCCTCCTCGACGGTGAGTCCGGCGGCCCGGTCAATAACGCCTGCGTCCTCTCGGAGGTGGCCCCCGGCTACGCGCCGCCGGGCCGCGCGCTGGTGAGCGCCACCGTGTTGGGCGCCCCCGCCGAGGACGATGAGGCGCTCACTCGCGGAGTGCGAGCACACCTTCGCCAGTGGTTCGGGGCCCAGGTGGATGCCTGGACCTCGCTCCGGACATATCGCATCCGGTGGGCTCAGCCCGACCAGACCCCGCCGACCCCCTCGCCGGGGGCGGTGTCCGCCCGGCGGGCCTCCGGCCTGTTCGTGGCGGGGGACCATGTGGAGCATGCCTCCATCCAGGGCGCGCTCGCCTCCGGGCGCCGGGCGGCCCTTGCCGTCCTGGGGGAGCCGGCCCCGGTCCCCTCTGGCGTCCCGGCCCAGTAGCGCGCGCGCAACACCGGGGCACTCCTTCGCCTTCTGCAGGCCGTCGCACCACGCTCAACCCCAATCCTGCCAATAGTATCCGCGATCGGTCCCGGTGGCCCCGTCGGCCGGGGATGGGCACGATCCTCGCATTTTTTGGCCGTCGAAGCGTACGACACCCGACGTTCCAGAACCTGCACTGTCCCACGGAAGAGAGGGGCACCATGGCCGCTCCGAGCCTGATCGCCATTCGCCGGTTTTCGCAACCGCTGCGTCTTCGCCTGCAGGTGCTGTTCGCCAAGGCGTTCGAGTCGCTCGCCGATACGTACCGCTCGCAGGCCGTAGACTTCGTCCACCGGCTCCGCGGGCGGATGGGAGTGGAAGAGGCCCTCGACCGGTACTTCCGCGAGGTCGGCGTGCCGCAGGCCATGCAGGAGACGGTCCGGGCGCGGGCCCTGATCGCCCTCGCGCCCGCGACCTGGGACGTGCCGGAGCCCGAGTCCCGCGCGCTCGGCGGGTGGACGCAGCTTCGGCCCGATCAACTGATCGAGGCCGTGCGCCGGCGCGCCCAGAGCCAGGACGAAACCAGCCTGGACTGCCGCATGGCAGCGTCGGTCTCGGACGAGGCGGTCGCGGGCATGCACGTGGCCATGGCGCTAGAGATCGTCGCCCTGCTCGAGGACGAGCTCAGCGCCGACGACGCCATCATGCACTACGTCCGGTACTTCAACCTGCCGTCGGTCGACGCGCAGATCGTTTTCCGGCGCACCCTGGCCGCCTGGGCGGGTCGCCATCCGGTGAGTGAGGGAGTCGAGCCCCGGTCGGTGTGCGCGCCCGCGCCCGCGGCCTCCACGCGCCGGCGGATTCCGCTCACCCTGCGAATCGCGGGCTGACCCCGGCGTCCTGCCGGGGTGGGACCTCCTCCAGCGCTGCCCGGCTTCACGCCGGGCAGCGCTTGCGTTAGGCACCCGGTGCGGCCGCTTGACAGGTGACCAAATGGTCACCTATAATGTCGCCATGGACGCTGACGCGGTGTTCCGGGCGCTGGCCGATCCGACGCGCCGGGGGTTGCTGGACGAGCTGTTCCAGCGGGACGGACAGACCCTGGGCGCCTTGGGACGCCGGCTGACCATGACCCGTTTCGGCGTCATGAAGCACCTCAAGGTGCTCGAGGACGCAGGACTGGTGACCACCAGGCGGCGCGGCCGGGAGAAACTGCACTTCCTCAATCCCATGCCGATCCGCCTCATCCACGATCGGTGGATCGACAAGTACACCGAGCCCTGGGCCGCCATGCTCAGCGGGCTCAAGCACGAACTCGAGGAGGAACTCATGGAGAAGGTGTTCGAGATCTACATCAAGACGACCCCGGAGCGGCTGTGGCAGGCGATCACCGATCCCGACCTCCGGGCCAAATACACGTTCGGCGTCGGCGTGTTCTCGGACTGGACACCCGGATCGAGCTACGAGAGTCACACCACGAGCGCCACGGCCTCCCCCGACATGCCGATCGGCGAGGGAGAGAACCTGGAGGTGGATCCGCCGCGCCGGCTGGTGCAGAGCTTCCGGGCCCTCTGGAGCGACGACGTCAAGAAGGAAGGAACGTCGAGGGTCACCTGGGAGATCGAGCCGGTGGGCGATTCGTGCTGCCTCACCGTCACCCACGACCAGCTCCGCGACGGCGCCAACGGGGAGCTCTACGGCGGGTGGCCGATGATCCTGTCCGGCCTCAAGACCCTGCTGGAGACGGGCGAGCTGCTCACGACCCCCGGGTCGCTGATGTACCTGAGCCCGCCGGCGGCGACGCCGTCCTAGGGCCGCGCGCGCGCTTACTTGACCGCTCGGTCCATTATGGATAGCTTGACGGCATGGGACGCCCGAAAGCCTTCGACGAAGATGCCGTGCTGGACCGAGCGGCCGAGTTGTTCTGGACGCAGGGGTACGAGGCGACCTCGATCAGCGACCTCGAGGAGCGCCTCGGCGTCGGCCGCCAGAGCCTGTACGACACCTTCGGCGACAAGCGCCGGCTGTTCCTGCGGGCCATCGAGCGCTACACCGAGTGGAATCGGGACGGGCTCGTGGGAGGGCTGCTGGTTCCCGATGCCGGAATGGACGCCATCCGGGACTACTTCAGGGCGCTCGCCACTGGCCTGACCGACTCCACACCCCGGCGTGCCTGCCTGATCGCCAATAGCCTGCTCGAGATCGGCTGCGAGGACCGCGAGGTGCTGTCACGCTGTCAGAAGGGGCAGCGGGCGATGCACCGGGGGTTCGAGCACGCCCTCGGGCACGCCGTCGCGGCCGGTGAGCTGCCGCGGGACCTCGACGTTTCCCTGACGGCGCGCCTGCTGACGAGCCAGGTGTACGGGATGTCCGTGCTCTCCCAGGCGGGCGCCTCGGCACGAGAGCTCCGGCAGCTCGCGGAGGGCCTGCTGAACCATCTCGTCTGATTATTCACGTACTATTTTGTACCGAGCATTCCAAAAATGAGGAGCGACAATGTCGGACACTACGATCGCAGGACGGGTGCGCTGGTGAGCGGAGCGGGCCGGGGAATCGGCCTGGCCCTGACTGAGGCGCTGCTGGCGCGCGGGGCGCGGCAGGTCTACGCCGGCGCACGGAAGCCGGAGGCACTGGCGACCCTGGCGGCGAAGTTCGGAGAGCGGGTGGTCGTGCTGCCGCTGGACATCACCAATCCGGCGCAGGTCGAGGCCGCGGCCGCCCGCGCGACGGACGTGGATCTGCTGATCAACAACGCCGGTGTGGTCGAGGCGGCCGGCGCGGCGTTCGAGGATCCGAAGCAGCTCGCATGGAGCCGCCGGGAGATGGAGGTCAACGTCGAGGGCACGTTCCGGATGACCCAGGCCTTCGCACCGGTGCTGGCGCGAAACGGCGGCGGGACGATCGTGAACATCGTCTCGGTCGCGGCCCTCGCGAGCTTTCCGTTCTTCCTGTCGTACAGCCTCTCGAAGGCCGCGCTGCATTCCCTCACCCAGGGCACGCGTCACATGCTCAAGTCGCAGGGCACGTCGGTCCTCGGCGTGTATCCCGGCCCCGTAGACACCGAGATGGCCACGGAGCTTGAGCTGGACAAGGCATCGCCGGACGATGTGGCGCGGGCGATCCTGGACGGCGTGGAGACCGGATTGGAAGAGGTGCTCCCCGACGCGATGGCGAAGGAGGTCGGGGCGGTGTTCTTCCGCGATCCGAAGGGCCTCGAGCGGCAGTTCGGGGCGACGGGGGCCGCGGTCTAGCCGGCCACCATGGGCCCGGCGCTAGTCCTTCAGCAGGAACGTGACCTTCAGCAGCACACGATACTCCGTGATCTTGCCTTTCTCGATCACGACCTGCTGGCTCTTGACCCATGCGCCGGTGAGGTTCCGGAGGGTCTTGTCGGCCCGGGCGATGCCCGACTCGACCGCATCTTCGAAGCTCTTGGTGGACGAGGATTGGATCTCGGT
>JBBQDU010000154.1:0-6354 GCA_038320055.1 Gemmatimonadales bacterium | reverse complement strand
TCGGGCCGGGTCCTTCGCCTTATACTGGTGCAGGCGGACCCTGTGGGCGATACCCGCCGGCCCCCTTCACCAGGACGCACCATGACTTCGGCTGCCATGGCGATCGACGACGTCGAACGGCTCCAGACCCGGCTCAACGCGTTGGAGCAGGAGCGGAAGCACTTGCTGGCGGTCATCGAAATCCTGCAGGATATCGGCGGCTCCCTGCATTTCGCCGAGGTCGTCCAGTCCGTGACCCTGCGGCTCGGCGAGACCTTCGGTCTCGACCGGTGCTCGATCTTCCTGGCCGAGCGCGGGGGCAAGAGTGTCCGCCTGGTGGCGAGCTACGAGGATCCGGGCATCCGCAACTACGTGGTGGACCTCGATCGCTACCCGGAACTCCGGCGCGCCCTGCAGACCGGCGAGACCGTGTTCATCGCCGACGCCGCCACCGATCCGAGCCTGGGGCCGGCACGCTGGGCCTTGGCCGCCCGCAAGGTGAAGACCATCACCGTAATCCCCATCTCGTGGCGGGGGGCCGCCATCGGCGCGATCTTCCTCCGCACCTTTCGCGACGGGCCGAGTTTTTCCGCGACCGACCTGCAGTTCTGCCAGGTCGTCGCCAACCTCACTGCGAAGGCGCTCCGAAACGCCCACCGCTTCGAGCGCCTGCGGCAGCGCAAAGGCGAGGACGACACCACTCACCGCCGCGAGCAGGAGCAGGCGGCGCTGCTCGGCTTCCTGCGCCAGCTGCTCGCGAGCTACCCGCGCCCCGTGTCGGATGAGCCGGGATCGGGCGACGGCGTTTCGCCCGAGATCGAGCGCCTCGTCGGCGTGGCCCAGGCGGTGCTCAGCCAGGAGTCCACCGCGCGGTGACCGGCGGCGCAGCCCAGCGGGCCGCCCGGCTGCGTGAGCGGATCGACCAGGCCAACCACGCCTATTACGTGCTGGACGCGCCGGACATCTCCGACGCGGAATTCGACCGGTTGTTCCGGGAGTTGCAGGAGCTCGAGTCGGCGCACCCCGAACTGCGCTCGCCCGACAGTCCCACCCAGCGGGTCGGCGCCCCGGTCGCCGGCGCGCTGGCAAAGCTCACCCACCGCCGCCCCATGATCTCGCTGGGCAACGCCTTCACTCCCGACGAGCTCGCGGCCTGGGAGGAGCGGAACGCGCGTATCCTCCCCGAAGTGCGCTCCGCAGGCTATACCGCCGAGATCAAAATCGACGGTGCCGCGATCAGCCTCACCTACGAGAAGGGGCAGCTCACCGTCGGCGCCACTCGCGGGAACGGCGTCATCGGCGAAAACATCACGGCCAACCTGCGCACCATCGCCGACGTGCCGCTCGCGCTGAAGGGCAAGGGATGGCCCGAGCTGATGGAGGTCCGCGGCGAGGTGTACCTCCCCTACGCCGGCTTCACCCGCGTCAATCAGGCGCGCGAGCGGGAGGGCGAGCCGCCGTTCGCGAATCCACGGAATGCCGCGGCCGGTGGTCTGCGCCAGCTCGACGCCAACATGACCCGGCGCCGGCGGCTTCGCATGTTCGCCTTCGCGGTGGAGCCGATCGAGGGCCGGATCGTCCCTCGCACCCACTTCGAGCTGCTCGACCTGCTGGCCGGGTGGGGCTTCCAGGTCGAGCCGAACCGCCAGCGGTTCGACACCCTCGACGAGGTCCAGCACGCCGTCGCCGCCTATGAGGAGTTGATCCCCCGTCTGCCCTTCCAGGCGGACGGCGTCGTGATCAAGGTGGACCGCCTCGATCTGCAGGGCGAGCTTGGCGTGGTGGGCGGGCGTGAGCCGCGCTGGGCCATCGCCCGGAAGTTCGCGCCGGAAGTGGCCGTCACACGGGTGGAGGACATCCGCATCAACGTCGGCCGAACCGGTGCGCTCAACCCGTGGGCGGTCCTGGAGCCCGTGGAGATCTCGGGCGTGACGGTGAGCGCCGCCACCCTCCACAACGAGGAACTGATCGCGCAGAAGGACATCCGCGTGGGTGATTATGTCGAGATCATCCGCGCCGGCGAGGTGATTCCCCAGGTAGTGCGTCCGCTGCCCGACCGGCGTTCGGGGACGGAGCGCCAATTCCGCATGCCGGATCGATGTCCCTCCTGCGACACTCCGGTCGAGCGGCCCGCCGACGAGGCGATGCGCTACTGCCCCAACGCGTCGTGCCCCGGCCGCGTGCTCGAGGGAATCGTCCACTTCGCGTCCCGGGACGCCATGGACATCCGAGGCCTGGGCTACGAGCGGGTGCGCCAGCTGCTCGACACGGGACTCATCCGGAACGTGGCCGACCTGTACGACCTGAGCGCCGGGCCGCTGGTCGAGCTCGAGCGCTTCGGCGTGCAGTCCGCCGGACAGCTCGTGGCCGCGATCGCTGCGTCGAAGCAGCAGCCGCTGTCCTCCCTGCTCTTCGGCCTCGGCATCCGCCACGTCGGCAAGACGGTGGCCCAGCTGCTCGCGCGCCGGTTCGGCACGCTGGAAGCCGTCCAGGCGGCCACCGAAGCGGAGATCAATGAGGTGCCGAGCGTCGGCGGCGCGATCGCGGAAGCGGTCGTGGCGTTCTTCGCGGAGCCCCGGAACCTCGAGTTGGTCGGGCGGCTCCAGGCCGCCGGCCTGACCGGCAGGGAGCCGCGGGCGGCCGCCGCCGGCGGCCCCCTGGCCGGACGGGCCTACGTCCTCACCGGAACCCTGCCGACCCTCGCGCGCGCGGAGGCCACGGAGCTGATCGAGGGCGCGGGCGGCCGGGTAGCCAGCAGCGTGAGCCGGAAGACCGACGCCGTGGTCGCGGGCGCCGACGCCGGAGGCAAGGCGGAGAAAGCACGCACGCTCGGCGTGGAAATCATCGACGAGGCGGAACTCTTGCGTCGCGTCGGGCGCACGGCCTAACTTCGGGCATGTCCCCCAACACAACGCGACGGTCCGGCCTTCGCCTCGGGCGCAAGATCATCCACCAGCTCCGGGCCGCGCTCGAGCGCGACACCGGCCCGCAGGCCGCGGGCTACATGCAGGAGGCCGGGTTCGCCGGCGGCGAGGAGCTGTACGCCGAGTTCGCCGAGTGGCTCGTAGCCACGCACCGGGTCGAGCGTCCCGACCAGCTCGACGCGGAGTTCCTGAGCGAGGTGCTGTCGGCCTTCTTCGCGGACATGGGGTGGGGGCATATGACGGCGGAACGGATCGGCCAGGCGGTACTGGCCCTCGATTCCGGCGAGTGGGCGGAGGCGGCCGACGAGGGCCGGGGTGAGTTCCCGTCATGCCATCTCAGCTGCGGGCTGCTCGCCGATTTCTTCGGCCGGCTCTCGGCGGGACTGGTGGCCGTGATGGAGGTGGAATGCCGCTCCCGGGGCGACGCCCGCTGCCGGTTCCTCGCGGGCGCGCCCGAGACCATGAGCACGCTGTACGACCGGATGGCGCAGGGCTCCAACTACGCCGACGCGCTGGGGCTCACGGCGAGCGCTTCAGCAGGCTGATCCGGCCCGACGCGGTTTCGATCGCGATCGTTCCCCGCCCGTCCCCGATCGTCCCATCCATCCCCTCCCGGCCTCGCCGGGTGATCTGCATCGGAAAATCCGTCTCGATATCGCCGCTGGACGTCCCGATCGTCACCCTCGCGCCGAGCGTGGCGGGCGCGCGGATCGTGACGTTCCCCGAGCCGGTCTCCGCGCGCAGAGAGACAGGATCTCGACGGAGGTCGGCCGACACCTCACCGCTGCCGGTGTCGAGCGACAGGCTCGGCGCGGCAACGCCGGTCAGCCGAATTCCGCCCGAGCCCGTCTGGATGGCGACCTCGTCGCACTCGAGCTCAGCGCCCGTTACCTCGCCCGACCCGGTATCGATCATGAGCGTACGGCTCCGGACACGCGAGACGTCCACGGAACCCGAGCCCGTGTCCACCCGGAGGTCCCCCTGGACCTGCGAGATTCGCACGGATCCCGAGCCGACGTCGACCGTCAGCGCTCCCTGCACACCCGTGGCGGTGACCGGCGCATCGTGCGCGTCCACGGCGAGGTCGCCGTTCACGTTGGTGACGGCCACCGATCCGACCGCGAGGTAGACCGCGACCCGGCGACCCTTGGGCACCCCGATGAGCAGATCGGCTCGCGCGTCCATCCCGCGCTCGCTCGACACCGTGACGCGCCGGCCCTCGTCCGCGCCGTCCCGCCCTCGGCGCTCGTGCGGATGATCGTGGCTCAGGTCGCCGAATGTGCCGTCGTCGCGCACCCGGAGCTGCGTGGAGGTCCGGCCCCGGTCGGGGCGCCAGCGGATCTGGTCGCCGGGGTAGACGACCCGAAGGGTCGCACGGCCGTGCAGGTCGCCCTGAGCGATTCGAAGGCGCGCCGCCTCGCCCCCCGCGCGCGTCACCTGCACGAGGACGCCCTCGCCCTCGTGCGGCTCGACGCGGACGCTGCCCACCAGGTTGTAGATGGCGACGGGATCGCGCGTGACGGTGTAGCGCTCGGGCTGTTGGGCGGAAAGCAGGACGGGAACCGAGATCAGGCAGAACCAGAGCGGGAACCGCGGCATTGGGGATGCTCCGTGAGGAGAGGTCCCCCGTTGGACGGGCCGGGCGCCGTCAGGGTTGCAGGGTCGGCCCGGCGCTACGGCCGGGCGGCGTACTCCGGACGGATCACCAGCTCGCCGTTCTGGACGATTTCGCGGTCCCAGGGCAGCACGATGAAGTTCTCGGTCTCGAACGCGTGATAGTCGGGGGCGTAGTCGCCCGTCTTGAACGACACGGCCGTCCGCACCTCCGCCGGCTGCAGCGCGCGGACCTCGCTCAGCGCCAGCTTCATGGTGCTCCCGGTATCACAGGTCTCGTCCACCAGGAGCACGCGCCGCCCGCGGATGGTCGGCGGCGGACCCGAGATGAGCACCGGGGCCTCGCCTTCCTCCCGGCGCGTCACGGTCATCGAGGTGAACTCGCTCTGGAGGATCGACGCGACGACCACGCCGGGCACGACGCCCGCCTTGGCGATGCCGAGCACGATCTCGGGCTGAAAATCACGGGCCACCCGGAGGGCCAGCGCGCGACAGATTTCCCCGAAGAACGGCCAATCGACTTCGAGCACGCCTCGCGGACCGGCGGGAACGGAACGGCGCATCCATGCCTCCAAGGTGGTCTGCTTCAAGCTACGCGCGTCCCGGCGCGCCAGCAACCGCGCGCACGGAGTGCGGAGCGGCGGAGGCCGCGTTGCGAGGCGTTCCGCCGCGGGGTATCTTATCCGAAGCCCAAGACGTTGTGCCCGTTCGACTTTGCTCGGAGAAGCCCCCTCCCCCATGAGCTTCTGGAACCGCCTGCTCGGCAAGGAGCGCCGCGAATCGCTGCAGCCGCAGCGACTCGATTACCTCAATGAAGGCCTGGCGCTCGAGCGGCAGGGGGATTTCGAGGCGGCGCTCACGTCGTATCGCCTGGCCTTTCGGGACAACCCCACCGACTCGCGGATCCTGCTGAACATGGCCATTGCCTTCACCAAGACGGGCCAACCGGAGGAAGCGATCCGGCACTACAAGCGCGCGCTCGAGCTCGACGACTCCCTGGGCGGGGCACACTATGGGGTCGCCTTCCTGCTGCTCAAGCGCGGGGATCCCCAGCAGGCGGCCGACCATCTGCGCGCGTTCCTCGCCCGGCCCCCGAAGGGACCCGACGCCGATCGGTGGGTCCGGCACGCGGAGACCGCGCTGCGGGACATCGCCAGCAGCCCTGCACCGGAGACGCTGTGACGGGTCGCCTCGCGCTGGTGCTGCTCGGGGCCGCGATCGGATGCAGCGGGCTCACCGAGGGCGAGGGCGGCGTCGTGGGGATCGAGGTCGGCGTGCCGGGCCCCGACACGGTCGAGGTGCGGGAGGCGATTCAGTTGTCCGCCCGCGCACTCGATAAGGACGGCAACAGCACCGGGGCCGCGGTGACGTGGGTGTCGGCCGACGCCACGGCCACCATCGATGCGTCGACGGGTGTGCTCACGGGCGTGAGCCCCGGCACCGCCCGCGTGCAGGCCACGGTCGGCGCGCTGAGCTCCGGGCTCATCACGTTCGCCGTCGTGGCGCCGGCCGACACGCTGCTCCTTCCCGGCGATTCGATCTTCACCGTCGCCCGCGACGTGGCCGCGCTCCCGGATCTTGTCACCCGGCTGGACAGCTTCGACCCCGCCGGCCCGCTCTCGGGGCGCGGTGTCATCTACGCGATCACTTCGCCGGATCCCGCGGCGACGGCGCCCGCCGTGCTGCTCACCGGCAACGTCGCGGCCGACACCATCGCCACCACCACCGACGGCACGGCCACCGCGCGGCTCATCGTCCTCGCGGGTGCCACCGCCCCCGACAGCGTCGTGGTCCAGGTCCGGGCGGAGCGCACGCGGGGGGCCGTCGTGCCCGGCTC
>JBBQDU010000153.1:0-6392 GCA_038320055.1 Gemmatimonadales bacterium | reverse complement strand
TTGGCGACGCCCGACCGGCTCGTCTTCGCGGTCTCGCAGCGCCAGAACGTCGAGAGCGTCAATCCGGACGTGCTGTACACCATCGGCACGATCGCCAAGATCGGGCAGCTCCAGCGCGGGCTCTCCGGCATGCAGCTCCTGCTCCACGGCGAGAAGCGCGGCATCGCGATTCACTACACGGACAAGGAGGGCTATCTCCAGGCCATTGTGCGCGAGGCCGACGAGATGCTGCCGCTCAATCCCGACGACCCGGCGTTCGTCGGGCTGCACCGCGAGGCCCGGGCCCGGGCGGCCGAGCTGGGGCAGAAGTCCGGCCTGCCCGACGAGGTCGTGCAGCAGGTCCTCGCGGGCGTGAACGAGGCCGGGCGATTTGCGGATCTCGTCGCCGGCTACATCGACATCAACCCGGCCCAGCGCCAGGCGCTGCTCGAGACGTTGAGCGTCGAGGAGCGGCTCCGGCGGGCGCTGGTCCACGTGCAGCGCCAGATCGGCGTGCTCGATGCGCAGGAGGACATCAAGTCGCAGGTCCAGGAGGAGCTGGGCGAGCGGCAGCGCGAGATGTTCCTGCGCGAGCAGCTCAAGACCATTCAGCGTGAGCTGGGCGAGGGCGACGAGCGGGACGATCTCCAGGAGCTCCGCGAGAATCTCGAGGCGCTCGACCTCCCGCCCGAGGCCCGGAAGGAAGTGGATCGCGAGCTGGGCCGGCTGAGCCGGATCGGCCGCGAGTCGATGGAGAGCCAGGTCATCCGTACGTTCCTCGAGAACATCGTGGAGCTGCCGTGGAACGTGCGCAGCAAGGAGCATCTCCAGCTCACCGAGGCGCAGCAGATCCTGGACGAGGACCACTACGCGCTCGGCGACGTCAAGGACCGCGTGCTGGAGTTCCTGGCGGTGCGCCAGCTGCGCATGCAGCAGGATGCCGCCGAAGAGGAGGCCGCGGAGGCTCAGAAGGCCGAGCGGAAGGCGGAGGAAGTGGCCCACGGCGAGAGCACCGACGCGCCGCAGGCGACGGCGACCGTCCCGGCCCCGAACGTGCCCGTCAAGGGAAACGACGACGATCGCGCGCGCGGTCCGATCCTGCTGTTCGTCGGTCCGCCGGGCGTCGGCAAGACCTCCGTTGCCAAGAGCATCGCCCGCGCGATGGGGCGGAAGTACGTCCGCATCTCGCTCGGCGGCGCGCGCGACGAGGCCGACATTCGGGGCCACCGCCGCACCTACGTCGGCGCCATGCCGGGCCGCATCATTCACGGGATGAAGCAGGCCGGCACCAAGAACCCGGTCTTTCTGCTCGACGAGGTGGACAAGCTGGGGGTGTCGTTCCAGGGCGATCCGGCGAGCGCGCTGCTCGAGGTGCTCGATCCGGCCCAGAACGATAGCTTCGTGGACCACTACCTCGGCGTGCCGTTCGACCTCAGCGAGGTGCTGTTCATCGCCACGGCGAACTTCATCCAGAACATTCCGGGGCCGCTGCTCGACCGGATGGAGGTCGTGGACTTCGCGGGGTACACCGAGCGAGAGAAGCAGGAGATCGCCCGGAAGTATCTCATCCCGCGCCAGTTCACCGAGAACGGCGTGAGCCCCGAGCAGCTGGAGATCACGGACGACGGCTTGGCCGAGGTCATCACCAGCTACACCCGCGAGTCGGGCGTGCGGCAGCTCGAGCGCGAGATCGGGCGGCTGGCCCGGAAGGTGGCCCGCAAATTCGCCTCGGGTGAGACCGCACGGATCACGGTGGACCGGGAGATGATCGACGACCTGCTCGGCCGCCCCAAGGTGCACCCGGAAAAGATGGCGCGGCACGACGAGGTGGGCGTGGCTACGGGGATGTTCTACACCCCGACCGGCGGCGACATCATGTTCGTCGAGGCGTCGACCATGCGCGGGAAGGGCGAGCTGGTGCTGACCGGCCAGTTGGGCGACGTCATGAAGGAGTCGGCCCGCGCGGCCTGGACCTACGCGCGCTCGCACGCAGCGGGGCTCCAGATCGCGGACGAGATGTTCGACCGCGACATCCACATCCACGTGCCGGCCGGCGCCATCCCCAAGGACGGCCCGTCGGCGGGGGTGACGATGGCGTCGGCCGTCGTGAGCACGCTGTCGGGGCGGCCGGTGCGCCACGACATCGCCATGACGGGCGAGATCACACTGCGCGGCCGGGTCCTTCCGATCGGCGGTGTGAAGGAGAAGGTGCTGGGCGCGGTCCGGGCGGGCATCAGCCGGATCATCGTGCCCCAGCAGAACGAGCCCGATCTGGAGGATCTGCCGAAGGAAGTCCGCGATAAGATCGAGGTGCATCTGGTCGCGGAGCTGGGCGAGGTGCTGGCCCTCACGCTCCGCGGGGCCACGTTCCGCGAAGGCCGCCTGCTGTTCGGCGACGAGAAGAATCCGCGGGACGTGATGCCGCTGTCCACGGGGTTCCGCCACTAGTTACTTCTTGTCGCTCTTCTCGCGCTGCATGGCCCTGACGGCCGAGTGGACGAGCTCCCCCGCGCTGGCACCTTGCGCGGGGTAGCACGCCCACCCCACACTCACGTGCAGCGGGATAATTACCCCCTCGGCCGTCGTGGCCGACTGCTCGCCCAGCACGCGGCGAAGCTTCGCCGCCACCTCGGCCGCCCCCTCGGCGCCGACCCCCCGCAGGACCATCGCGAACTCCTCCCCCCCGAACCTCCCGATGAGGTCGCTCGCCCGGACGGTCGAGCGGAACACCATGGCGACGTGGCGGAGCACCTGGTCGCCGACGAGGTGACCGAAGCGCTCGTTCACCTCGTGGAACCGGTCCAGATCGAAGACCAGCAGGGATAGCGTGCCCCCGTGGCGCCGCCCGTAATCCACCGCGTACTCGAGCTCGGCGAGCAGTGTGGCGTGATTGAGCAGGCCGGTCAGCGTGTCGCGGAGCACCAGCTCGCGGAGCCGCCGCCCGCGTTCCGCCCGCACGATGACCGTCTGCAGCAGGAGCTCCGGGTCGGATGGGAGGGGCAGGAAGTCGTCCGCGCCGGCGTGGAGGGCGATGACCCGGTCCCGCACGTCGCCGGGGCCCGAAAACACGATCGGCATCATCCGGAAGCGCGGGTCGTCCCGGACGATCCGCGCGATGGTGGCGCCGTCGCCGTCCGGCAGCCGGGTCGCGAGCAGCATCAGGTCGGGCACCTCGCGGTCGAGCAGCTCCTGGACGGCCTGCGCCAGGGCGCACCGCACGACGCGGATGTTCGCCTCCTCCAGACAGAGGGCCGTGACCGCGGCGCGATCGACGTCGTGCTCCACGAGCAGAACGGCGGAGGGCGGCGCTCCCGCGCGTGCGAGCGTGCGGGCGTAGCGCGGCAGCTCCTCGAGCATTCGGTCGACTGCGATCACCGCGTCCACGCCCGCGGCGATGGCGCGGAGACGGTCCACGGCGCGCAGAGTCTCGATCAGCACGACCGCGCGCGGACGGGTGGGCCTCGCGGTCCACGCCGAAGCGATGGCCGACGGGTCACCCTCGCCGGCGGCGGTGCCGATGACGAACAGGTCGGGCCGCTCGCCGGACGGCGTGGCGGCGGGATCGTCCAGCCGGTGGCCAAGGCGCACGTCGTACCCTTCGGCCTCGATCGCGGCCGCGACGCGCGCCGGATCGGCGGAAGCCGGCAGCACGACCGTGGCCCTCAGACGTGCGCCCGTGGGCCGCGACGGCCACTGCATGCGGGCCTGCTCTTGGCGGAAGAGCGTGGCCAGCCGGTCCACCGCTTCGTCCAGGCGGGGCGCCTCGCCGGGCGCCGGTTTCGCCGCCATCCACTGCTCCATCTCGCGCGCGATGACGCTGATCGCCGGGAAGCCGTAGGACCCACCCGACCCGGCCAGGCGGTGAAACCGGTTCTTGAGCGACGCGGCCGCTTCGGGACGGAGGGCACGAAACGCCGCGATGTCGTCGCGAAGCTCCTCGAGCCGCTTGGGAAACTCCGCCAGGTATTGCCGCCGCAGCTCCCGCATGGCGTCGTCGAGCGCGTCGGTCATGGGCGGCGGCGGAAGTGCTCGAGGGCCAGGCGTGCCCCCGCCACGAAGGCGGGCGCCGTGCTCCAGTGGCCGCGCACCTCGCCGCCCTGACGGGTGGCGAGGATGGCGCTCCGGTCGTCCACGACGCTGATGATGGGCATGCCGGGCCACGGGTGGGTGCCGCTCACCACCTCGACGACGGCGAAGCCGAGGTCGACCGCACCGGTGGCGCAGAGCACCAAGGGCAGACCGGACGAGTAGGGGCGGCGGAGCGCCGGTGCCAGGAGGGGGAACGCGTCGGGCGGTGCCAGCAGGGCCACCGAACCGGCGGCCCGCGCGACGTCGTGGGTAATGAGCTGAAGGATGGCGCGCCCCGACTCGATCTCGACGAGCGTGGGCGTGTCGGGAACGGCCACCGAGTCGAGGTCGCTGCTCAGGCGTTCGATGGCGAGCCCATGGTCGGTGGAGATCCGCGCGATCAACGCCGCCGGCGTTTCTGGCCGGAAGCGCTTGGGGCGACCACCGTCGACCCGTGCGGCCCCCTTCGACACGAGCCCTTCGAGCGCGCTATAAGCGTTGGCGCGGGCCAGCCCCGCCAACCGAGCGATGGCGTAGCCGGTGCCGGGTCCGCCCGTGAGGAGAACCCCGTAGACGAGACTCTCGGTCGGCGTGAACCCGAAATGGGTGAGATCGATGCGCGCCATTGAATGAGTAGTTTGTCGTACTACGTTCGGTTCCGCAAGACGGCGGCGTTTCGCTGCCCCCACGATCTACTCGTAGTCGAGCGACCAGCCCAGGAGCTTGGCGATGAGCGCCAGGCGAAAGGTGACGTCCACTTCACGCCCTTCGGTCGTCTTGGCATCCGCGAGGAGCGGGTAGTAGTGGTAGGTTATCTTGTTCAGCGCCTTGGGCTGCGAGCGCAGGTTTTTCGGCCGCCACACGCCGGACTCGTCCGTGTCCTTGAGCAGCCGGCCGAGCACCTTGGACGCGATCGGCGCCCAGGGCAAGGCTCCCATCCTGGCCATCAGCTCGATGTAATGCAGCGCCAACGGGATATCCGCGGGCTGCCCCTTGCTGTCGGCATCGATCGGGTCGCCGAGGAGCAGGTGCTGGGGCCTGACGGTCCGCTTGCCGACCTGGATGACGAACGCCTTCTTGGGCGCCGGCTGCGCGAGGTAATGGCCGAGCCGCTCAGTGAAGCCGGCCCGCTCACGCTGCAGGTTCGGCATGAACGAGAGCATGGCCACCGAGTACCAGCTGGGCGGATGGGCCTCGGGGTGAAGCACGATCTGCTTGCCCGACTTGATGAACGGCTTCTCGGCGAGCGGACTCCGGAGAAACTGGGAGACGGAGTTCGCGATCTTGTGCCCCGCCCCCCGGAGCCGCGGATCTTCCGCATACCCGGCCTCCGCCAGGGCCGCGGAGGCGGCTTCGCGCATGATGCCGCGGGCCCAGGCGTCGGCGTCCACGTCGGACTTGACCATCTTCTGGAACTCGAAGACGAGCGCCGGATCCTCGTCCCGGCTCAGCAGCCGGAACAACACCCGGTCGCCGAGCTTGAACGGGCGGCTGGCCCGCGGCCACTCGAGCTGGAGCAGACGGCGATACTGCGGGATGGTCCCCACGTCCTTGATGCCCTGGGCCGCCGACGGCGCCAGGCCCAGCAGGTTGCCGCCCCAGACGCCGGTGTCCTTCTGCTTCTTCACGACCGACATCGCGGTCTTGGACTCGACCACGGCCTGATGGGCCGCCGAGAGGACCTCGAGGGAGGCGTAGTCCGGAGGGGCCAACTCGGTGAGGGCACGGTACCGGATCGACGGCCCGGCGTGCTCGAGCAGCCAGGCGAGTGGGATCCGATGCTGGTTCGGCAGTTCCAGAAACGCTCCTGGGGAGTGGGGCAGGGCGTAAACGGCCGGGAAGATAGACTTGCCGGCCCTAGTCCGGTAGGGCGGGCCCCGCTATTTCGAGCGCCTTGCCTCCCCGGCCTGGCGGAATTCGGAGGAAACGTTCCAGGTTGGTTGGTTACCCGCATTACCGATGGCGCCTGCTGTCCTGACAATGACGCGAAGCTGCTGCATTGCCCCTTCGTAAACGAACCACGGGCGCACCTCGTCGCTCGGTTGGTGGTAACGCTTTGAAACGTAGAGATCCTTTTGCTCGGCACCCCAGCCCGCCGGTTTCCCGATGAAGTCGGAGCCGCGCTCCAGACTGATCCCGGGAACCCCCACCCTGGCCAGCGAGAAATGGTCGGACCGGAAATACGCCCCACGAATGAGGGCCTCCTCGTTGGGCGTCACGCGAAGCCCCTCGGCCGCTGCCGCGCCCGCGATGGTCCGGCCGAGCGAGGACTGTTCGAGTCCCAGGGCGGAGAAGTCCCGGGTGCGGCCGTAGAGGTTGAGCACGTCGAGGTTGAGAATGGCGGC
>JBBQDU010000152.1:0-6504 GCA_038320055.1 Gemmatimonadales bacterium | reverse complement strand
GCAGCCCCAGGTCCAGCTCCGGGGAGCGGACGGCAAGTCGCTCGCACAGCCGGGCGTGACCATCACCGCCGAACTGTCGTCGAGCACCGGCTCCTTGCTGGGCACAATCACCGGATCGACGGATGCCAGCGGACGAGTCACCTACACCGGCCTCGGCATCACGGGGACCGGCACCTTCACCATCAGCTTCACCGCCGACGGCTTCGCGCCCGTGACTTCGGATGCGATCACGGTCGGCGTCGCGCCGACCTCCACCTCGATCCTCTCGGAGGACCCCGACCCGTCGGCCGTGGATCAGGAGGTGACGGTGGCCTTTCGAGTCACCTCGACCCGCGGCACCCCGACGGGGAGCGTGACCGTTTCGGATCAGGACGGGACGCTCTGCACGGGCCCATTGACCGACGGGGCCGGTAGCTGCACGACCAGCTTCGACTCGCCCGGCGACCGCACGCTCACCGCGTCGTATACCGGGAACTCGACCTTCGACTCCAGCGACGGTACCGCGTCCCACACCGTTACGGCGCCCGAGGCCGGCGTGTGATGCGTTGGACCGTGCCGGTGACCGCGTGCATCGCCGTCGCGGCCTGTGGCGGCGGCGACCTCGTGCTTCCGAACGAGGGGCAGCCGGCCGAGGTGGCGATGTTCTCCGGCGACCGACAGACCGCGGCCATCCTCGCGCCCGCCGAGGACTCGCTGGTGGTCGTGGTCACCGATCGGTTCGGGAGCCCGGTGGAAGGCGTGGAGATCGCCTGGGCTGCCGCCGGCGGCGGCGAGCTGAGCCCCGCGACCAGCATCACCGGCGCCTCCGGCCGCGCCGCGACGCAGCGGGTGCTCGGCGCGCAGCCGGGCACCTACGGAACGACGGCCCTGGCGACGGTCCTGCCCGAGAACGTCGTCTCGTTTACCACGACCGCCGTGGCGGCGCGACTCGTTCTGGCCACCGAACCCGGCGCCACCGCCTCGTCCGGCACCGTTCTCTCGCCCCAGCCCGTGCTCCAGTTGCAGGATCCCTCGGGCAACCCACTCGCGCGCGCCGGGGTGCAGGTGACCGTGCAGGTTGCATCGGGCGACGGATCGCTCCGGGGCACCACGACGCAAGGGAGCGACGAGACCGGTACGATCGGGTTTCGCGATCTGGCCATCGTCGGTACCCCCGGTCCCCGCACCCTCATCTTCGCGGCTCCCGGGTACGCGCCGGCGACCAGCGCCCCCGTGTCGCTCGGCATCGGCGGTCCGGCGGCGGTGGCCGTGGCCACGGGCGACGGACAGACCGCGCCGGTCGGCACGGCGGTGCCCACGCCACCCGGCGTTCTGGTGCGCGATGCGGGCGGCACACCCCTCGCCGGCATCGGTGTGCGCTTCGCTGCCGCCTCCGGGGGCGGCACCGTGACCGGCGAGAATGCGACCACCGGGGCCGACGGGGTCGCCGCCGTCGGCAGCTGGACGCTGGGCGGATCGGTCGGGGCCAACACGCTCATGGCCACCGTCCAGTCCGACGGAGTCTCGGGCAATCCGGTCACCTTCTCCGCGACCGCGACGCCGGGGCCGGCCAGCGCGGAGCGGAGCGCCGTGTCGGCCGCGCCGGGCTCCATCGCGGCCTCGTCGGGCTCGGCGGCCAGCGCGGTCACGGTTATCGTGCGCGATAGTCGCGGCAATCCACTCGCCGGACAGTCCGTCACCCTCTCGGCCTCCGGATCGGGGGTGACGCTCACGCAGCCCGGTCCCACCGATGGCTCCGGCACCACGATCGGCCGGCTGAGCGCGACCGCGGCAGGCAGTCACGTCATCTCCGCGGCCTCCGGCGGCGTGTCCATCGGCGCCGCCACCGTCACGGTCACCCCGGGCGCCGGGGTCCCAGGCCGAGCGGTCGTCGGCGTGCCGAGCGGGACCGCTGGCGTCGAGACGTCGGTCCAGATCCGGCTCAACGACCAGTTCGACAATCCGGTGAGCGGCGGGTCGGGACAGCTCGCGGTGTCGGTCAGCGGCCCGAACTCGAGCAACAAGGTGCAGGTGGAGGATCAGGGCGGCGGCACCTACCGGGCACGCTACACTCCGACCCGGGTGGGCACCGACCAGATCGACGTGCGCGTGGGCGGGCAGCCGGTGCCCGGGGCGCCGTTTGCCAGCGCCGTGGTCGCGGGGCCGGCGGACGCCTCGCGCACGACGGCCGATGTGCCGGACGGCGCCTTCGGCGTTCCTCTGCAGATCTTCGTCTTCGTGGCCGACGGGCAGGGCAATCGGCTGGGCCAGGGGGGCGATGCGGTACAGGTGGCGGTCGAGTCCGCGGGCGAGCTCTCGGTCGTGTACATCGGCGACGGCACCTACCGGGCGGACTGGACGCCGCTCACGCTCGGCACCGTCGCGGTGGACATCCGGCTCAACGGAACGCCCATCGCCAAGAGCCCGTTCAGCTCCCATATCCGGTTCTTCCGCTAGCGGGTTACTCGGCGTCCGACAAGCACTTATCCCGCTCCGGCGAGGGGTTGACCCCCCTCTGACCGACGGCTATCTTGCTGCGCCGCACGCCCTGGTGGTGAAACTGGTAGACACGCTATCTTGAGGGGGTAGTGCCGAAAGGCGTCGCGGTTCGAATCCGCGCCAGGGCATGCAAACGGGGGCGCACCGGCGTGCGCCCCCGCGCTGTATGATCGGCCACTGTAGCTCAGTGGTAGAGCACTCGATTCGTAATCGAGCGGTCGTCGGTTCAAGTCCGACCAGTGGCTCTCCAGACTATTTCGATTGCTCCGTCGTCAGCATCCGCCGGAGTGGATGGCCCTCGAACACCGGCTGCATCGCGAAGTAGCGGGCCAGTGTCCGGGTCCCCGGCACCAGCAGCTCGTAGTGGTCGAGCGTCTGGGCCTCCGCGGCCGCGTCGCGGGCTTCCGTACTGGCCAGCAGGAAATGCATGGCGAACGCCGCCGCTTCGGCCTGGTGCTCACCGATGTCGCGGTAGCCGTACCGCCTGGGATCGCGGATCGACGGGACGCCTTGCCAGAGCAGCGCCAGCTGAGCGCCCGAGCGCGCCTGCCACCGGTGCGCCAGCTCGTGCGCCAGCGTGTGACGCTCCTGGTCCACGCTGGTCATGCCGGCCGGGTCGAGCGCGACCGAATCGCGCGTCGCCACGTATTCGCCCAAGCGGCCGACGGCGCGGCCGCGCGCTCCCACGACACCGGCCGGTCGCGTCGGCCGCCCGAAGATCGTATAGAGCGAGTCCGCGTACGGCCCGCGCATCACTGCGTCCACCCTCGCCTGCACCGCCCCGGAATCCCCGGCGTCCGCCAGCGGACGCTCCACCGTCCATTCGCGCGACCACAGGCTGTCGAGCCAGCGCGGGTGCGCCGCGAGATCCACCAGCGCGCCCGGCGCATCGGTCTCGAACACGCCGCCGTCCACCCGAAACAGATACGACTGGCGGCCCGCCGCTGCGTCGACGTAGGCGAGCGACACGGCGGACGCGCGCCATTGCCCCTGCGCCGAATGCCGGACGGGCCCGACGACGGGCAAGGTCGTCTGGTAGCGGCCGTCCACCGAATGGAACACCAGCCCGGTATCGGTGACGATGAACGTGCCCTGCCGGGGGGGCAGGCCGCGCGGCGAGAGATAGCCCACGACGATCGAGCCCAACGCCGCACGGCCCCGCCTGTCGCTGGCATGGTTCGCGGCCAGACGAACGCGCAGGGTGTCGTCTCCGGCACGCGCGGACGCGTAGCCAGGCTGCGATGCGGTGTGAGTCCGATGGACCGCGCCGGGAACGAGCAGGTGTCCCGCCCACCCCAGGGCCGCGAGCCCGAGTCCGGCCAGCCCGAGCCCCGCAAGCTCGAACGTGCCCACGGCGCGGCGGAGCGTCACTCCAGCGCCAGGGTCCCACGCGAGGCTGCGATCGGCGGCGCCTCGGTGGCGCTGGCCGGGTCGACCCAGGTGGTCTGCATGAGCAGGAACGTGAGGGCCACGATCAGGAGGACCATCGAGCCGAGGACGGCAAAGGCCGTACGCTCGGACATCGCGCTGGTCGTGGCGGTGGCGGCGGAAGCTGGCGCGCTGCTGTCGGGGGACACGAGGTCTCGTCGGCTTGCGGTTGGAGGTGAGGATCAGCCGGGAATGCGAAGCCGCATTCCGGCACGAATCGCGTGGTCGCTCGGCAGGGCGTTGACCCGCCGGATGGAGCGAACCGTCACGTTGTACTTCCTTGCGATCCCACTGAGCGTCTCGCCGCGGCGCACCCGGTGCGACGTTCCCGCCAGACGGGCGCCGGTCCCGGTCCCGAGCGTGCCGGTCGCCTTCATGGCCAGCGCCGAGGGCACTGCTACCGTGGGCACGACGATCCGCGTCCCGGGTGCCACCTGGGTGCCGGTGACTTTCGGATTGGCGGCCTTGAGCTCCGCCGTGGGCAGGTGATAGCGCGCGGCGACGGTGCTCAGCCGCTCACGGCGGGACGTGACGTAGGTCAGGTAGTGCACCCGGGCATTCGGACTCAGCGCGGCGTAGTCGCGCGCCACCGCGGGACCGGATCCGGCGGGGAGACGGATCACCATGGTGGAGCGGGGCGGGGTGGCAAGCCGGAGGTACTGGGGATTGAGATCGCGAATCTCCGCCAGGCTCGCCCCGGCGAGCTTCGCCACGACGTCGAGCCCCGTCACGTCCGTCACCACCAGGGAGTCGTAGCTGAACGGTGTGGGAACCGGCGCGGCGAACCCGTAGCGGGTCGGCGCCTTCGCGATCAGCGCCGCGGCGATCAGCTTGGGCACGTAGTCCTGCGTCTCGGCGGCCAGGAGGTCGCTTGAGGCGAGGCGGAAGAAGGCAGCGTCGCTGGTGATGCCGGTGCCGGCATTGTCGAGCGCGCTTTCACCGTCGTCCTCGGTCGCGACCTCCGTATCGGCCGCAACCTCGGCATCGGTCGCGACCTCGGCATCGGCGAGCGAGTCCAGCACGTCCTCCGCGTCGGCGGGCGGTTCGACGGCGGGCAGCTCGGCCGGCGCGTCCCACTGGAGCTTGCCGAGGCTGCGGGACACCTTGCCCGCGCCGGCGTTGTAGGCGGCGGCGGCCAAGTAGAGCGAGCCGAACCGCACGCGCAGGTCGCGGAGGTGGCGTGCGGCGGCGTCGGTGGCCTTCACCGGATCGCGTCGCTCGTCCACCCACGAATCCACCCGGAGGCCGTAACCCTTGCCGGTGGCCCGCATGAACTGCCACATCCCCACCGCGTAGGCCCGGCTCACCGCGTCGCTCGAATACCCGCTTTCGATCAGCGCGAGATAGCCCAGGTCGCCGGGGAGCCCCTCCTGCTGGAAACGGGCGCGGATCATCGTCTCGAACCGCGCGCTGCGGCTCAGGAAGATCTCCATCCGATTCCGGGCGGGTCCCTGGAAATAGTCGAGGTAGTATCGAACTCGCGGGTGGGAGGCATAGGTGTGGACGTCGATGTCCCAGCGCACGCTGCGGGCGTCGAACGCCGGCACCACCGATGCGTCCGGGGTCGCCGCGGCGAGGTCGTTCAGGACCTCGGCATCCGCGGCCGAGGTGGCATGCGTGAGGGCGTCGAGATCGACGACGGGCACGAGCGAGTCGTGGACCGCCACCGTAAGGGGAATGGCGGGCGGCGCGGGCGGGAGCCGGCTCGCACACGCGGCCAATCCGGCGAGCATGACCGGCAGCAGCAGTCGCTTCATTCGTGGCGTGACAGGGCTGCAGGGTTGGCGTCGCCCGATCGGAACGGGGCACCAAATTGCAGGAATCAGGCCGCAGTGTGTCGTAAGTTAACTATCTGTAGAGCATAAGCTTATGGCGTGTCCAGCGACAATTGCTCGACCGTGGTTCGGGCAAAAGCTCCCGGGCACTCGCAAAACGCACCCCGGACCGGTCCGAACGGGCCGCCATCGGCTCAAGCCGCGGACTGACCCCGACTCGATTTCCGCGTCTCGACCTGTCGCTTGAGCCAGTCGATCTGATCCTTGATCGATTGACGAGTGGCCTTCGTGGCCACCCACTCCAGCGCGCGCCGTCGCTCCTCGTCGGTGAACACGGGCGACTCGGCCAGCCGCTCATAGAACGCAATCTGCTTTTCGGTCGGCGCGTAGGGGCCGACGCGCGCCGCGGATTCCACGGGCGCGACCGCCGCCTGCGACCCTCCGGCGGATGGGGCGGGTTCAGGCGCCGGATGCGCCGGCTGGACAGGAACCGTTCTGGCGATGCCATCGAGCGCCCCGGCGCCGGCTTCGACCACGCGCGCGTGGCCCGACTGCTGGGCGGCCGCGATGACCTGCGCGCGCACGTTGCCCGGGATCAGCCGGAAGCGCGCGTTTCGCGCCGCCTTCATGGCCCCGGCTTCGAACCAGTGGGGGTTGAGCTGGGGCTCGCGCCGGGCGGTCGGTTCCTCGCCCGCCAGAATCCGACGCACGAAGTCGCGGATGGCGGGCTCGCTGAAGTTCTCGCCCATCCAGCCCAGATAGTCGCGCCCGTCCTCCGACTCGAGCAACTCCCGATAGGTGCGGCCCCGGTACTTCTTGCCCG
>JBBQDU010000151.1:0-6518 GCA_038320055.1 Gemmatimonadales bacterium | reverse complement strand
CGCTCCGATTCGGCGACCGCGAGGCCGCAGGTCGGAAGGGCGGGGCACGCCATGGAGAACCGGCGCGCCGCGGAGAGCTGGGCCGGCAGGGCGACGCCGTGGGCCCCGAGGATGCGCTCGACGGTCTCGACACCGTCGGCGTCGAGG
Source organism: Gemmatimonadales bacterium (assembly GCA_038320055.1). Lineage (GTDB taxonomy): Bacteria > Gemmatimonadota > Gemmatimonadetes > Gemmatimonadales > GWC2-71-9 > CAVVWJ01. The sequence continues at coordinate 6,371 of JBBQDU010000151.1, read as the reverse complement.
TCGGTGAGCAGCACGTTCTGTTGCGCCGTCAGCCGGATGCCGGGACCGAGCCGGGTGACGATCTCGTGCAGCGCCGACTTGAGCCGGCCCTCCCGCCCCGCATCCGTGATCCGCCCGCTCTGGACGAACACGCCGTAGAACCAGCGACCGTCGCTCTGCCGATGGCGGCCGAGGTGGTCGTGAAACGGCAGCGGCGGCAGGTGCACTGCGGGGCCCAGGGTGAACGGGGCGCGCCGCTGGAACTCCTCGCGGAACCGCGGCGTGCCCCACTCGGCGAGCAGGTACTTGAGCCGCGCGTGGCGACGATCGCTCCGGTTGCCGTGGTCGCGGAAGATCGACGCCACCAGCCGCACCGCCTCCACGCCGTGCTCGATGGCCACGAAGCCGAGTGGCTCGGCCAGGCGCGCGGTGGTGTCGCCCTTGTTGTGGGTCATGCCGAGACCGCCGCCCACGAGCAGGTTGAAGCCCGTGAGGCGGCCGTCCACCACGATCGCGAGCAGCCCCACATCCTGCGACCAGATGTCCACGCAGTTGTCGGTGGAGAGACCGACGGCGGACTTGAACTTCCGCGGGAGGTAGCGGTCGGTGTAGAACGGCTCTTCCTGGGCGCTCGAAACCTGCTTCTCGCCATCGAGCCAGATCTCGTGGTACGCGTGTGACGCGGGCCTCAGCTCGAGCGCCATCGCCTCCGCGACCGCCTTGACCGCGGCGTGGTCGGCGTCGCCGAGCGGCGCGGCGCAGCCCATCACGTTCCGCTGGACGTCGCCACAGGCGGAAATGGTGGTGAGCAGCGACGCGTTGATGCCCGCGATCGCGGCCTTGAGGTCGCCTTTGAGGATGCCGTGGAATTGAAACCCCTGGCGCGTGGTGACACGGAGCGTGCCGTTGGCATGCTCGTCGGCCAGCCGCTCGAGCTCCAGATACTGAGCCCCGGTAATGGCGCCGGCGGGAATCGCCACCCGCACCATGAACGACCAGGCCTTCTCCCGGCCCTGCGCCTCGAGCGCTTTCCGGGCGTCGCGATCGTCCTGCTGATAGGTGCCGTGGAACTTGAGCAGATGGAGATCGTCGTGGCCGAAGTGCGACCGTTCCGACGCCAGCGTCTCGGCGATGGTACCGCGGAGGTGCCGCCCGTGCCGCTTGGCCACCTCGACCTTGGATTCCGGTTTGCCGGTCATCGGTGGCCTCACGCCTTTCGTGCGAAATGTCGTGAAGACTCGAGGTGCAGGCCGCACTCGGTCTTGTCGGTACCCGCCCAGCGCCCGCTGCGGGTGTACTCCCGGGGCCCCGCCCCCGGAACGGGGACGGTGCAGTGGGTGCAGCCGAGCGTCGGGTAGCCGCGCTCGTGGAGCTCGTTGTAGGGCACGTCGTACGCGACCACGTAGTCCCACACCCGGCACCGGTCCCACGCGGCCAGCGGGTTCACCTGAACCAGGCCGTACGCCTCGTTCCACTGCAGCTCGCGGATCTCCGTGCGCTCGCCGCCCTGGCTTCGCATGAGCCCGGTGATCCACACCTCGACCCCGGCGAGCGCCTGCCGCATCGGCTCCACCTTCCGGAGCGCGCAGCAGCGGTCGGGCTCGCGGCGCCACAGCTCCGGGCCGAACCGCTCGGTCTGCGCCTCGGCGGTCAGCGTCGTGCCCCGGTTCTCGAACTGGAGATGCGGGTAGCGCGCGACCATCCGGTCGCGCAGTGCGTAGGTCGCGGGAAACAGGAACATCGTGTCGAGGTAGATGATCGGCACCGCGACCCCGTGCCGCGCCACCATGTCGATCAGCGCGCACCCCTCCATCCCGAAGGACGTCGACACCACCAGGTTCCGGCCCGCGAAACGGCGAAGCGTCCACGCCACGATCTCCTCGGGCGTCGACTGGTCGGCGATCTCGGCCAGGGTGGCCGTCTCCTGCGTCTGCATTCGGTAATCCTCGTGATGGCCGAAAACGAAAAAGCCCGCAGAACATTGCCTGCGGGCTTCACACCTCTGCGCGTGAACTTCGAGCCGTCAGGTCGTCCGGTCGGGGTGCAGGATCGGCATACAACAACACGCCATGGCCTCCGCGAGGCGCGACGGGGTGGCGGCAGACCGGAAGCATACGGCGGAGCGCATAATCATACGGAAATCCTATCCTCGAGCGGGCGGCATGTCAACACGGTGCCGGGGCAATCCGCGTTCCAGACGTGACCGGGCCGCTCCCACGCGCGGGGCGATGCGCCCGCGTGCAGGGGCAACGACTTACGTGGGCGGTCCGTTCGGCGCGACCGCCTCGGCCCCGATACCGACGACAGGAACGTCGGACGAGTTCGCGCGATCCGACGATTCCGTCGGCAGGCAGGCGAGAATCTTGGCTGCGCGCTGGGCGCCGCTCGGGTGCCAGGAGTCGAAGCGGAACGGTCCCATCCGGGCGAAGAAGCGAAGGGCGGCGGTCACCACCGCGGGGTCCGAGTCGCCCAGGGTGCTCGCGGCGTAGCAGTCGGCCTCCAGCTCCTGGCGCTGGCGCACGGCGCTCATATCGCCGCCGCCGGCGACGAGCGCGGCGCCGGTGTGGCCGTAGCGGATGTGGCCGAACTCGTGAGCCAGAAAGAACGCGGTGAGCTCGGGCCCGAACTGCTGCAGCAGGCGCGGGTTGTAGTAGATGACGGGGCTGCCGTGCTCGAACGTGGCGAGCGCTACGTCGTGGAGGGTGTCGGTCGCGATCTGCCGCACGTCGATCAGACGCTGAACCGCGCCGGCCCGCTCGACTCCGGCGGTCAGCAGCAGCGCCCCGATGGTGGTGACGACTCCGAACCTCCGCATGATCGCGCTCGCTTCCTTGGGTGGCCTCTGCCGGTGCAGCGTGACCGTCGGCGGCCGGGTTCCCGAGCGCCGCCAGGTGGCCGCGACGTGAGGCTACATGTGCAAAGGGCCTGCCACGGGGACCCGCGAAGGGGGGCCGTGGCCCGTTCGGCTGCAGGATGGCGGCGTGACTTCACGTCGGGGCGGCCTTACACTTCTCTTGCCGCCAGGGGCATCCCTCGTCGCAGCGCGCCGACGGATTGAGACGTCACCCTTGGAACCTGATCCGGCTGATACCGGCGAAGGGAGTGCGGCGCCCGCGCGACATGGCGCCAGCGCTGCATTGCCCTTCGCCCGACCCATGGAGCGACAGCGATGGCCACCCGCACTCCCCGCCGGCGCGCACCCCGCGCCCCCAAGCCCGTCACCCCGCCCGCCGCCGAGCCCTACGCGGAGGCGTTTCCCAACTCTACCAAGGCATTCGTCGACGGCAGCCGGGGGATCCGCGTGCCGATGCGCGAGATTGCCCTGTCGGGCGGCGAGCCGCCACTCCGCGTGTACGACTCGAGCGGACCCGAGATCGCCGACGTGCGCGAAGGGCTCCCGCCGCTCCGCCGCCCATGGATCCTGGCGCGCGAGGTCGAGGACACTCGTCGTCGCACGGGTGGCGATCCGGCGCTCGTGCCGGAGAGCCTCTGCCGGCCGGTGCTTCGGGGCCGCGGCGCCGTGACCCAGTTGCAGTTCGCCCGGCGCGGCGAGATCACCGAGGAGATGGAATTCAGCGCGCTCCGCGAGGCCATGCCGGCGGAGCTGGTCCGGAGCGAGGTCGCCCGGGGGCGCGCGATCATCCCGGCCAACATCAACCACCCCGAGCTCGAGCCGATGGTCATCGGCCGAGCCTTCCACGTGAAGATCAACGCCAACATCGGCAACTCGGCCGTCCGCTCGTCGATCGAGGACGAGGTCGAGAAGCTGCGCTGGGCCACGCGCTGGGGCGCCGATACGGTGATGGACCTCTCCACCGGCGCCGACATTCACGAGACCCGCGAGTGGATCGTCCGGAACTCGGCCGTGCCGATCGGCACGGTGCCGATCTATCAGGCGCTCGAGCAGGCCGGCGGCGCGGCGGAGGACCTCACCTGGGAGATCTACCGCGACACGCTCATCGAGCAGGCGGAGCAGGGCGTGGACTACTTCACCGTCCACGCGGGCGTGCTGCTCCGCTACGTGCCGCTCACGGCGAATCGGGTGACCGGCATCGTCAGCCGCGGCGGCTCGATCATGGCCAAGTGGTGCCTGGCCCATCATCAGGAGAGCTTCCTCTACACCCGCTTCCGCGAGATCTGCGAGATCATGGCGGCGTACGACGTCTCCTTCTCGCTGGGCGACGGGCTCCGGCCCGGCAGCATCGCCGACGCGAACGACGAGGCGCAGTTCGCCGAGCTCCGGACCCAGGGCGAGCTCACGAAGATCGCGTGGGAGCACGGCGTGCAGGTGATGAACGAGGGCCCGGGCCACGTCCCGATGCACCTCATCAAGGAGAACATGGAGAAGCAGCTCGAGTGGTGCGGCGAGGCGCCCTTCTACACGCTCGGGCCGCTCACCACCGACATCGCACCGGGATACGACCACATCACGAGCGCCATCGGCGCCGCGATGATCGGCTGGTACGGCACGGCGATGCTCTGCTACGTGACGCCGAAGGAGCACCTGGGCCTGCCCAACCGGGACGACGTGAAGGCGGGGGTCATTGCCTACAAGATCGCGGCGCACGCGGCCGACCTGGCCAAGGGCCACCCCCGCGCCCGGCAGTGGGACGACGCGCTCAGCCGGGCGCGGTTCGAGTTCCGCTGGGAGGATCAGTTCAACCTGGCGCTCGATCCCGTGACCGCGCGCGCGTACCACGACGCGACGCTGCCCGCGGACGGTGCGAAGACCGCGCACTTCTGCTCGATGTGCGGGCCCAAGTTCTGCTCGATGAAGATCACGCAGGACGTGCGGGACTACGCGGCCGGGATGGCGGCGAAGTCGGCGGAGTTCCGGGAGCGGGGCGGGGAGATCTACGTCACCGAGGACGCGCCGTAGGCGCGGTGCCGCCGGGCGGGCTAGAGGAAGGTGGCGATCTCGGCGAGCGGTTTTCGGCGGAGACGCGGTACCCGGGCCCCCTCCGCCGGATAGCCGGTGACGACGAGCATGACCGGCCGTTCGTTCGCGGGGCGGCCAAGCACCTCGCACAGGAACCCCATCGGGCTCGGCGTGTGGGTGAGCGCTACGAGACCCGCGTGGTGCAGTGCCGCCAGCAGGAAGCCGGTGGCGATACCGACCGACTCGTTCACGTAGTAGTGCGTTCGCCGCTCCCCCGCCGCGGTGACCCCGTAGCGCTCGGCGAAGACCGCGATGAGATACGGCGCCGTCTCGAGATAGGGCTTGTGGGCGTCGGTGCCGAGCGGTGCCAGCGCGGCCAGCCATTCCGGCGGCGCCGTCGTGTAGAACTCTTCCTCGGCCCGCTCGGCCGCCTCCCGGATCCGGCGCTTGGTCTCCGGCTCGCTCACCGCCACGAAATGCCAGGGCTGCAGGTGCGCGCCGCTCGGTGCCGTCCCCGCGGCCTCGAGGCAGGCCTCGATCACCGCGCGGGACACCGGCCGGTCGCTGAAGTGACGCGTCGTGCGGCGCCGCTGCATGTCGGCCGCGAATGCCCGGCTCCGCGCCTCCATCTCAGCGGCCGGATACTCCCGATACATCGGAAGCGGCTCGAAATCAGGCTCTGACTGGGGGTGGCTCATGCGCGCGCTCCTGCGGGTGGATCGCCATTGCTGCGTCGCCCCATGCCATTGCTATCTCGGCAATACTGGAGGGCGCCGACCAATACTGAAGGGTGCCGACGCCGGGGGCAACCGGCCGCGCGCATAACACGAGGGCGAGGCGGGGCTTGACCTGACCGCCGGCATCCCGCTCCCTTCGAGGTGACTCGCGCTCGCCTGTGCTTCCTCCTGTCCTCGTCGCTCGCCTCGCTCACCGCCTGCTCTCCCAGGGTGCTGGCCGAGCGGCTCCTGCTCCGGAGCCACTTTGAGTTCACGCCGGACTTCCCGTACGCGGAGGGCGCGCGCAGGCGCCTCGACGTCTACCGGCCGCGTGACGGGCGGCGCGGGGCGCCCGTCGTCGTCTTCCTCTATGGTGGCCGGTGGCAGCAGGGGTCAAAGGATCAGTACCGGCTCCTGGGCGACGCCTTCACCCGCCGGGGCGTCGTCGCCGTGGTGCCCGACTACCGGGTCTATCCCCAGGTCCGGTTTCCGGCCTGGGTCGAGGACGGCGCGGCCGCGGTGCGGTGGACTCGGGACAACATCGCCCGGTTCGGCGGCGACCCGGCGCGTATTTTCCTCGTCGGGCACTCCGCCGGCGCCCACACGGCCGCTCTGCTCGCGCTGGACCGGCGCTACCTGACGGCGGCGGGAGTGCCGAACGGGACGATTCGCGGCGCCGCCCTCCTGGCCGGCCCGGTGGCCACGACGTGGACCGATCCGGACGTGCAGGCGCTCATGGGGCCGCGCGAGGGCTGGCCGGCGACCTATCCGCTCACCTACGCGGACGGCACGGGGCC
>JBBQDU010000150.1:0-6572 GCA_038320055.1 Gemmatimonadales bacterium | reverse complement strand
CACCCGCGCCAGCAGCTCGCGGACGCGGAACGGCTTGGGGATGAAATCAGCCGCGCCCAGGCCGAGCGAGCGCACCGTCGCCTCCTCGGGGGGCATGGAGGAGATCATGAGCACGGGCAGGTCCTTGAAGCGCGCATCGGATTTGACCCGCTGCAGCAGCTGCAGGCCGTCCACCTTGGGCATCATGATGTCGAGCAGCAGCAGGTCGAACGGCTCGGCCTGCAGGTGGTCGAACAGATGCTCGCCGCCCGGCACAGTGAGCACCTCGTACCCGTTTTCCTTGAGGATCCAGGACAGGGTGCGCGACAGCGCCTGATCGTCATCCGCGACGAGGATCTTCGGGGCGAGGGTCATTCAGCCTGCCAGACGTTGATGGAGATCGGGATCCACGTTGCCGCCGCTCACGATCGCGACGGTGGGGCCGCCGGCCGTGATGCGGCCGGCGAGCAGCGCCGCGGTCGTCACCGCCCCGGAGGGCTCGACGACCAGCCCCGCCTCGCGGTGAAGAAACCGGACCGCTCCGGCGATTTCGTCTTCCGATACCCGGACGGCCATCCGGACCACGCGGCGCAGAATGGGAAAGGTAAAGCGGCCGACGCTTCGTGTGAGCAACCCGTCGGCCAGGCTCTCGGTGTGGGCGAGGGTCCGGGGCTCTCCGGCGGCCAGCGCGGCGGTCAGCTTGGCCGCCCCCTCGGGCTCGACGCCCACGACCTGCACCCGAGGGGCCAGGGCTTCGACGGCCAGGCAGATCCCCGCCAGCAGGCCGCCCCCGCTCACCGGGACGACGATGGTGTCCACGTCCGGGCGCTGCGCCAGGATCTCGAGTCCGCAGGTGCCCTGTCCCGCCACGACGTCGGGATGGTCGAACGGGGGGATCATGGCGAGCCCTTCCTCGCGGACGATCGCTTCGGCCCGCTCGAGCTGCTCAGCGGAGCGCGTCCGGCCGGCGAAGACGACCTCACCGCCGTGGCGCCGAACGCCATCGACCTTGATGCGCGGGGTCGCGGCCGGCATCACGACCACGGCCCGGAGGCCGAAACGCGCGGCGGCGAACGCGAGCGCCTGGCCATGGTTGCCGCTCGACTGGGTCACCACCCCGGCCGCCGTGCCCTCCCCGGCGACCCGCGCCACCGCGGTGTAGGCGCCCCGGAGCTTGAACGAGCCCGTGGGCTGAAGCTGCTCGCACTTCAAGGCTACCACCGAACCCAGCGCCGCCGAAAGCCGGGGTACCTCGACCAGTGGGGTCCGGACGGCGACCCCCTCGAGCACCCGGGCCGCGCGCCAGAGGTCATCGAGGGACACCGTGGTGCCGTTTTGCGAGTCCCGAGGCGCCGCCATACCGGTGCAATATAGGCCGGCCGCCTCGGAGATTGCCGCCGGCCGGACGATGGGTTTTCATTCCGGTCGCCCGGCACCGGCTGGCGGGTCAGACGGTTCTGTTCACGAGCGGAGGTGCGGATGGAGGAGATCGACCGGATCCTCAATGATGCCGTGAGCTGGCTGAATCACGGCATTCTGGGCTCGTCGTTCACGCTCGGAAAGCTGTTGGCCGTGCTCGCGATGCTGACCGCCCTGATCTGGGTGACCGGGCGGATCACCCGCATGCTGGTCGATGGGGTGCTGACCAGGCGCGGGTTCGACATCGGCGTGGCCCAGGCCGTGGGCACGATCCTGCGCTACGCGGTGGTCGCGGTAGGAGCCGTGGTTATCCTGCAGGGCGCGGGGATCGACCTGAGCGCGCTCACGGTGCTGGCCGGGGCCCTCGGCGTGGGCCTCGGCTTCGGGCTCCAGAACGTGACCGGCAACTTCATCAGCGGGCTCATCATTCTCTTCGAGCGTCCGATCAAGGTGGGCGACCGGGTTGAGGTCGGCCAGGTGATGGGCGACGTCCGCCGCATCGCGGCCCGGGCCACCACGGTCGTGACCAACGACAACATCGCCATCATCGTCCCCAACTCCGACTTCATCACCGAGCGGGTGACCAACTGGAGCCACGGGAGCCGCCTCGTGCGCATCAGCGTGCCCGTCGGCGTGTCTTACGCGTCCGATCCGGAGGTCGTTCGGGGCCTGCTGCTCGAGGTGGCCGCGGGGCACAAGGGCGTGCTCACCGAGCCCAAGCCCGACGTGATGTTCGTCGAGTTCGGCGACAGCTCGCTCAACTTCGAGCTGCGCGTGTGGACCCGCGACTTCATCCAGACCCCCACCGTGCTCCGGAGCCAGCTCAACTTCGTCATCTGGCGGGAGCTCAAGGCGGCCGACATCGAGATTCCGTTCCCGCAACGGGACCTGCACATCCGGAGCGGCACGCTGGGCATCATGCGGGAGGCGCGGCCCGCAACCTGAGTCCCGGCTTCACCGCCGCCGCGTCCGCCGATCCCCCCCCGGCGGCACGCCGCCGAGAACGCCTACAGCCCCGCCAGCACCACCTCGGCAGTCGCGCCGCCGATCCCGTCCTGGAGCAGGCTGTCGCACACGCCGCAGATCCCGTGGGTCAGCTGTGGTGGCTGGACGTCGTCGAACAGGCCCAGCGCGGCCACCGCCTGCTCGACCTCGAGCCATCCCTCCGCCGGGGCGGCGACCCGGTTACACCAGCTGCAGACTGTCACGAACTCGTTCGACCGCGTCGGGTGCGGCTCCAGGAGCCGCACCGAGGTCCTGGCCTGCTCGCGCATGATCCTGACGTGATAGGCCAGCCGCCCGTCGTCCTCCGCCCCTTCCGAGATCTCCAGCTCCAGGAGCCGCCGCACCGCGGGCGCGTCGCAGCGGAAGCGGAGCCGGACAGGCGCACCGGTGCCGCGAACTCGGCGGTGCAGCAGGCGGTAGATGTGCTGGGTGTCCACGTCACGGACGAAGTCCCACAGCGATCGTCCCGGAATGTCGGGGGACGACAGGGGCGCGCCCGCGTTCGCGCGGCGAAGCAGTGCCACTCCTCGTTGACGGCGGTGATCTCGTCGCGGGCGTTCAGCTCGTACAGTAGATCCGGCATCGAACGTCCCGGCTGAAAGGCGTTCCCGAGTGCCCCGGCCGGGCCCTCGAGAGCGGTTGCCCGTCAGAGCGTAATCTGCAGGCCCGACGTGAGCAACCGATCGGTCGTTCCGAATCCGGGCTCGGGCCGGTGGTCGTACCGCACCACGTAACTGATCTTGAGCGCGAGACGGCTGGAGAGCGGCGCCACCAGCGCCGATTCGCTGGTCAGGCGATAGTCGCTCGCATCCTCGAGATTGGCCGTCCCCTCCACCAGCTGCCGGACGTAGGTCGCCTCGGTGAAGTGGTGTGTATAGGTGGCGGCGCCGCGGCTGGAGGCGAAGTTATCTGCGATGGCCAGCGTGGAGCGCTGCTGGATGAGCGCCAGTCCGGTCTCCACCTCGAGCCGGTCCCTGGTCCGCCTGATGGCGCCGATGGCGACCCCGGCGCCCTCCTCGAACCGCCGCGCGATGCCCGCGAACCGGTCCCGGTCCCACGCCACCCGCCCGTACACCGACACGGCTTCGCTCAGCGCGTAATCGCCGCGCAGGCCCGCCCGCCAGAGCGACGACGTGGTCTCGCCCCGGCTTCGGCCGTAAACCAGGGCGAACATCTGCCCCAAGGTCAGCTGCCCGCGCCGCCAGCGCACCTCCTCGCCGATGTTGATCGTCGTCAGGTCGGTGTTGCCGGCGGTGTTGACGACGCCGACGTCGCCGCTGAGGCCGAGCGAGTCCGGCGATTGGGCCGCCGCGGGCGCGGCGGCGAGCAGCAGGGCGCGGGCGAGCGCGAGCCCGGCCACACGCGGATGGAACATGGTCTCTCCGTGATGAGGAAAACCCCCTTGCGGGGGTTTTGTGCTCGATGCTGGAGGCGGCGGGTGAGGTATCGCCGCGTCCGATGTGCGAGAGCCGGGCGCCGATGCTGCCGCGCTAGCCCTCGGAAAAGAAGAATCTGGCCTCGACGCCCCCCGCCGCCATCGCGGCCACCAGGGTGTCGATCGACGTCCGTATGCGGGCCACCTCGGGGGGCGGCATCCGGCGAAGCTGGTGGAGCAGCCGTCCCTGCGCGGGCTCCGGGCTCTGCTCGGCCAGCGTCCGGCCCGCCTCCGTGAGGGTGACCTCCACGAAGCGCCGGTCACCCCGGCGGCGAACGCGGCGGACGAGGCCGCGGCGCTCGAGACGCGCCACCAGGACCGACACGCTGCTCTGGTGGACCACCAAGGCCTCGGCCAGCTCGCCGGCGGTGAGAGCGCCGCGGTGATGCAGCGTGTTGAGCGCCCAGAGCTGCGGGCCGGTGAGACCGTACGACCGGTAGACCTCGCGCGAATAGTCGTGGAGCGCCTTGGTGATGCGGCGCAGCCCCTGCACGATGGCCGTGACGTTCGAGCCGTCGGCCTTGAGCGGGATGGATGTCCGGCTGGACCGCTGCATCTCCCCCTCGTCCGCTGGCCCGTTTTGATTGGATATCAATTTTGATATCAAAGTATATCCTTGTCCCGCCGCGATGTCAACCGGCCGCCCCCGGGTTCAGCCATTCGATGACCGCGGCGTGGCCACCGCTTTCGGGATCGTTCGGCAGATAGCCGGAGACGACCGCGAGGACCCGGAAGCCCTGCCGGATCTGGAAGGAGAGCGTCGGGTCGCCGAGCTCCCCGCGCACCACGCACGCCACATACTCCTCGGGCGAATGGGTGCGCGCATGGTGATGGTAGCCGCGGAGCCGCGCCCCGGCGCGGATCCGGAGCAGCCCCAGGCGGCGCACCAGCGCCGACCGCGCGGCGTAGAGGCAGCCCCCGATTCCCATGCCCTGGCGCGCCGGGTGGACCATCACCTCGGCGCCGTACAGCGTCCGCCCGTGGGCCGGGTCGTGGTTGGTGAACCGCCCGTGATCGGTGAAGTCGCGCCAGCTCGTGGTGACCGAGTAATCGTCCCACAGGACGATGAGGCTCGCCGCCATCCCCACGATCGTCCCGCCGGCGTCCGTGGCCACCAGCTGGCCCTCGGGAAAGACGTTGAGGTGGGACGCGAGCTGGTCGGACGACCAGGATGGGGCCCCCGGATACACGGCCCCGCACAATTCGATGATCCCGGTGAAGTCCTCGCGGCGGGTGGGACGAACCGTCACCGCCGGAGGGCCGGATTTCACAGACGCACCATCTCCGGCGACGCCACCATCCCCTGGGTCCGGGCGCTGTCGAGCAGCGGCAGCACCGTGCCGGCCGTCCGGGCGTGGCAGATGATCTCGAGATCCAGCTCGCCGATGACCATCATCTCCTGATTCGGGTTCCCCTCCGCGAGGATGCCGTCCCGGGAGAACGCGAAGTCGCTCGGCGTCAGGATGGACGCCTGTCCGTAATTGAGCGAGACCGCCGGCACCATCGGCAGCGAGCCCACCGTGCCCGCATGAATGACGTACAGCTGATTCTCGATGGCGCGGGCGTGGGCGCAGTACCGGACCCGCCAGAAGCTCTGCCGGTCGTCGGTGCAGCTGGGGACGACCAGGATGTGCACGCCCTGGCGGGCAGCGGCGCGCGCGATCTCGGGAAACTCCACGTCGTAGCAGATGGCGATGGCCATCCGCCCAAACTCGGTCTCGAAGATGCGGAGCGTGGTATCCGCAGTGACCTGCCAGTCCTCGGTCTCGAAGCGGGTCATGTGCAGCTTGCCCTGCACGCCGTGGTTCCCGCTCGGCTCGAAGAAGTAGGACCGGTTGAACACCCGGTCCGAGCCCTCTTCGGCCACCGGAATGGTGCCGGCCACGATATGCAGCCGATGCTCCCGGGCGAGGTCGGCCATCAACTCGATGAACTGCGGGACGCGACGCGCGAGATCCCGGATCTGGGTGCGCATGGGACGCCGCACGTCGCCGAGGCAAAGCAGCTGCACGGTGAAGTACTCGGGGAACACCACGAGATGGCAGCGGTAGTCCGCCGCGGTTTCGACCAGCCCGCGCACCTGATCGCGGAACTGGTCGAACGTGGTGATGGGCCGGATGAAGTACTGGAGGCTGGCGACCCGGATGCGCTTGACGACCTCCTCGGCCGACATCAGCCGCCGCTGGCGAAGCTGCGCCGCGCCTTGAGAATCTCGATCCGGCGCTCGATCACCTGCTTCTCCTTGTCCACAACCTCGGTTTCCCGCTCGGCCCGCTTCTTCTGGGCCTGGAGGACGGCGGCCTCGACGTCCAGCACGACCTGGTTGAGGCGCACGGCGTCGGCGGTTCCCTGCGCGACTCGCGCTCGCTCGGCGCGCTTCATCACGAGCTGACCTTCCAGCTCGAGCGCCTGGCGGGCGAGGGTGGCGAGGTCCAGCTGCTTCTTCGACAGATCGATCTCCGTCTCGCGAAGCGATTTCCGGCGCTCGAGCAGGTCCTTCTCCCGTTCCAGCGCTTTCCGTTCGGCGTCGAGCGAGGCGACTTCGGCGTCGCGCTTCTCCCGCTTGGCGATGTTCTTCCGGTCCTTGTTGGTGTCGATCTCGCGCTTCTTGGCCTCGATCCTGGCCTCGGAGCCCGCGCGGAGGGACACGGCGTCGCGTTCCGCCTCGGCTGCGACCGCCCGATCCTGCTCGGCGGAGGCGATGTCCCGCTGGATCTCGGCCAGATCGCGCGGC
>JBBQDU010000149.1:0-6623 GCA_038320055.1 Gemmatimonadales bacterium | reverse complement strand
GGCCACATCCACCAGGGCGGCGGCGGCGCGCCGGCCAAACCCGGCCTGATGTACCGCCTCAGGCAGTCGCTGCCGTGGACGCTGGTGCGTCAGGTGACCCGCCGCATCCCCACCGCCTGGAACAAGGCGCTGGTCCCGCTCTGGTCCCGGCGCATGTACGACTGGGCGAACACGAAGTACTTCGCCCTGCCGATGGACTACAACGGCTACGTCCGGCTCAACCTCAAGGGCCGCGAGAAGCAGGGCACCGTGGACCCCGCGGACGCCGATCGCGTGATGGCCGAGCTGGACGCCGCGCTCAGGAGCTTCCGCGACATCGAGACCGGGAAGCCTGTGATCCGGGGCACGATCAAGGTGGACGAGCTGGTCTCCCCCACCGCACCGCGCCGCCGCTATCTCCCCGATCTGGTCGTGCTGTGGGACCCGCCGCACCCGGTCTGGGCTTCCAGCGGCCTGGTCTCCGAGCAATTCGGCGAGATCTGCTGGCCCAAGGGTCGGCCGCTGGTCTCCGGCCGCTCGGGGAACCACACGCCCCACGGCTGGTTCGTCGCCAAGGGTCCCGGAATTCCGCCGGGACCGAGCACGCGGACCTACGACACCGCCGACCTGATGCCCACCGTGTTCCGGTGGCTCGGGGCACCCCTGCCGCCCCACTTCGCGGGCCGGCCGATCGAGGAGCTGCTGAGGGACTAGAAGCTGCCGGGCGACCAGGAGCCACTCGGCGACTAGGAGCCGCTCGGCGACTCGCGAGCGCGTCCGCCCGCCACGCGCCAGTTGAGCCGGGCGATCAGGTCGAGTGCGCGCTGCGCCGCCCGCTCCAACGCGGAGCGGCGCCACGCCGTGTTGAAGGGGAACGGTCCGGCGGTCAGCACCTCGAGGTCCCCGCGCCGCCGGCTCGCTCGCAACGCCCCGCGCACGCGCAGCACGTGAGGCAGCATCCCCACCGTCGATCCGGCCGCCCAGAGCCAGTGTGTGAGCCATCCCTTCCTGACCGTGCCGAGCAGCTGCAGCACCTCGAACGCCGCCAGCGCCGGCGCGAACCGGAGCAGCGTGCGCGCCTGGTACAGCATCAGCACCGTCAACCAGCGATTGCGAATGGTGTAGCGGACCCGGACCGGCGTGAAGCGCCCCGTCTGGCGAATGGACACGCCGATGGTGCCGGCCCGGTGCAGGCACCGCGCCGCCGGCACGGTGAGGCAGTCGTACCCCTGGAGGCTGGCCCTGAGGCCGAACTCGTGGTCTTCCAGATAGAAAAACAGGCGCTCGTCGAACCACCGGCGGTCGCCGAAGCGCTCGCGGTCCACCATCACACAGCAGGTGATCGCCGTACCCACCACGCGGACCACGTCCTCCAGCTCCGCCACGGGCGTATCGGCATGGAGCAGCGCCGGCGCGCCGAGGAAGTGGGGCTCCGCGCCGACGTACTGGACGGTGTCGGGCGAATGCTCGTAGAGCACCGCCGCCATCGCCAGCACCGCGCCGGCGTGGCCGTCGAGCGACGACGCCAGTGCGTCCACGCTGCCCGGCTCCGGCTCCACGTCGTTGTCGATCAGCAGGATCCGGTCGTGCCTTGCCTCGCGGATGGCTCGGTTCCGCGCCGCGCCCGGGCCGAGGTTGGCGCCCAGCTCGATCACTCGCACGTGGGGGAAGTGCTCCCGGACCAGCATCGCGCCGCCATCGGTGGAGCCGCTGTCGATCAGCAGCATGTCGTCCACCGGGGGGCCCAGACGGGCGACCGCGCGGAGCGTCTGCATCAGGTACGACTCGCCGTTGTGGTTCACGATGCCGACGGAGACGCTACCGGGGGACACGTTCCCTCACGCCGCAGCGTTGACGCGCATTCCCGCCGCCATTAGTGTCGCGCCATGCTCCTCGACGCTGAGAAGGGACTCGGGCACGAGCCGCCGCGATACGACCTCTGCATCGTGGGCGCGGGGGCGGCCGGGATCACGCTGGCCCTGGAGCTCGAGGCGACGGGCTTGCGCGTGTGCCTGCTGGAAGCCGGGGGACCGGGCTACGAGGCGGCCACCCAGCGGCTCTACGAGGGCGACGTGGTCGGCCAGCCGTATCCTATCCTGCGCGACACCCGCGTCGGCGCGCTCGGCGGCTCGACCAACGTATGGGCGGGCTGGTGCCGTCCGCTGGAGGCGCTGGATTTCGAGCGACGGGACTGGTGCGGCGCGGGCGGCTGGCCCTTCGGCCTCGACGCGCTGCGTCCGTACTACGCACGGGCGCATGACATCTGCGGGCTTGCCGCCTTCGAGTACGAGCCCGGACGCTGGGCCGACGTGCTCGGACCGGACCAGATCCTGGCGGAGAGCGCGACGTTCGGCAATGAGATCTTTCATGTCAACGTCCAGAACTTCGGCGGGCGCTATCGCGAGCGCCTCGAGCGGTCGAAGACCATCGATCTGGTGCTGCACGCGCCGATCACGCTCGCGAGGATGGAGGGCGCCGCCTGCTCGGCGGTCGAGATCCGCACGCTGGGTCGGCACGAGCTGAAGATCCGCGCGGACCGTTTCGTCCTCGCCGCGGGCGGCGTCGAGAACGCCCGGCTCCTGCTGCTCTCTTCCGCCGATCCGGGCGCGGCCCCCGGGAATGTACACGGGCTGGTCGGCCGATACTTCTGCGACCACGCATACGTCGATCCAGGCACGCTCGTGTTGCGGTCACCGAGCGCGCTGGACTTCTACCGGTTGCACCCGGCGGAACAGGGACGCGGCACCGGTTTGGTCCGGGGCGTCCTGTCCCTGCGCCGCGAAGTCGCCGAGCGCGAGCGTCTCATGAACGCGGCCTTCTTCTTCCACCCTCGCTACGAAGCCCATCGGGTCTTCGCCACCGCAGAAGTGAAGGCCTTTCTGCAACTGTGGAACAAGTTCAAGATGCGAGGGGTGCCGGGGGCGCTCTGGCCGTACGCGAGACAGGCCGCGGCCGCCCCGCACCGGGTGGTGGTGGCCATGGCGCGAAAGCTCGCGATGGGCGATGGCCCTGGACTACGCTGGCGGATGCGGGCGGCCTTCGAGACGACGTTCCGATACGAGAACCGCGTCATGCTGGGCGACGAGCGGGACGGCCTGGGCCGGCGCCGGGTGCGGATCGAGTGGCGCATCGGTGAGGAGGACGTGGAGAACATGCGCCGGGTGACCCGGCTGTTCGACCAGGCGGTCCGGGACGCCGGCGTCGGTCATGTCGAGCGCGCCTTTCCGGACGAGCCGTTGGCCTGGCTCGAGGCGGTAGAGGGCGGGAAGCATCACATGGGGACCACCCGCATGCACACGGAGCCCCGGCATGGCGTCGTGGACGAGAACAGCCGGGTCCACGGGACGTCGAACCTGTTCGTCGCGGGCAGCTCGGTGTTCCCGAGCGGGGGATACGCGAACCCGACGCTGACGATCGTGGCGTTGGCGGTGCGGCTGGGGGATTACCTCAAACGGAGGTAGCGCAGCACACACGCGCAACCTCGGGGTTGCGTGTCCGGACGCCTTGTAGTTTGATATGCAACATAACAGTTGCATAACAACCAGCGCGAGTTCGCGCCGCTCAAGGAGACACCGACTCATGACCGCCAAAGCCCAGGAGACGCAGGACAGGCCGAGCACCGACCGTATCGAGAAGCAGATCGACCTGCGCGCCGCGCGGTCGCGCGTCTGGCGCGCGCTCACGAGCGCGGAGGAGTTCGGAGCGTGGTTCCGCGTGAACCTCGACGGCGCCTTCGCCGAAGGCGCGACGGTCCGCGGGAGGATCACCCACCCGGGCTACGAGCACCTGACGGTGGAAATCCTGATCGAGCGGATCGAGGCCGAACGGTATTTCTCGTATCGCTGGCACCCCTACCCGATCGACCCCGCCGTGGACTACTCGGCCGAGCCCACCACGCTGGTCGAGTTCACGCTCCAGGAGACCGAGGGCGGCACCGCCCTCACGATCGTCGAGTCCGGGTTCGATCGGATCCCGCTCGGCCGCCGGTCCGAGGCGTTCCGCATGAACGACCAGGGGTGGACCGGGCAGATCAAGAACCTGGCGCAGTATGTCTCGTAGCCGCGGCGCGGCGGCTTTGCAGGTGACCGACGCCGTGCCGGTGTTCGCCGCACTCGGCGACGCGACACGGCTCGGTCTGATGGGACGTCTGTCCGTCGACGGGCCGCTGTCGATCACGCGGCTCAGCGAGGGCACCGGCGTGACGCGTCAGGCGATCACACGGCACCTCTACGCCCTCGGCGACGCGGGCCTGGTGCGGCATGCCCGCCGCGGACGCGAGCGGGTCTGGGAGCTGGACCTGAAGCGCCTGGAGAAGGCGAGACGGTGGCTCGATCAGATCGCCGCGCAATGGGACGACGCGGCCGACCGTCTGAAGGCACTCGTGGAGGATCACTAAGGAAGGAGTGCAAGGCGTTCGGGAGCGACTTCAACTACGACTTCCAGGCGGGGTACACCCGGCAGCAGCAGGAGGCGGGCGCCGTCGAGTACAACTTCCGCGCGATGGACGCGCGGCCGTCGCTGCAGGCCGGCCCGGACAGTCCGATCGCCAGGATCGCGGCGGGCGCGGGCACGGACGCGGCGACGTTCACGCGGGGCGCCGGGCATGAGCGCGTTCGCGCTCGAGGACGGCGTGGCCTACCACACCTACTCGGCGTACGCGCGCGGGCTGGACGCCTTGTGGGACATGTACCAGTGGCTCGACCGCGCGCCCCGCGGGCGCAACGAGCGCATGGCCGTGGGTGCGGGCGACCTGCGCACCGGCCTCTGGTACCGTCGCCATGACGAGTACGACATGGCGTCCGCCGGCGCCGGCCGTGGGTGAAGGTCGGTCACACGCCAGGCGCCGTCAGGTCACCCTATGCCTGTGCGTGGGGCCGCGCGTCCACTCCGAAGTCGGCCTCGATCCGGTCGTACCAGGTGTCGTCGTCGACTGCGCCCAGCGCGACCCATGCTTCGTCGCTCATGGCCCGGCGCCAGCCGAGGAACGGTTCGGCGTCCGGTCCCACGGGGTGCCGAAGCCGGGTCGTGTCGCCGACGGCGATCTCGAGGATCTTGTCCGCCACGACGGAGGGGGGCACCGGAGTCTGGAGGACTGCCGCGAACAGGGCCGCCACCCGGCGCTGCTGTGCGTAGGGTGAAGGCGCCGACGGCACGCGGATATGCTGTGCCATCGGGGTGTCGATGATGCCGGGCTCGACAATCGCCACCCGGATGCCAAAGGTCGCGGCCTCCTGGGCCAGACATTCGCTGAGCGCCTCCAACGCGAACTTCGAGGCGGTGTAGGCGGCCATCGGCGCCGTCGCGATGTGTCCGGCGACCGAAGCGACGTTGATGATGCAACCGGCCCGGCGCTGCCGCATTGCCGGAAGCAGGGCCTGGGTGCATCGGATCACGCCGAAGTAGTTGGTCTCCATGACGGCGCGAAACTCCGCCAGCGGCAGCTCCTCCACCGAGCCCATCCGCTCGATGCCGGCGTTGTTGACGAGGACGTCCACCGGGCCGAGGTCCCGCTCGACTCGGGCGATGCCGTCGCGGACCGACCCATCCGAGTCGACGTCCATCGGGATCACGGTGATCGGCAGCGTCTCCCGCGCCGCGGCCTCGGCCAGGGGCGGTGCACGGCCGGGGTTCCGCATCGTGGCGGCGACGCGATGGCCGGCTCGCCCGAACGCGAGGGCGGTGGCCATGCCGATGCCGGTACTGGTGCCGGTGATGAGGACCGTGGTCATCTGCCTGGCTCCAGGGCGGGAGGAGGGGTTGAGGCGGAGTCTGAACGCATCAGCGATGCAGGTGTCGTCACCGTCCCCTGGGCGCACGTCACCCGGATCTCCATCGGTGTGTAGATACTCAGCGTGAGGAAGCTGACCAACTGATTCAAGAAACTCAGCTTGGTCTCGACTTTCGCGGGACCGGACGGACACTTGGCCGCCGTTTCGATGGTGGGCGGCGGGACGAGACCGAAGATCCAGCCGGAGGCCCAGCGCTTCTCGATGACCACGTTGGAAGGTGCGACACCTGTGTCGATCGTGGCATGGTAGCATCCGGGAAGTGCGACCATGCCGATCAGAAGAATGCTTGCACGTGGACGCATTGGGTTCCTCTCTCAGGATGTGGGCTCACGGGTGTAGCCGGCGCCGGATGCCGGCGCCGGCTACAGGAGAAGGGGTTGGTGGCGGTAACCGCTTCAGGCCGCCTGACAGCTGCAGGTTGGGCCACAGGCGCAGGTCGGGCCACAGGCGCAGGCCTCGCCGCACCGGCAGACGGAGCGGGGCGCGGTCGCGGTGTTCTGGCAGCCGCAGGTGCAGGCCGAGCCGGGGCAGGTGACGCAGGTGCAGGCGTTCGGCTGGGTGGACATGGTGGGCTCCTCGTGTTCGGGTGAACCGCCGTGTTGACGGAGACGAGGATACCAGCCGGATCCGGCGGAGGCTTGAACGAAACGGCTATTCCAGCCGGAGCGTGCCGGCCGCCATCCCGTACATCCGGCGGAAGGTGCGGCTGAGGTGGGCGGAATCGGCGAAGCCGGCGCCGTAGGCCGCGGTGGTCAGGGATTTGCCCGCCGCAAACGCCTCCACCGCCCTGTTGAGTCGGAGCCAGAGCACATAGGGGCGGAAGGCCAGCCCCATCTCGCGCACGAAGAGGTGACG